>USAX01000058.1 GCA_900552705.1 uncultured Collinsella sp. | reverse complement strand
AAGCGACGCCGAGGCTCGCGTGTTTGAACTTTTGTGCGCCTATGCGCGCGGTTTGGACCGTCGAGATATGGTCGAGCCCTGCGAGGCGGCTGACATTATGGCCGGCGCTTTGGCCGACAACCTGCCGGGGTGCGCCCGCGCCGTTTGCGTGCGCGGCGTCACGTCATTTACGTATAGCCTGCTCGAGCTGCTGTCCGCCGTGGCAAACAACGGGGGAGAGGTTGTCGTGCTGCTTGCCCGCGAGCAAGCGGCGATGCGCGAGGAGCTTGCCGCGGCATTTGATGTCCGCGGTGTGCTGTTTGAGATCGCGCCGCTGGGGGAGGGCGCCGCCGCGCCCCAGACTGCCTCCAAGTCCGCTGCTCAGCCTGCCTTTATTGAGGTCGCCGGCCCCCATGCCCGTGCCCATGCTTATGCGGACGTCATCGATAAGTTGGTGAAAGCGCACAAGGAGTCCAAGGACGATAAAGCTGCTGCAACACCCGCCGACCCCGTACGCGTGCTCGTTGTTTCTGCCCGGGCACCCCAGCTGTTCGGCGAGCTTGCCGCTCGTTTGGCGGCGCGCCACGTTGCTGCCGAGACGGCCGAGTTCACGGCGTTTTCCCAATCCATTGCGGGCAGGCAGTTCACGGCGCTCGCCAACCTGATCGAGCGTATGAAGGCCGCCGACGAAGGGGCAGCTTCTAAGACTGAGTGGTGGCCCGCTCCGGAGCTTACCGACTGGATTTACAGCCCGCTTTCGGGTGCCGACGCCGCCAGCGCGCGCACGTTCGACAAGAATATGCGACTGTCGCGCAGCAAGACCACTGCGGGCGTCAAGAGCCTGCTGCAGAGCGTGCAGGGCCAGGTGAGGGGCGCGCGTAAAGCGGCGAGCGACGAGAACTGGTTTAAGAACGTGCCGTGCGTGATCTCGGACGTGTTCCAGGCGCTGTGGCGCGACAAACCCGTGACGGCGCTCAAGGCCATGCTTGCCGTTGCCGAGGCACTGCCCGATCGCGCACTTGGCGGTCTCGACGGTCAGGCCCGTCGCCAGGCGGAGGTGGCCCTGCTGCGCCACGTCATCGACATCCTTATGAATGGCGCCCGTGCGCTCGACGTGTCGCAGGCCGCGACCGTGCCCGTGCTCGATGACATTCGCACCAAGGTGGACAAGCGTAGCGCTGCCTACGATTACGAGACCTACGAGGTTGACCGTGCGCCACGCGCCCAGGTTCGCTTTGCTTCGCTTGCCGATGCGGCGGCCCTGCGCCCCGGCAGCTACGATGCCGTGCTGTTTGCCGACGTCGACCTGGACAGTTATCCGCTCTCACATGAGGAGGGCCCGCTGGCAACGCTGACGGCAGAGTTAGATCGCAGCGGTGTGACGCTTGAGCCTGCGGCCTTGCTGCGCGCACGCTTTGGCCGCGCGATACAAGCGTCGCGTGGTCCGGTTACGCTCGCCCGTGTGACCCACGATCGTCAGGCGCGCGAGTGCTATCCGGCGGCCGTGTGGACCGAGTTGCGGGCGCATGCCGAGGCCGCTAACGATGCTAAGGCCGCTGACGCCGACAAGGCCGCTGACGACGCTAAGGCCGTTGGCGCCGACAAGGCGAAGTGCGTGGGTGAGGGCGATATCGTAAGGGACTTCGATCCCGCGGCAGGCGAAGGTCTTAGGCGCGAGCGCGTGACCTGCGAAGCTCCTCAGCATCTGAGCGATGAAGCCATTCCGTATTTGGTCCTGCGTCGTCGCGATGGCGAGGGCGAGGATGCGCCGCTGGTGCCGCGCCTGACGTCTGCCTCGCAGATCGAGGCCTATTCGACCTGCCCGCTATGCTGGTTCGTCTCGTACCGCGTGAAGCCCCAGTCGATCGACGCTGGCTTTGGCAATATGGAGAAGGGCAACTTTGTCCACGACGTGCTGGAACACTTGCATGCCCGTCTGCCCCAGGAGGGCATGGAGCGCGTGACACCCATGAATCTGCCACGCGCGAAGGAGCTGCTGCGCGAGGTCTTTGACGAGACCTTGGCCGAGCATGCGGGCAAGCGCGGTGCCGAGGGCCCGCTCGTGCCGCTCTCCCCGGTGGAGGAGCGCCAGGTGGCCGAGATTTTGCCGCAGCTGGAGGGCGTGCTTGCCTACGAGTCCGAGGCGCTCGCGCCCTTCGCGCCGCGCTACCTGGAGTTTGCGTTCAACGAGCTCCAGGTCGAGTATGCCGGTTGGCCGCTTGGCGGGCGCATCGACCGCGTTGATGTGGATGTCGAGAATCGCGCCGTGGTAATCGACTATAAGCATCGTTCGGGTGTCGAGGAGTTTAAGCTCGCCGACCCCACGGTGCGCGACGAGGAGTCGGGCGAGGCCCCCATCGACGACCCGCGCTGGCTGCCGCCCCATACCCAGACACTCATCTACGCGCAGGCCATGCGTCGGGCGCTGGATCTGGATACCCGCGCCGCGCTCTATTTTTCGACCAAGGGCGGCAAGCCCGCGCTGCGCGGTGCGGCGAGCGCCGAGTTGCTTGAGGAAGAGCGCGGCGACGGCCGCATCCCAGGCCTTAAGAAGGGCTTTCCCGGCGAGGGCGGCAACATGGACTTCGATGCGCTGCTCGATCGCGTGGAGACCGGCATTGCCGAGCGTCTGCGCGAGCTCGAGGCAGGCGACGTTGCCGCCGTCGACCCGACGTCGGCTCAGGCCGCGCATGCGCGCTGCTCGTATAACCACGAAGGAACGTTTGTAAGGAGGGACGTGTAGACCATGGATCTTTCGACTTTGATGCCGCAACAACTGCAAGTCGTCAAAACGCTCGACCGCCCGCTGTTTGTCTCGGCAGGTGCCGGCTCGGGCAAGACCTTTACCCTCACGCGCCGCATCGTCTATGCGCTCTCGCCCGAATCCGGTCCGTTTGTCGAGCATCTGGATCAGGTGCTCGCCATTACCTTTACCAAAGATGCCGCGGCCGAGATTCGCGACCGCGTGCGTCGCGCGCTTATCGAAGAGGGTATGGACGAGGAGGCCCTGACCGTCGACGACGCTTGGATCTCGACCATTCACGGCATGTGTTCGCGCATCCTGCGCGCGCATGCGTTGGAGCTGGGCATCGATCCCGAGTTCACGGTGCTTACCGATACCGATGAGCTTATGGATCAGGCTGTTGAGCATGTGCTGGCCCGAGCGACGGCACCCGATGCCGCCCCCGAGCTCGCCGCTTCGCTTAAAAGCCTCTACGCCTGGTATCCCATGGCAGGCGAGGGCGGCCTCTTTGGCGCCGGCACCACCATCAAGGGCCTGGTGCGTGAGCTGCTGGAGCTCTCGAGCCAGCTGCCGGGCGGTATGGACGACGTGTGCGTGGCGCGCGGCCAGGCCGATACCTCGGCACTCGCCGATGCCTATCGTGCGGCGCTGGGCGCAAGCAAGGCCGCGACCGAGAAAGCGCAGGTGGCACTCGATGCCATCGACGCGTTTGAGGCGAGCGGCAAAACCATGGAGGATGTGGCGCGACTCATGATGTCGTGCAGCATGCCTCGGGCGAGCAAGGCGTTTCCTAAGGAGCAGGTGGAGCTGCTCAAGGCCGAGGCCGCCGATGCATTTATCAATATCGTGCTTGCCTGCGGCGGTCCGGCGCTCGATGCGCTGGTGGGGCTTGCTCGTGCTGTGGAGGCGGAATACCGCGCGCTCAAGGCTGACCAGTCCGCGCTTGATAACAACGACCTGCTGCGCATGGCGTACGAGGCGCTGCGCGATTATCCCGCCATCCGAGCGGCCTATGAGGGTCGCTTTAAGATGGTCATGATCGATGAGTTCCAGGATACCGACCAGATGCAGGTCGATTTGATCCGTTACCTGACGGGCGCGGGGGAGCGCGCACTGTGCACCGTAGGCGATGCGCAGCAGTCGATCTACCGCTTCCGTGGTGCCGAGGTCGAGGTGTTCCGTCGCCAGGAGCGCAAGGTGGGTTCGACGACGGCGTCCGAGACGGTCGCCACGTCCGATGCCCCCGCCGGCGAGCTCGTCAAGCTTGTACGCAACTTCCGCAGCCACGACGAGGTGCTGCGCTATGTGGCGCGCGTCTTTGACGGCGACACCGGTGGTTTGATGCAGGGGTTCTTGGATCTTGAACCGAGCGACGAACGCGAGGACAAGCTCAAGGCGAAGACATCGCGCCGCCAGGCGATCTTCGTTGCCGGTGGCAGTACGCAGGAGCGAACGCAGGCGAAAGCTCGCGCGATTGCGGAGCGATTCCAAGCACTCGTTAAAGCGGGCCAGCCCCAGGGCAGCATGGTCCTGCTGCTGGGCCGCATGACCAACGCCGATGTCTATGCGCAGGCCTTCCGCGACCAGGGGCTCGACTGCGTGATCGCAGGCGGCTCGGTCTTTGCCCAGGCAGCCGAGGTGCAGACGGTGCGTGCCCTGGTCTGCGCACTCGCCAATCCGGCCGATACGGCGCAGGGCCTTATGCCACTGCTCGCCTCGCCGATGTTTGCGCTCGGCGCCCAGGAGTTCCTGGCGCTGGCGACCAAACTGGACGACCAGACGGGGGAGACCTCGCGCCGCAACATCGATGCGGGCATCATGAGCGATTCCGATGTGCCGGGTTTGCAAGACTTGCCGCTCGTGACGCGCGCCCGCGAGGTGCTGCGGTATGCGCTCCGTCGCGTGGGCCGCGATTCGTTCGCCGCCATCGCGCGCGACGTGGTCAACGCCTCCGGCTGGTTTGTGCGTCTGGCACAGCGTGGTCCCGAGGGCAAGGCCATTGCCGCCAACGTGCTCAAGGCGCTCGACGCCGTGGCCGAGGCAGAGGCCGAGCTCGGCAACTCGCCGCGCTCCATTGCGCTCGCCTTCGACCGCTTCTTGGCGGGCAAGGAGGCCCCGGGCGCGCTCAACGAGGAGGGCGACGGCGCGGTACGCATCATGACGGTGCATGCGTCCAAGGGTCTGGAGTATCCGGTCGTAGCGGTTGCCGAGTGTTTTGGCGTGCGTAAGTCCTCGGGTGCGGCACAGATGGGTCGCGTCGAGGGCGGAGCGCAGATCGTGGCGCTGCCGGCACGCTTCGACGGCGTTAAGCTCGCCGACGGAACCTTTGTGAAGGGCGACGACGTCAAAAAGCAGTTTGAGCATGCGTTTAAGGGCAAGGGCACGTCGCTATGGTTGCCGCCGGAGCTCATGGAGGATGTCTGCGCGACGGGTTCTCCCGCCGAGGCATTCGTTCGCCTGCGCAACCACGACCTGCAGCTTTCGCTCGAGGAGCGGGCTCGCTTGCTCTATGTCGCCATGACGCGAGCGCGCGAGCTGGTCATTCTGGCGATGGATGTCGGCGTGAGCCGCGGCAAGCTGTGTGCGCCGACCTTCGATGTCGAGACGGATCTGACCTACGACGTGCTGCGCCGCATCCTGCCGACCGACAGCCTGGACATGCCGCAGCTCGATAGCGACCGTTTGGTGTTCGACAACTCCAAGCCGGGCGACTACGAGCTCATCTCGCTGGCGGACTTTACGTTTGGCGAGCAGACGTTTGAGGTCAACGCTTCGCTGGATGTCGAGGGCAGGCTTGTCCGCGGCGATGCGGAGCCGGAGGGTGCCGGTGCGGATGCCCACGCCGCTGTTCCCGGTCCTGCCGACCCCGAGCCCGATGCGTTTGAGCTCGTGTATCCCCAAACGGTGGGCGTGCGCATGGGCACCTGCCCGTATCCGGCGCGCGATTCGTACAGCTACTCGTCAATTGCCGCGGCGCTGCATGCCGAGTCCGAGGACCGAGCCGCCGAGGCGCATGTGCCCATGGACGAGGCTGGCGATGATGCGGAGTCGGATGGTTCCGAGATGACGGATGCAGGCGTGGCCGCCGTTGAGCCCGCCGGCAACCCCATGGCGCTGGGCTCGGCGTTCCATGCCGCCTGCCAGTGGCTGATCGAGATGGGTGCCGATGCGCTGCCCGCTGAGCGTGCCGATGCGCTGGCGCGCCTGTGGTGCCTGACGCCGGAGCAGCGCGAACGCTTCGACGTTGCCCTGGACCGCTGGCTCAAGTCGGCTGCTCGTGCCGACCTGCTCGCGTGGCCGTGCGTTCGCGCCGAGGTGCCGTTCTTCTCGCTGGGCTGCGAGGACGAGGACATCGCCCGCTACGGTGCATATGCCGAGGGCGCCATCGACGCTTTGGCGACGAACCCGGCGGATTCGTCATGCGCGCTGGTCATCGACTACAAGACGGGCGGGACGCCGGACGAGACGCCGGAACAGCTGCAGGAGAAGCACGCCCTGCAGGCGCGCGTCTACTCCGATGTGTTGCACAAGGCGGGCTTTGAGGCCGTGACCGTCAAGTTCGTCCGCGTGGAGCAAGTCGACCCCGCCAACCCCTGCGAGCCTCAAGTAGTCACCTACAGCCTCTAGCCACCTCAGGCTTTATGGTGCTATTTGGTTGGTTTTGCGGCCGTAAGGCCCTCAATCGTCCAAATGGCACCGCAACGCATGGGAGAGCTTGGGGCGGTACAATGGCCCGAACGGTTCAAACGAATAAGGGGCCATCATGCAGCTCACCAAAACGCTTAAGGTGACGCCGGAGGAGCTTTTTGACGCTCTGGCGGGGTCCATCATGCGGGATATCGAGAACGTCACGGGCAAACGTCCTAGCCGCAATAAGCTCAACGGCTATAAGTACGAGAAGCGCGCCCAGTCCGCAAAAGGCAAGACCAAGGGCACGGCGATCAAGGTTAAGATCAAGCACTTTGACTACCCGTGCCTCTATGAGGTCCGTTTTCAGTATGCGGCGGGCATCAATACCATGCGCTATGAGACTGCACCTGCTGGCGATGGTGCTTGCGAGCTCACCTATACCGAGGATTTTCAGGGTGCGGGTGGCAACACGTCTGGCATGCGCGGCAAGCTCGGCCTCTTCTTCTACGAGCGCAAGCTCAAGAGCCACGCCAACCAGACGATTGATCAAATCGTCAAATACATCGAGGGTGAGCGCCGCGTAAAGGCTAATCCCGCCTTCGCCGATGATACTGCCGAAAACGCTTCGGATGTATTCCATTGATACCCTGTGCAAAAGCTTTACCGCTCTTCACATCAACTGTGAACACTTCAGGCTTCGAGTCAGTAGCGAGCGGCCCGACAAAAGTAGTTGATGGAAGTGCCAAATGAATAAGAATGCCGCTACGCAACTGCACATCTATTCCGCCTTTTTCGTTCTCGCGGGATTTGTTTTAAATCGGGGAGTGTTTCTACTTTTCCTTGCGGAGAAAGGAATGCCTGTCACGGAAATCGCGCTTTATCAAGCCCTGTTTAACATTGCAACGGTCGTCCTCGAGCTGCCAACAGGGCTGATAGGCGATTTCTTTGGAAAGAAGTTTTCGATTCAAGTGGGCGTGCTGCTGCTTTTCTTCCATACGGCTGGCATGCTGTTGCTCTCAGGCCCCTTTCTTGTCGTGCTTTCCCTTGTTGAGGCACTCGCCTACTCCCTTCAATCGGGATCCGAACAAGCACTTTTATATGAAATTGCCCGGAATGCCGGTCAAGGAGAGCGCTTCCTCACCATCAATGCTCGGCTGCTTGCCGCGCAATCAATCGCTACGGGAATGGCGATTGTGCTCGGATCTTTCATTGCCCAAGTATCTTGGAGCGCCCTCTACGTATGTGTCTCCGTTTTCTATCTCCTGCAGCTTTTCCTTCTGTATCCCATTGAGAGGACGGAAGCGACCCGTTCTGAAAGCTCTGAAAAGGGAAGGTTTGACGCGGCCAAGATGTTCAGACGCGAAACCTGGCGTGTTGGAGAATCCGCTTTTGCGGTATTGCTTCTTCTAATCGGCACAAGCATGCTCGATGGATTCTATGGGAGTTATTACAACTTGAATCAGTTGGTATTCGACGCATTTGATGCTCCCGTCTCCATAATAGGAATCTTTTTCGGTGCATCCTATGCAGTAAATGCGACGGCCTACATTGCAGCAGATTTCTTCTCATTGCGTTTCGGGAAAAGAAATACCATGCTCGGCTCGATGCTAATCGAGGCTGGCCTTTTCATGATTCTTCCGTGGTTCGCTTCAAATCCGCTGTGTTTGTTTGGCCTTAGCATGGTGCTTTGTTTTCTCCCAGAAGTGGTGTACATCACTTCGGAAAACTTAATCCAAGACGCGATAGCGGACGATCTCCGCGCGACGATCCTTTCCGTCGCGTCTCTGGTAAGGGCTCTCTTTTCTGCAGTGTTTTTCTCCATATTTGGACATGTGTTGGGGTTATATCCCATTCAGATAGCGCTCGGTATTATTGGTGCAATCGCGATAGCAATTACCGCCGTTGTTTCATTAAAAATGGTTGGAATACAGGTCTCCAAGAATTGATATATCGATTGACGAGCTATCCGAAGCGTCGAGCCTTCTTGATGGACATGACTATTCGTCACAAATCATTCCGCGCATCGCCGGGGTTCCAGTAATACTCGATATATCTGGATGCCCTCATTCCCCTTTTTGAAGGTCCCAAAAAGACTGCCCGTGTGGGTTTGGCTAGGTTCGGGTGCTATCCGCGCCGTGCGGTAAAATCGTTCAGTCAGAACACGAACCCGCATCGGAGCTCATCACATGGCATTCGTCCATCTGCACAACCACACCGTTTTCTCCATGCTCGACGGCGCAACCCGTATCCAGGATATGGTCAATCGCGCCGTAGAGCTGGGCATGCCCGCCGTCGCCATTACCGACCACGGCTACATGTATGGCGTGCCCGACCTGGCGCTGGCCTGCGACGCCGTCAACCACAACACGCCTGAGTACAAAACCTGGAGTCACGACAAGGCCTTTTTGGAAAAGGATCGCCGCGACGAGCTGGTGGAGCCCGATCCCGAGGAAAACCCGCGCGAGCATGCCCAGTATGTGAAGGACATGGCCATGTGGGACGAGAAGGGCAACATCGACGAGCTCAAGCCGCCTCTGGTCATCAAGCCCATCTTTGGCTGCGAGGTCTACTTTACGCCGGACGAGACCCTTGCTCGCGACCATAAGCCCGAGCTCTACCACATGATCCTTCTGGCCAAGGACCAGGAGGGATACGTCAACCTGATGCAGACGGTCTCCGAGGCAGCCGTGCAGGGCTTTTACTACAAGCCCCGCGTGACGCTCGACAACCTGCGCCGCCACGCCAAGGGCATGATCTGCACCAGCGCCTGCATCGCGGGCATCATTCCCAAATACATCGACCGCGGTGACATGGAGGGCGCCATCAAGTGGGCCGAGACCTTCCGTGATACCTTCGAACCTGGCGACTTTTATATCGAGATCCAGGAACACGGCATCACCACCGACAACGGCCTGACCGATGAGCAGATGGACCGCACGCTCATCGACATCGCCAAGCAGGTAGGCGTCAAGGTCATCGCCACCAACGACTTCCACTACCTGCGCCGCGAGGACGCTCCCGTGCAGGACGTCATCATGTGCATCGGCATGAACGCCAAGGTCGACGACCCCAACCGCATGCGCATGACCGGCTCGGAGTTTTACATGAAGACCGAGGAGGAGATGCGGGCGATGTTCCCGTATTGCCCCGAGGCCTGCGACAACACGCTCGAGATCGCCGACAAGTGCTACGTCGAGCTGGACTGGGACTCCATCATCCTTCCGCGCTTCCCGTTGCTCGACCCCGGCGAGACGCACGAGAGTCAGTTCCGCCGCGAGTGCGAGAAGGGCCTGCGCCAGCACTACGGTGACGACTGGGCCACGCGCGAGATTGGTGGCGTCAACATCAAAGAGCGCTTTGAGTACGAATACAAAGTCATCTGCGACAAGGGCTTTGCCGCCTACTTCTTGATCGTTGCCGAGTACGTGCAATGGGCCAAGGACAACGGCATCGGCGTCGGCCCCGGCCGTGGCTCGGCCGCCGGCGCTATCGTCGCCTACGCCATGAACATCACCGCGTTCGACCCGCTCGAGAACGGCCTGATGTTCGAGAGGTTCCTGTCTCCGCAGCGTACCGAGATGCCCGATATCGATATGGACTTCGACGATGAGCGGCGCCTCGAGGTCGTGGAGCACGTTCGCCAGCTCTACGGCCCCGAGAAGGTCACCCACGTCATCACCTACTCGACCATTAAGGCCAAGCAGGCCATCAACGACGCCGCGCGCGTCTTGGACTACCCGGTCTACATGGGCCAGCGTCTGTCCAAGATGGTCTCGAGCGACCCCAAGGTCAAGCTCAAGCAGGTGCTCGACAAACAACCCGGCAAAGAGGATCTGTTTAACCCCGATTTTGCCGAGGCCTATAAAAAGGACGACGACGCCCGCCGCATCATTGACACGGCGCTCTCGATCGAGGGCCTCACCCGTGGCGAGGGCGTGCACGCGTGCGCCGTTCTGATCTGCCGCGACCCCGTCAACGAGCACGTGCCCACCAAGCTCGACACCAAGGGCGGCGTCGAGATTACCCAGTACGAGGGCCATACCGTTGCCGACATGGGTCTGCTCAAGATGGACTTCTTGGGCCTGCGTACGCTGACGGTTATCTCCAAGGCAAAAGCCAACATCAAAAAGAACTTCGGCATCGACATCAAAGAGGAAGAGATTCCCTTTGACGATCCCGAGATCTTTAAGCTCATGGGCTCCGGCCATACCGCCGGCGTCTTCCAGGTCGAGTCCGCCGGCATGACGGCCACGATCAAGAACATGAAGCCCACCGAGTACAAGCACGTCGTAGCATTGATCGCTCTGTACCGCCCGGGCCCGCTGGGCGCTGGCATGGTCTCGTCCTACATCAACCGTATGAACGGCAAGGAGCCGGCGGTCTCCTACGACGACCGTCTGGACGACATCCTGGGCGAAACCTACGGCACCATGGTCTACCAGGAGCAGGTTATGCTCATCTCCGTCGAGATGTGCGGCTTCTCCAAGGGCGAATCGGACTCGCGTATCCGTAAGCCCGTGGCTAAGAAAAAGATTAAGCTGCTCACGTCGACGGTGCTCCACTGGGAGGATGGCTCGGACGAGACCACCTATGACCACTGGATGAACGGCGCTATCAAGAACAATTACACGCGCGAGGTCGCCCAGAAGATTTGGGACGATGTTCTCGAGTTCGCATCTTACGCCTTCAACAAGTCGCACTCCGCCGGCTATGCCATCCTGGTTATGCAGACGGCGTGGCTCAAGGCGCACTATCCGCACGAGTACATGGCGGCCGTTCTGACGTCCTATACGGGTAAGACCGACAAAATCGTGCACTACGTCTCGGCATGCCGTCACGACGGCATCCCCGTGCTTTCGCCAGATGTCAACGAGTCCGGCACCGAGTTCACGGCTACCAAGGAGGGCGTGCGCTTTGGTCTGGCCGGCATCCGCGGCGTGGGCACCGGCGTGGCGCAGGCGATTATCGCCGAGCGCGAGGCGGGCGGCCCGTTTAAGACGCTGCACGACTTTGTCGAGCGCGTGGACTCGAGCCAGGCGAACCGTCGCGTGATCGAATCGCTGATCAAGGCGGGCGCCTTTGACTCCACGGGGTATCCGCGCCGCCAGATGATGCACTTTGTGGACAAGAACAACCCCGAGAACATCATCGACGCCGCGGTAAAGCGCCAGAAGGATCGCGCGAGCGGCCAGACGTCGTTCTTCGATATGTTTGGCGACGTTGAGGGCTCGGGCTTCGAGGTCAGCGTGCCCGATCCGGA
>USAX01000057.1 GCA_900552705.1 uncultured Collinsella sp. | reverse complement strand
GCATGGCGCGGTACATGCCGGCATGCAGGCGAATCTCAACCACATTGGCATTGCGAGCCTGCTCGACGATGCGCGCGCCCTCGCGGTCGATATCGCCCACGTAGTAGACGTAGTTAAAGCGATAGCCAATCTCGGCCAGATAATCGTCCAGGGCATGCGAGACGCTCGCCTTGCATCCGCCGCCAAAAATCACGCCGCCCACCTTGATGCCAAAGAGCTTGGCGTGCTTGCGGCCACGCAGCAGCTTGACGATCTCGTCGTAGGTGTCCAGGTTTTCGACCATAATGAACGGCTTGTCGGCGCCCAGCGTAAAGAAGCCCGTAAAGTGCACGGGGCGATTGGGGGCGACCTTGATCGCCTGCATGCTGATGCCCTTTTCGGTCATGCGCCTTATCAGGCGCTCACCGTGCTTGCCGTCAAAAGCCTTCTCGTCGTTAAAGATCTGGTAGGCACGCTGGCGGCGCGAGGCAACCGGCGTATCGGCACCTCGGTTCTGCTCGATCCAAGCCTGGATGATTGCGATTTCCTCGGCAATCTTGCGGTTGGACATCTCGTTGTGCTGAGTGCGCTGCGGAGCCTTTTTGCCGTCCTTGCCCTCGACCTTTACGATCTGTGTCTGCTGCTCCTTGATCTTAGAGAGCGCCGTAGGCGTAGGGACAACCTTGAGCAGCTGCCTGCCTAAAACGCGGGCAAGGGCGAACGCCGATACCTCACCGCGAACGGCCGACTTGGGCTGCTGGGCAGCAGTACCTGCTGCGGAAGACTCCGGCTTCTTCTGAGACTTGCGTTTAGAATCGCCTTGGGAATTGCGCTCGCGCTTCGGCATAGACGCCTGCTTCTGCGGACGATCGGACTTGCTCTCCTTCGCCGGCTGGCGCTTAGGCTGCCCCGAAGAAACCTCGGCCTTCGCATCCTCGTCCTGCGGCGTGGTCCTCTCGGCTGCAGTCTCGGCATGGGAACTGCGGCCCCCACGATGGCGACGGCGGCGAGGCTTGCTCGACGCGCCCCGCTCCGTCTGCTCATCAGTAGGCTGCTGGCCCTTGGCCTCGGCATCAGCCTCAAGCTGCGGCTCAACAGGCTTTTGCTCGCGAGCCGCCGGCTCAACGGCCTTCTCGTCCTGGGTGGTCGAAACCGACTCGCCCTTCTCCTGACGCTTTACGGGATACGCGCGTCCCGCAAACCCGCGGCCGGGACGACATGAACCCGGAGCCCTCTTGGCAGACTCCTCAACATCGTCTGCAACCTCAGAAGACTCTTCGACCTCACGCGCGGCACCCTGCTGTGCAGCCTTAAAGTGAGCACCGCGGCGGCGCTTGGGCTCTTGGGCCTCCACGGGCTTTTGCTCCTTCGTGGGCTTCTGCGACTCGGCAGCAACCTCGTTCTCAACAGCCTCGGCATCCGTCTCGCCCTTTCGAGCAACGGCGCGACGGAAGCGCTCCTGCTGGGCGCGGCGCTGTGCATCGCGCTTGCCGCCCCCGCCAAAACCGCCGCGTCCTGCCTTGGCCGTAAAGGCACGCACAACGTTCTCATCGAGCAACTCATCGGTATCGACATGCTCACGCGGAGCAACTTCTTCCACAGCAGGCACGTCAGCGGAATCCTCGACGACAAAATCTTCGACGGACTCGGCAGGTTGCTCCTGGGCATCGCGGATCTCGGCATTGATGGTATAGAACGCCGGGCGCCCGTTAATGCCACTACCCTCGATCTTGGTCACGATATTTGCCGCGATAAGCTCATCGCGCATCGCCTTGGTGTCGCACTCCTTATCGACGGAGCGGAAAATCTGCGCCAGCGCACTCGACTTAATCTTGAGCGCCTTGCGGCAAAGCAGGTCGTAGGCAACCAGCTTGGCACGCTCGGCAGAAAGCGATGTCTGGCTGCTCAGACGCTCAGCCAGGGCATCGACATTGTTTTGATTATCGGAATATACCGTCTTGGCCACGGGGCCCCTTTCATATGCACACATATACGTCCATATGGTACAACGCACGAGCCTATCCACGCAAAACATCTGCGAGAACGCCCTTGCACCACCTGTTCTCACAAGAAAAAAGACCGGGTCCGCTTGATTGCGGACCCGGTCTTTCCGAGTCAAATAGACGGGAGATTCAACCCGTCCGACCGACTAGGCCTTGGCGGCCTCGGCGTCGGCAGGAGCTTCAGCGGCAGCGGCGCGACCGTACTCGGCCTTGCCCATCTCGGACCACTCGGGCTCCTCATCAGGCATGGAGCCAGCCTCCTTGCCGAAGAACTCCTTGAGGCAGTTGACGGCGACGATGAGGCCCAGGACCATCAGCAGAACGGCAAAGACGAGCTGCAGGCCCTTGGTGGCGGCGACGGAGACGGCGGCCGTGGTGGCGGTAGCCGGGATGGTACCGAAGAAACCGTAGGCCTGGACGGCGGTCATGCAGCCCATGGCGCTCTGGACCAGCGAGGTGAAGGTGCAGCAGAGCAGGAAGGCGACGGGCACGTAGAGCATCCAGCCCTTGCGACCGGTGCACTTGCAGAACACGGCGAGGGTGATCATGGTCATACCGCCGAGCAGCTGGTTGGAAGCACCAAAGAGCGGCCAGATGTTGGCATAGCCACCAAAAGCGAGGGCGAGACCGGGAAGCAGGGTAACGACCGTGGCGAACCAGGGGTTGCCGAGGACCTTCATATAGCCGGCCTTGGACTCGATGGCCAGAGCATCGTTGCTCTGGGCAAAGAACTCGGAGAACGAGGTGCGGGCGATGCGGGCGACGGCGTCGAGCGAGGTCAGGGCCAGAGCGGAGACGTTCATAGTCATGAAGACGGTAGCGAGCGTGCCGTCAACACCGAAGGCCTGCATACCGCGGGAGATGCCAGCGGCGAAGATCTGGAACGGGGTGGAAGCGACACCAGCGTTGAGGGCGCCGGTACCGGCGGTGTTCATATCGGAGAACATGATGCCGGCGACGATGATGGCAAGGATGCCGACGAAGGACTCGACGATCATTGCGCCGTAACCGACCTTGACGGCGTCCTGCTCCTTCTCGACCTGCTTGGAAGAGGTGCCGGAAGAAACGAGGCTGTGGAAACCGGAGAGAGCACCGCAAGCGACGGAGACGAACAGGACCGGGAACATCATGCCGGAGGCAGTGGAGAAGCCGGTGAAGACCGGAGCGGTGATGGTGGCCTGACCGTTGGCGCCCAGGACGACGATGCCGAGGACAGCGCAAACGATCATGACGATCATCATGATGGAAGTGAGGTAGTCACGCGGGGTCTTGAGCATCTGGATGGGCATAGCGCCAGCGAAGACCAGGTAGACCATGACGACGGCGAACCACTGGAACTTATCCAGGTAGACCGGGAACTGCATACCGACGGCGAACATGAGAACCATGAGGACCACGCCGGTGACGAACTCGGTAGCACCGGTGAGGTTGAACTTCTTCTGGGCCCAACCAAAGGCGATAGCGACGAAGGTGAACAGGATGGAGATGGTACCAGCGCAGCCGGCGGCATAGGACTTGGTGAAGTCGATGGCACCGGTAGCAGCACCAGAAGCGTCAACGGCCGGGGTGAACATGAACGTCTTGCAGACCATGTCGGTGAAGGCGGCGATGACGATGATGCAGAACAGCCAGCAGAACAGCAGGAACAGGCGACGGCCGGTCTTGCCGATGTACTTCTCGATGAGCTGAGCGAGCGACTTGCCGTTGTTCTTCATCGAGGCATACAGGGCGCCAAAGTCGTGGACGGCGCCAAAGAAGATGCCGCCGACGAGGACCCAGAGCACGACGGGCAGCCAGCCAAAGGCCATGGCGACGATCGTACCCGTAACAGGGCCGGCACCGCAGATCGAGCTGAACTGGTGCGAGAACGCGGTAAAGGCGGAAACGGGCGAGAAGCTCTTGCCGTCCTTCATGCGCTTGGCCGGCGTGAGGGCCTCTTTGTCAACGCCCCACTTGTTGGCCAGCCATCGGCCATAGCCCAGATAGCCGCAGGCGAGCACCGCCGCGGCCACAACCATGAGCAAAACTCCGTTCATTACATTTCCTCCTCTAAAAAGAACTTCTCAGACATAAAAAATGAGGGCCGTCGGTTGCGCTCGACGGCCCTCATCTTCATCAGCCGCCCGTTATCGTACGGGCTAGCTGTATGTGCTAACCCGCATCAGATAATTACTACGCTGATAATGTTTAGCTGATGCGTGAACATGTCTAAAAAATCCTCTTCAATCATGATGCGAACGATCCGTGCGTGTTCACATCCCCCAGTGGTTGAAAAGGAGTATGAAACTTTAGTTACCTAAAGTCAACGCAAATTTGTAATGGATTTTCAAATTCTTTTGAATTTCTCGTTATAAAACGCCACTGACCTCGGACTTTACCGAACGACAGTTTTTGCTTGAGAGATGCCCCTCGGGGGCGGGGCGGGCGCCTGCCGCCGAGGAGCTCCCATCCCAAATGTGCGGAGCAAAGCTCCGCACACCAACTTTTTCTTTCAGCTAAAGAACGCCGAAAATTCGACGCTGGCTTGTTAACCTTGCTGGACGTTGTCGACGCCAATCCAACTCAGAAGCTATATCGATACAGAAAGGTCCCCGGCGCTGCCCGGGGACCGCACCCGTACGACTACAGCGTCATGTTCGGATCGGCATCGACGTCGAACGGCGAGATTTCTCCTCGGTCGAATTTACGGCGAGCAACCTCTGCGATCATGGCGGCGTTGTCGGTGCACGCCGAAAGCGGTGGCACCGTTACGCGGATCCCCTGACGCCCAAGCTTCTTGATCATCATCTCGCGCAGATGCGGATTAGCCGAGACGCCGCCGCCGATGCAGTATTCCTTGCATCCGGTGGCATGCAGGGCGTTTTTGGCCTTCTTGTACTGAACGTCAAAGACGGCTGCCTCAAACGAAGCCGCCAGATCGGGCAGGTGAATCGTGCGCCCGGCCTTGGTCTCCTGCTCGATGTAGAGCGTCACGGCCGTTTTAAGACCCGAAAGCGAGAAACGATAGTCTCCCCTGCTGTTAAGCGCGCGAGGAAAATCGATCGCCTTGGGGTTGCCCGTCTCGGCCAGCTTGGAGATGATGGGGCCACCGGGATAGCCCAGACCCAACGCCTTGGCTACCTTGTCGAAGGCCTCGCCCACAGCATCGTCGAGTGTCTCACCAAGCACCTCGTAGTCGCCCCATGCCTTCACGTGCACGAGCATGGTATGACCGCCCGAGACGAGCGTGAAGATAAACGGCGGCCTGAGATCGGGCTGCGCCAGCAGATTGGCGAACAGATGGCCCTCCAGATGGTTGACGCACACGAGCGGTTTACCGGCGGCATAGGCAAAGCCCTTGGCGAAGGCGACGCCCACTACCAGAGCACCCACCAGGCCCGGACCCTGTGTCACGCCAACAGCGGCGAGTTCGCTCGGCGCGATGGCTCCGCCCTCAAGACCAAGCGATGCTGCGGCATCCTCGAGCGCCGCATCCACGACACTCACAATCACCTCAACGTGTTTGCGCGAGGCGATCTCGGGCACCACGCCGCCAAAGCGGGCATGAAAATCAATCTGTGTCGACACCTGGTTGGCCAGCATATTGCCATCCGCATCGATAATCGCCACGGCCGTCTCGTCGCAGGAGCTCTCGATAGCGAGCACTAGGCGGCGGCGCTCAATTTCGGCACGCTCCCCCTCGGAGCGCCCAGGCGCAGGCAGCGGCCATACGCGCTGCTCTGCCGCCGTCGGCTCGGGCGAAGCATTGTCGACCGGAAGCACCAGGGGCAGCGGAGCCGTCATGACGATGGCGTCCTTGCCGGCACCATAGTAGCCGCGGCGACGGCCAGCCTCGGTAAAGCCCAGAGCGTTATAAAGCGCGGTCGCTCCCTCGTTACCGTCCTCGACCTCGAGCGAAGCCGTAGTGCAGCCGAGCATCTGGGCATCATAGCTCACGTGCGACAGCAGCTTGCGGGCAATGCCCTCACGGCGATGTGCCGGGTCGACGGCGACATCCAGAATCTGCACATCACCGTCCACGACCATACCGCCGGCAAGGCCCAGCAGCTTGCCGTCGTCGTGTGCCACCCACCAACTACGCGGCGCAGCGACGTCCTCGCCCAGTTCGGACAGGAACATGCCCGGCGTCCACGCCTTGTGTCCGGCACCTTCAAAGCAGGCAGCCTCTAGCGCGCTCGCGCCCTCGGCATCCGCCGCGCCCATGGGACGGAACTGCAGATGACGACCGGCGAGCTCATCGGCAACGCCCGTAATTTCGCTCTGTGCACTCTCAGCAAGACCAAGACGCTTGCGCTCGTTTTCCTCGGCATCCGAAAGGCGCGTGTAAATCGGCAGGACGCGAGCCGGATCGCCGTCACCCGCAGCGTGCGCGAGCAGCAAGCCCTCGCCCGAAGGCCACCACAGGTCGCGCTCCACGCAGCGGACGGTCTCGTCCTCACCCAGCAGCTTGCCATAGCGCACGAGACCGTCACCGGTCAGCTGAACCTGGTCCCAGTCCGCTGCTCGGCGCCACTCATCGAGCGCCACGGCGGCCTTGACCACGTGTTCGCGCTCAAATTGACGCTCGGGGCCCTCATCGACCAGCATATACAGCGCCGGATATACCTCACCGCGCATAGCATCGGCCAAGATACCAAGCTTGCCGCGCACGCCAGCCTTCCACGCCGTCCAAGCGCAAGCATCGAGCGTCGACACGCCCAGTAGCGGAACATTGGCACCACGCGCGAGGCCCTTGGCAGTGGAGATGCCGATGCGCACACCCGTAAACGACCCCGGGCCGCGGCCGACCACGTAGCAACCAACATCGCTGCGATCCAGACCGGCTTGAGCCAGCACGCCATCAACGGTATTCACGAGCTCAACGTTGGCGTGACGGCGACACATGTGGTCGCCACTCACGAGCTTCGTCTCGCCCGTCTGCCCATCAATCCATCTTGCCGCGCAGGCAAGCATGTCGGTCGAGGTATCGAGCGCCACCACCAGCGCGTTGTCGTTATGCAAGCTCATCTTGTACAGCCTTATCAATCAAATGGGAAAGCTCCATTGCGCGGTCACCGTGCGCCTCGAGCGTTATCGTTCGCACGTCGCTGTCGCCCTCATCACGCCTGAGCGTCACCGAAAGATACTCATCCGTCAGCTCGTCCTGGAATTGTTCGCCCCATTCCAGCAGGCAAGCACCCTCATAGCCCAGCACATCGAAAATGCCCGTATCCTCGAGCTCGTAGGCATGCTCCAGGCGGTATAGATCAAAGTGAAACAGCGGAATACGACCTTGATCGTGAACGGCCATGAGCGCGAACGTAGGGCTCGTAACCATATGCCCATCGCCCAGCCCGCGCGAGACGCCCTTGGTAAAGTGAGTTTTGCCCACTCCCAGGCCACCGGTCAGGATGAGCACATCGCCGTCCTCAAGGCACGGTGCAATTAGCTCGCCAAAGTACTCCGTATCGGCAGCGCAAGTCGTTTTGTAAATACCTACCCCCAGGCGCTCCAGGGACATACATGCTCCTTATTATTCCGAGGCGTCCTCTGGCGCGGGATGTCGCTCCAGATAGTCGCCCAGCATCTTAAAGTCTTCCTCCAGCAGCTCCTGCCACGCCGGATTGCGTAGCGCTGCTGCCGGATGGAAAGTGGGCATCACCACAAAGTGCCCCATCTGATGGAACCTGCCGCGCAGCTTGGTAATGCCGATCTCGGTCTTGAGCACAAAGTGCGTTGCGGGGTTGCCGAGCGTCACGATGATATCGGGCCAGATGCTTCGAATCTGCTCGCGCAAAAACGGTGAGCAAGCCAGCACTTCCTCGGGGCGCGGATTGCGGTTTCCCGGCGGGCGGCACTTAAGCACGTTGGCAATGTAGACGTCTTCGCGTTTGAGCCCCGCCAGCGACAAAATGCCGTTGAGGTCCTCGCCTGCCGCCCCCACAAAGGGCTCGCCCTGCAAATCCTCATTGCGGCCCGGCGCCTCGCCAATAAACATCACGCGAGCGCGGGGGTTTCCCACGCCAAACACGATATTGTGACGCGACTGGTAGAGCTGGCAGAGGTGACAATCGCCCAGAACGGCCTCAATTTCCTCGAGTGCGACCTCACGTGGTGCCTGATGGGTATGGCCGGGGATGTGCATGACGCCCATAGCGGCTCCTACACGTAGACCTTGTCGAGACGCATGCCAAAGCCGCAAGCGACCTCGTAATTAATCGTGCCGCGTAGGCGCGCCATCTCGTCCATAGTGATCTCGGCGTCGCCATCGCGGCCGACAATGATCATCTCGTCACCATACTCGGCCTCGGGAATCTCGTGTGCCGGGTTGGACTGAATGGCGACCATAAACTGGTCCATGCAGATATTGCCAACCTGATGCACGCGCTCGCCGCGATACAGCACGTCCATACGATTGGAAAGCGTACGCGATAGGCCATCGGCATAACCGATCGGCAGCGTGCAGATCTGAACGCGCGTACGCGGTACGCGGTAGGTAAAACCGTAGCCCACGCCCTCGCCCATCGCAGGGTGTGCCACGCGCGTCACGCGCGCATGGACGCTCATAACGGGATCGAGCTGCATCACGCGGCCACTCAGCTCGCACGGCTGCATGCCATACAAGCCAACGCCGGCGCGAATCATATCAAAATGCATCGAGGGGTCGAGCATCGAGGACGGCGTGTTGGCGCAGTGCACGATACCGCACTCAAAGCCCGCATCCTTAATGGCCTGAACGGCCTCGGTAAAGCGCTGACACTGCAGTTTGTAGTCCCAGCCCGAAGGTTCATCGGCCGTGGCGAAGTGCGTAAATACGCCGTCGCACTGAATACCGCGATGGAAATTAATACCGCGGACAAAGTCGAGCACCTGCGTGTAATGTACGCCAATGCGGTTCATGCCCGTCTCGATGGCGAGATGATACTTGCCCACCTTGCCCGCCGCGACGGCACATTCGCCATACGCAAGAGCAAAGTCAGACGTATAGACCGAGGGCATGATATCAAACTCGAGCAACGTCGGAATGGCCTCGATAGGCGGCTCGCTTAGGATGAGGATGGGTTTCGTAATCCCGCCCTGTCGGAGCTCAACGCCCTCGTTAACCGTCGCCACGGCAAACATGTCGGCACCGGCCGAATACATGATCTTGGCGCACTCAACAGCTCCATGACCATAAGCATCGGCCTTGACCACGCAGCACAGGCGCTGACGCGGATTCAACAAGTTCTTATAGGCCCTCGTGTTGCGACGGAGCGCCCCGCGGTCGATCTCGACCCAGGACCAGCGCGTCAAATCGGCTTTATTCATGATTAGTCATCCGACCCTTCGTCCATGATTCCCAGATCTTCGAGCGCATCCTTTGCCGCCAGCTCCATGGCAGGACCGATCAAGTCGATAAGATCGGTTGCGATAACGCTCTTCTCACCATACTCCGTCGCCGCGGCAAAACCGGCGTAGCTGTGAAGTGCGACAGCGTACGAATACAGCAACTCCCAACGATCCATCTCGTCGCGCATGGTGGCAAGCGTGCCGGCCAAAATACCCGCCAGAACATCACCCGAACCGGCAGTTGCCAGAGAAGCCGGACCCGAGAGTGGCAGCAGCACGCGCTCAACACCACAGATAGCCGTCGTCGGCCCCTTGGCAATGACCACCAGATTGTCGGAGCCTGCAGCCCAAACAACCTTCTGCGCGGCCCCAATCGCGGTACCAAGGTCGTTCACCTCGTCACCGGCAACCAGACGCGAAAGCTCACGATAGTGCGGCGTCATAACCAACGGCTGCTCGCGGCGATACATCTCGGGGTTACTATCAATACCGTCAATGGCAATCTTAGCAAGGCAGTTGAGTGCATCGGCGTCCAAAATTAGCGGTACATCAAGCTCGAGCAAGCCCGAAACCACCTGCATAGCGCCGGCAGACGTCGTCATACCGGGACCGCACAGCACGCAGCTGTACTTCTTTGCGATCTCGCACACCGTCATGCGCGCGGCGGCGCCAAAGGAGCCGCGGGAATCAGACGGAATAGCAAAGACCGGAATCGAAGGAAGTGCCATGCGAATGAGATTGGCGCAGGCGTCAGGAGCCGCGACTGCCACGTAACCAGCACCCGCGCGAGCTGCAGACTTGGCCGCCATAATGGCAGCACCAGGATATTGCGCAGATCCGGCGACAATAAGCACGGAGCCACGGGAATACTTATCGATATTCGATGGTAGCGGAGCAAAGTAATCAACTAAGTCACCGGGCTCGACAATCTCGGCGGCGTGGTCGACATCATCGATGACCTCGTCAAGACGGTCGTAAAGATTGCCGCAGATCAAATCGCCAGCATACTCAGGACCATCAGCGCTATACAGACCAATCTTGGGCGCAATCATCGTCACCGTGCGCTCGGCACGAATGCAGTCGTCATCAACAACGCCCGTCTCGGCATTCAGGCCCGAGGGGACATCAATGGATACGACACAATCGGCGCATTCATTGACCGTAGGAATCCAAATGGAGAACGGCGCACGCAGATTCCCGTGGAAACCGGTACCAAAAATGGCATCGACAACAACATCGGCCTTATCGATCAAAACCTCGAGTTCATCACGCGAGGGGCCGACGCAAACGTGCACATCGCGGCCGGCAGTACGACGAGCAACGTGACGCGCCAGAGCAGCAGGAATCTCATCCGGTTCAACCGGAGAAACGATATCCACGTCCACACCCTTATGGCTCAGGATATCGGCCGCAACCCAACCGTCGCCGCCATTATTACCAAAACCGACCAAAACGAGAACCCGATCGGGATTGAGCTTCAAGACCTCGTTAGCGGCAAACTCACCCGCTAGCTCCATAAGCTCGGCCTTCGAAGTCCCTTCGCGTTCGATGATATCCTCGAGACGAACGACTTCTTCGGTACTCAAAACCGGTTTCATCTATGCTCCTAGCGTATCTTGCGAAGCATCGCCCAGGTGCTCCGTCAATGCTGAATTCTGCAGCTGCTCGAGCTCATCTAATACAGAGCGAGCCTCTTTAAATGTCTGCGCAACGCGTTTCTTGGTGCTCACCTTTTCATCTTTTGGCTTAGGCCGAGCATCTTCGGTAATCGCGATGGCATTCGCAACGGCCAAGTCTCCCGTAAGCGTAATGGAAAGAGCGACCTCAACAACACCCAGTTCTTGAGCGATCTCGAGAGCACGGCCCGAAAGCAGCGCCTTCGGTTTGCCGAGTTTATCACGCGTTACCGAAACATCCTTGCGACCCACGCCTTGACTAAAACCCGTGCCGAGAGCTTTAAGCACCGCCTCGCGCGAAGCAAAGCGGCTCGCATAGTGAGCAGCGGGACGCGATGATGCATCGCAATACGCACGCTCTTCTTCGGTAAACACACGCCGAGCAAACGACGGCGTCTTTTCAAGAATTGATTTCATGCGGGAAATCTCGACGATATCAACGCCGATACCAACTTCAGCCATGTTCACCTCCATATCGCACAGACTAAGTTATTGTAGCCCGTTCACAGAAGATGCGACAAACGAGGGTTATAAAACACAGCTACTATGTGAGACAAATTGCCCGAGATACAAAAAAAGGGGGAGGCCGCGAGGCCTCCCCCTTCTTCAATCTCGATGACGGCTCGGTGCCGTCCACCGGTCAGCGGCGCCCTGGCCTCCCACGGGCTGGCCCCGCAGTACTCTCGGCGCGATGGGGCT
>USAX01000056.1 GCA_900552705.1 uncultured Collinsella sp. | reverse complement strand
TTGCGGACGGGGGTAGCGCGAAAGGACTGCACATGCGTCAATTTAAGACCGAGAGCAAAAAACTGCTCGACCTCATGATCAACTCCATCTACACCAATAAGGAAATCTTCCTGCGCGAGCTTATCTCCAACGCGAGCGATGCCGTCGACAAGCTCAACTTTAAGAGCCTGCAGGACCCGAGCGTCAAGCTCGACCAGGGCGACCTGGCTATTCGTGTTTCCTTTGATAAAGATGCCCGTACCATCACCATTTCGGATAACGGTATCGGCATGACCGCCGAGGAGCTCGAGCGCAATCTGGGCACCATCGCCCATTCCGGCTCCGAGGAGTTTAAGACTGAGAACGCCGAGCAGCAGGGTTCCGATGTCGACATCATCGGTCAGTTTGGCGTGGGTTTCTACTCCGCCTTTATGGTCGCCAGCCACGTGAAGGTCGTCAGCCGCGCTTATGGCGAGGATATCGCCCACGTTTGGGAGTCCGACGGTCTTGAGGGCTACACCATCGAGGATGGCGAGCGTGCTGAGCACGGTACCGATGTCATCCTGACGCTGCGCGAGAACGAGAAGCTCGACGCCGACGGCGAGGCCGAGACCTACGATCGCTTCCTGACCGAGTGGGGCCTCAAGAGCCTGATTCAGCAGTACAGCAACTATGTGCGCTACCCGATTCAGATGATGGTGTCCAAGAGCCGCCAGAAGCCCAAGCCCGAGGATGCTGGCGATGACTACACGCCCGAGTACGAGGACTACCAGGAACTCGAGACCGTCAACTCAATGACGCCGATCTGGAAAAAGCGCAGCTCCGATGTCGAGCAGAAGGACTACGACGAGTTCTACAAGTCAACGTTCCACGACTTTGACGATCCTGCACGCACCATCAGCTTCCATGCTGAGGGCACGCTCGAGTACGACGCCCTGCTGTTTGTGCCGGGCCGCGCCCCGTTCGATCTGTACAGCAAGGACTACGAGAAGGGCCTGGCGCTCTACAGCTCCAACGTGCTGATTATGGAGAAGTGCGACGACCTGCTGCCCGACTACTACAACTTTGTCCGTGGCGTCGTGGATTCCGCCGACGTGTCGCTCAACATCTCGCGCGAGACGCTGCAGCAGAACCGTCAGCTCAAGGCTATCGCCAAGCGTGTGGAAAAGAAGATTACCGCCGACCTTGAGGACATGCGCGACAACGACCGCGAGGCATACGAGAAGTTCTTTGAGAACTTTGGCCGCGGCCTTAAGTATGGCATCTACTCGAGCTACGGCATGAAGGCCGACGAGCTCGCCGACCTGCTGCTGTTCTGGTCTGCCAAGGAGCAGAAGATGATCACCCTTGCCGAGTATGCCAAGGGCATGCCCGAGGGCCAGAAGGCAATCTACTATGCCGCCGGCGATTCGCGCGAGCGTCTGGCCAAGATGCCCGTCGTGAAGGGCGTGCTCGACCGCGGCTACGATGTACTGCTGCTGACGCAGGACGTGGATGAGTTCACCTTCCAGGCCATGCGTGAGTACGTGGCTGCCGATATGCCCAAGGTCTACGAGGATGACGCTGCTCGCGAGGCTGCCGAGAAGGCAGTTGCCGATGGTGCCGAGCCCGAGATCGAGGATCGTCACCTGGAGCTTAAGAACGTCGCGACCGGCGATCTTGACATGGCGACCGATGACGAGAAGAAGGAGGCCGAGGACGCCACCAAGGAAAACGAGGACCTCTTTAGCGCTATGAAGGAGGCACTCGGTGACAAGGTCGAGAAAGTTGCCGTCTCCGCGCGCCTGACCGATGCCCCCGCTTGCATCACCACCGAGGGTCCGCTTTCGCTCGAGATGGAGAAGGTGCTCCAGAAGGGGCCCGAGGGCGCGCCCGACGGCATGCCCAAGAGCCAGCGCGTGCTCGAGCTCAACGCCAAGCACCCGGTCTTTGACAAGCTTGTCGCTGCCCAGAAGGCAGGCGACGCCGACAAGATCAAGCAGTACTCCGGCCTGCTCTACGATCAGGCCCTGCTGGTCGAGGGCATCCTCCCTGAGGACCCCGTTGCCTTCGCGGCAGCCGTCTGCGAGCTGATGTAATTGGTTCCGCCGTTCTAACGAACGGCGGACCGGTCGACGCTGCAAACGCCCCTAAGCGGCAATCTGACGTTCAATCGTCGGTCGCGTACCGAAGTACGCTTCCCTCCTCTTTCACGTCACCTTGCTCGCTTAGGGGCGTTTTCGCTGACTTATGCTCAACCTGCGACGCTTTCGTGGTCCAAAGTAGTCATTGGGGACGTTCTTGTTTGAGTAGTCGTTTAAGAACGTCCCCAATGACTAGTTCCAATGACTATTTATTCGGACTGCTAATTTGTGCGGGCTGTGGTTTTGTGACCTGCTGATATTAAAGATACTGTACAACTGTACACTAACTCATCTTCGTAGTATATTGCTACCCGCAAAACTCAATACCATTGTGCTTCGAGACGCTAAAGCGCCTACGTACAATGGTTTTTGATAGTACGATTTGATTCAAAGACAGGATGGATGGTCCAAGCGTGAGTCTCGGCAGCAAACTATCCGATGCAAAGGTCTCCTTTGCGATATTCAAGCGCGACATTAAGCGACTGCTTGTGAACCCCGTCGCCTTGGTGGTTACCCTGGGCGTGTGCGTTATCCCCTCGCTGTATGCCTGGTACAACATCGTGGCCAACTGGGATCCGTATGGAAACACCCAGGGCATTAAAATCGCTATCGCCAACAACGATCAGGGCACCCAGAACGACCTAGTGGGCGAGCTCAATGCGGGCGATAAGGTGGTCGACCAGCTCAAGGAAAACGATCAGCTGGGCTGGACCTTCGTCGACTCGGCTGCCGATGCCAAAGAGGGTGTCGAGAGCGGGGAATACTACGCTGCGATCGTAATCCCCAAGAACTTCTCCGACAATCTTGTCTCGATGCTCGATGGCAATTACCATCAGCCGAAGCTCACCTATTACGTCAATGAGAAGAAGAGCGCCATTGCGCCCAAGGTCACCGATACCGGTGCCAACACCATCGAGGAGCAGATCAACTCGGAGTTTGTCTCCACGGTGGGCGAGACCGTAGCGGGCATCGCCAAGGATGCCGGCATCGATTTTAAGGATAAGACCGCCCAGGTTCAGGATTCGCTGACGAGTTCGGTGTCCGAGGCATCCAGTACCTTGAGCGAGGTCCGCGATTCGATCAACGACATGAACACCGCTATCGACAAAACGAGCGGTGCTATCGCCTCGGCGGATGGGGCGCTGGCCGGTTTGCAGGGTCAGACGCCTTCGCTGACTCAAGCGATCTCCCAAGGCAACGACCTGTTGGGCGAAGCGCGCACCACCGCGGGCAAATCGATCACCTCGCTCTCTAAGGCGCTTTCGGAGGGAAGTGTTGCACTGTCCAAGACGTCAGCTTCGGCGAACGCTGCGGTCGGAAAGATGACGGGCGCCTTGACGTCTACGACCACTCGCATCGACAACTCGCTCGAATCGCTTCAGACGACGATTGACCATAACAAGACTCTTATCGATCGTCTGCAGAACCTGGCCGACAGCGCGCCGACGGGCTCGGAAGAAGTTAATAAGCTGATCGCGTCTGCGATTGATACGCTTCGAGGGCAAAATGAGAGCCTTCAGGCCGTCAAGGATAATCTCTCCGCTCAGTCAAGCGCTATTGCGAATGACGCTTCGGCTGTTTCGGGCGCCAGCGATGCTATCAACAATGCGATCCAAACCGGTACGACCAACATGAATCAGGCTCAGATGGACCTGGGGCAGAACGCGCTGCCGAAGGCTTCGAGCGCGCTGGACTCCTTCGCCACCGTTTCGGGCGACCTGACCGGCATCGTATCGGGTCTTACGCCCACGATTGCGAATGCGCGTGGCACGCTGGCCCAACTCGATGCCACGCTCAAGCAGGCCAAGACCACGCTGTCCCAGACCGATGCCTCGCTTGTCAAGGTCCAGGACAGGCTTGCAACCGCCGCTAACGACATCGCGGCGTTGCAGACCTCTGAGTCTATGGGCGAGCTGGCCGACCTGATGGGCGTCGACGTGGACGACGTGGCGGACTTTATGGCGTCCCCCGTTGAGCTGACGTCCAAGTCGATTTATCCGGTCAAGAGCTTTGGCTCGGGCATCGCGCCCTTCTACACCAACCTGGCGCTGTGGGTGGGCGGCTATGTGCTCATCGCCATCTACAAGCTCGAGGTCGACCGTGAGGGCGTTGGCAGCTTTACGGCGCGCCAAGGCTACTTTGGCCGCTGGTTGCTCCTGGTGATCCTGGGTGCGTTGCAGGCCATCATCGTTACGGTGGGAGATCTGGTCATTGGCGTACAGTGCGTTAACCCGCTGCTGTTCGTGCTGGGCGGCATCGCTATCTCGTTCACCTACGTCAACATCATCTATGCGCTGTCCACCACCTTTAAGCATATCGGTAAAGCCATTGGTGTCATCCTCGTCATCGTGCAGATCCCCGGCTCGTCGGGCATGTATCCCATCGAGATGATGCCCGGTTTCTTCCAGTGGCTGCACCCGCTGCTGCCCTTTACCTACGGCATCAATCTGCTGCGCGAGACGGTCGGCGGCATGTACTCGTTCAACTACCTGTTTAACTTGTGCATTCTGGGCGTGTTCTTGATCGTGGCGCTCTTTATCGGTCTGCAGCTGCGTCCGCTGCTGCTCAACCTCAACCTGCTCTTTGATAAACAGCTTTCCACGACGGGTCTGATGATCTGCGAGTCTAATGACCTGCCGCGTCAGCGCTATTCGCTGCGCACGGCCATGCGCGTCGTGCTCGATTCGGATTCGTACCGTCGCGAGGTGCTCGATCATGCGGTCGCCTTTGAGCATCGCTACCCGTACTACATCAAGGGCGGTTTCGCTGCTGTAGTCGGTGTGCAGGTGCTGCTCTTCGTTCTGTCGACGGTTCTCGATATCGACAACAATGGCAAGATCATTCTGCTGGTTATCTGGATTATCTCGGTCATTGCCATCTGCGGATGGCTCATCAACATCGAGTACATCCGTGCAAGCCTCAACACCCAGATGCGCATCTCGGCGCTTTCGGACGAGGACCTGCGCCGCGAGATGCGCGAGCACACAGCGGCGATCCCTGCCGCCCGTCGCATGTTTGGCCTGAATGCCAGCGAGCGAGGTTCTAACTCCAAGGATCAGGCTGTCGACCAGTCCATTCACCACGATATGCACCATGTGCCCGCGAACGGGGACGACACATTTGTGATGAATGAGGATGGCGCCCCGCTTGGCAAGCACTCAAAAGGAGGTGAGGCATAAATGAAGAACATCCTGCATCTGTTTAAGCGCGACGTCCAAAACGTGTCTCACTCCGTGATCGGCATGGTTGTCGTGATGGGCCTCATTATCGTACCGTGCCTGTACGCGTGGTTTAACATCGCCGGCAGCTGGGATCCGTACGGCAACACCGGCAATCTTAAGATCGCCGTGGTCAACACCGATGAGGGTTACGAGAGCGATCTGATTCCCGTCGAGGTCAACGTGGGCGAAAACGTGACGTCCGCGTTGCGCGGTAACGAGAACTTTGACTGGGTTGTGCTCAACGATCGCGATAAGGCTATCGACGGTGTTAAGTCGGGCGCTTACTATGCGGCCGTCGTAATCCCCAAGAGCTTTAGCTCCGACATGATGACGCTCTTTTCGACCGACGTGAAGCATGCCGATATCGAGTTCTACGAGAACCAGAAGGCCAACGCCATCGCCCAGATCGTGACCGAAAAGGGCTCGAGTGCTGTTCAGAACCAGGTCAACGAGACCTTTACCGAGACCATCACGACGATCGGTCTTAAGACGGTGTCCAGCCTGCTCGATTACATGAGTACCGAACAGGTCAGCAACTTCATCGCCAACCTGTCCTCGACGCTTGGCGACTCGGTTCAGGACCTGCAGGACATCAAGGCCAGCGCTACTTCGCTTGCGGGCATTTTGAGCTCGACATCCGATTCGCTGACGTCGGCGGGCGGCCTGCTCAAGCAGACCGGAACTACCGAGCAGTCGGTGAAACAGCTGATGGAGCATGCCGAGAGCGGTATCGGTGATTCGGAACAAGCGCTCAAGGCTGCCAGCGATGCCATCGATGCCGCGATTGATGGAAGTGCGGGTTCGTTCGATAACGTGTCCACCGAGCTCGCAAAGGCCTTTGACGCCGCGAACCAGCATGTCGATTTGACGGTGTCTCAGCTCAACGACGGCGCAGCGTCACTCAATACACGTGCCGACGAGATTGATGCCACGGCGGATAAGCTCCGCAGTCTTGCTGGCCAGGTGAGTAACGATAAGCTCAAGGCAGGGCTTGAGGACGCGGCTGCTGAGCTTGACAAAACCGCGACGGAGTACCGTAACAATGCCAAGGAGCTGGCGAACATCGCAACGTCGCTCTCGGACAGCATGGCAAAGGTTAACGATGTCCGCGCCGAAACCGACCAGGCAATCGCCGATGCCAAGGCAGGTGTCTCGGGTGCCAAGATCGATTACGACTCCACGTTCTCGGTCAAGGCAAAGGAGCTCAAGAAGACCATCTCGGGCGTTTTGGATTCGCTGAACGGTATTTCGAGCAATCTGGATAGTGCCGTGAGCGGCCTCACCGATGCATCCGGCTCGTTGGCGAAGGGCCTCTCCAAGGCTGCCACGCTGGTCAATAAGGCTTCCGATCAGCTAGGTGAAGCGTCCGATAAGATCAGCGCCTTTAAGGACGAGCTCGATGGCGCCCTGATGTCGGACGACCTTGCCACGATCAAGACGATGATTGGCAACGACCCCGAGGGTTTGGCCGTGTCGCTTTCCGGTCCCGTCGCGCTCGATCGCAAGCCGGTCTATCCAATCCGCAACTACGGTTCGGCCATGGCGCCGTTCTACACGATTCTGTCGCTTTGGGTCGGCTCGATCGTGCTGGCAGCCATGATGAAGGTGTCGGTTGACGACGAACTCATCAACGAGCTCATCCCCGTGCGCCTGCACGAGATCTACCTGGGCCGCTACCTGTTCTTTGGAGGTTTGGCCCTGCTGCAGGCGACACTCGTGTGCGCGGGCGACATCCTGTTCTTTGGCATCCAATGCGACAACCCGCTGCAGTTTGTGCTGGCGGGCTGGGTCGCGAGTCTCGTGTTCTCCAATATCGTCTACACGCTCACGGTTTCGTTTGGCGATATCGGCAAGGCGCTCGCTGTCGTGCTGTTGGTCATGCAGGTCGGCGGTTCAGGCGGTACGTTCCCCATCGAGATGACCGGCCCCGTGTTCCAGGCGATCTACCCGTTCCTGCCGTTTACCCACGGCATCAACGCCATGCACGCCGCCATGGCTGGCGCCTACCATATGGAGTACTGGGTTGAGCTGGGTATCTTGGCGAGCTATCTGATTCCGTCGCTGGGCCTGGGCGTCGTCTTCCGCCGCCCGGTCATCAAGGCCAACGACTGGATCATCGAAAAGCTTGAAAGCACGAAGCTTATTTAGTGCAACAGCGTGACATTGACAAAACATCGAGGTTCACTTTGCTGACGCTTTAGTGGGCTGGATTGCGGTGCAACGCTGGTTGTTGCTACAGTAGCGGGGCGTGCCGGGGGTCCGGCGCGTTCCGTTTTTATTTGACCATGAGGCGGCACGCAGCCATACGCGTGCGGACACCACGCCCAGATTGAGTGCGAGGATGTTCCATGGCCCAATACGCTGCCAACGAAATCGAAAACATGCCCGATAGCCCTGTAGCCCGTGAGGATTTGGGCGCGGGTGGTATTCCCCGGGGTGCCGGCGCACGCTCGCCGTTGTTCTGGAAAGTTCTACTGCTTTCGGTGGCGATTATCTGGGGCTACTCCTTTACCACTATGAAGGACGCACTCGACACCATTCCGGTGTTCGAGCTGGTCTATGTTCGCTTTCTCCCGGCATCACTGGTTATGTTTGCAGTTTTCCATAAGCGCATCATCGCTCATTTCAATGCCCGCAACCTGATCGTCGGGCTTGGCATGGGCGCGCTCATGTGGGGTGCCTACGGTTTGCAGACGATCGGCCTGGCACAGACCACGGCGGGCAAGAGCGCTTTTTTGACCGGCACGTATTGCATCCTTGTGCCGTTTGCAAGCTATGTCCTGAGCGGTGAAAAGCTTACCCGGTATAACCTGGGTGCAGCGTTGTTGTGCCTGGCGGGTATTGGCCTGGTAGCGCTCGATAGCGTCGAGTTCAATGCCGGCGATGTTATTACCTTGGGCGGCGCGATCTTCTTCGCCATCCAGATGGCGGTGACTGCCAAGTACGGTCGCAAGATGGACATCAACGTCATTACGTTTTGGATGTTTGTGGGCAATGGCGTTTTGAGTTTAATCACGTCGCTGCTATTCGAGACTCAGGCGCCCCTCTCTGCATGGACGCCGGAGTTTATCGGTGTGGCTGTTTTCCTCTCGGTGGGCTGCACATGCGTGGCGCTGCTCGTCCAAAACGTCGGTTTGGCGCATGTCCCCGCCTCGACGGGCTCACTGCTTCTTTCGATGGAGTCGCCTTCGGGCGTGTTGTTTTCGGTGCTGCTGATGGGGGAGGCGCTCACCTCGCGCCTGCTCGCCGGCTTCGTGCTTATCTTCCTGTCGATTATCTTGAGCGAGACTCACTTCGATTTTTTGCGCAAAAAGCCGCGCCCGCAATTGTAAACAACTTGTTGCGCCGCCCTCTCGGGGCGGCATTTTTTATGCGTCGCCCTTAAAGTTGTACCTTGCACTTTACGCTATCACAGTGCTTGCTGCAAAAACGTTACTGGAGGGCATTTATGGCACCAGCTCTGTCCGATCTTCAACCGCAATCAGCGCCCAAGGCCACCGCAGCGGCGCAGGCCGCTATCGGTGACGGTCTCGTTGCAGAAGCTCAGGCTTTTGCAGACGAGCTCGCTGTGTGGCGACACGATTTACACCAGATGCCCGAGCTGGGTAATAGCCTCCCGCAGACCTCTGCGTATATTCAAGCGCGCCTGACCGAGATGGAAATCCCATTTGCCACGCTCGTCGATGGTTCCTGTGTTGTGGGCCTTGTCGGCGCCGGTGCCGCCGCGGCCCAGGGCAATGGCGTCTGCACGGACGAACAGGCTGGTACGGTCATCATGCTTCGCGGCGACATGGATGCCCTGCCCGTTGTCGAGGAATCGGGCGAGCCTTTCGCTTCCACCAACGGCTGCATGCACGCTTGTGGCCACGATATGCATGCGACGGCGCTGCTCGGCGCGGCCCGTTTGCTCAAGGCCCGCGAGTCCGAGCTTGTCGACGCTAACGCCACAGTTAAGTTGCTGTTCCAGCCGGGCGAGGAAACCTTTGAGGGTGCCCGCGCCGCCATCGCCGACGGTCTGCTACAGAACCCGCGTCCCCAGGCCGCCTTTGCCATGCATGTCAATAGCCAGTCGCCGCTTGGCCTGGTGCTCTATGGGAGTCCGGCGCTCTCGGGCGTGTACGGTTTCCGCATCACGCTGCAGGGCAAGGGTGGCCACGGTTCCAGCCCCGAGATTTGCATCGACCCCATCACGGCCGGCGTGCATGTGCACCTGGCGCTTCAGGAGCTTATCTCTCGCGAGGTGCCGGCGGCCAAGGAGGTCGCGCTTACCGTGGGTAAGTTCGCTGGCGGTTTGGCGGCCAACGTCATCCCCGACACCTGCGTGCTCGAGGGAACGTTGCGCGGCTTCGATGTCGAGCTCATGGCTCACCTTAAGACCCGCATCGCGGAGGTCGTCAACGGCGTTGCCGCAACATATCGTACGCTGGCAACCATCGAGACGCTTTCGGACGTTCCGCCGCTCGTGCTCGACAGCGATATGACCCAGGCCTCGCTTGGCTACGTGGGCGCGGTGCTGCCCAAGGCTGCCTTCCTGCCGCTATTCCACGCCATGGCGAGCGAGGATTTCGCACTTATCTCGAGCGAGATCCCAAGTGCGTACTTTACGGTGGGCGCGGCCGTGACCGATACGGACGAGCATTTTGCCCAGCATCATCCCAAGGCGCGCTTTAACGATGCCGAGCTTCCCCTCGGCGCCGCGGCTTATGCCGCCGTCGCTCTCGGATACATTGCGGACCACAAGGAGTAATCCATGTCCCAGCAACGTAAATTTTTCCCCGGCTGGCTCGTGGTGGCCTCCGGCTTTGTGATCATGGCCACGTGCTACACGATTTTCGTTAACTGCATGAGCCTGTTTCAGCCGCTCATCGTAAGCGACCTGGGCATCACGCTTGCGCAGTACAACATCTCCAACGCCATCTCCACCGTGGTGAGCGTTATCGGCTCGCTTGTCATTGGCCATGTCGCCGATAAAGTAAGCGGCCGCGTTTTGGGCTCCCTCACTGTAATCGCCACCTCTGCCGTTCTTGCCGGTATGAGCTTTGTCGGTGAGCTGTGGCAGGTCTACGTGCTCTTTGCCGTCTCGGGCTGCTTTGCCGTCGCCTCGACCCGCCTGCTCATCAGCCTGGTGACCGCCAACTGGTTTACGGCCAAGCGAGGCCTTGCCATCTCCATCGCACTTTCGGGCTCGGGCTTTGGCGGCGCTATTCTGTCTCCCATCGTGAGCTCGCTCATCGTGAGCGTTGGCTGGCGTTCCGCCTTCCTGGTGCTCGCGGCTATCTGCATGGTGGCGGCGCTGCCCATCACGGCCTATTCCTTCCGCACCAAGCCTTCCGAGATCGGTCTTAAGCCGCTCGGCGAGAATCCAGGCGACCCGTCTGCTTCTGCCACGGGTGATAAGAACGAGAAGGCAGCCCCCGAGGTTAGCGTCGGCTGGTCTCGTATCAAGAAGAGCCCGGCATTTTGGCTGCTCGTCGTCGCCTTCCTCTTTATGGGCTTGGTCAATGGCGCCATCCTGCCCAACCAGGTTACCAACATGACGAGTGTTACCGTCAACGGTGCCAAGATCGTCACGGGCGGCCACGACCCCATGTGGGCAGGCACCGTGCTTTCGGCCTACATGGTTACCGTCGTTATCGCCAAGATTTCGCTCGGTGCGATCTATGACCGCTTTGGCCTGCGCTTTGGCAATATCCTTGGCTCCGTTGCGTGCATTATCGCCTGCGTGGCGCTGTGTTTCCCGACGACGGACCTCGGTCCTATTGTCGCTGCTGTGAGCTTTGGTGTTGGAACGTGCATGGGCACCATCACGCCTACAATCGCCGCGTCCAAGCAGTTTGGCATGGCCGACCTCGGTAAGGTCACGGGCACCATTACCTCGCTCGAGATGGTCGGCGGCACCGTGGGCGCTATCGTCTCGGGCGTGCTGTTCGATGCCACGGGCTCCTTTGCGAGCACCTGGATCGTGTGCCTGGCGTGCTCCGTGGTCATGCTCGTGTTCCTGCTGGCATCCGAGCCCATCGCCGCCAAGCTGCGCGCAAGCGTGGCGGGGGAGTAGCGGGTCGCCGCCTATTCCTGTTTGTCTGTTCTGCCCGTGGCTGCCCTGGAAGCCGAATGGATGCTCGTACCGTCATTCGGTTTCCAGGGCAGCCACGGGTCTACGAAATGATCCCTTTTCCTCCGTCCCCAAGGGATCACGTAATCCGAAGGGGACGGAGGAAAAGGGATCACAAACTGCGGCGGCGCGTCCTGCCGGACGAAGCCCCCAAACCCCCCTTGGGCCGACGCCCCCCCCCGCTGGGGCTTTTTGTCGCAGAATTGCCACCACCCCTTAAGCCGCAAAAAAAAAAAGGGGTTGTCCCCGGCAGGCCACAAAGGGGGGGGGAGACACGGCCCCTTCGTCGGCGGGAGGGGCGCCCCGGGAAAGAAGGGGGAGAAGGGGGCCGGGGGCGGCGTGCCGCCGCTCACCGGAGGGGACGAGGCCGCCCACGCCCGCCGGGC
>USAX01000055.1 GCA_900552705.1 uncultured Collinsella sp. | reverse complement strand
GCAGGTGGGGCGACGTGTTCGGCAGCAACGTCACGGCCTCGGCGGTGGCCGACAGGCTTTGCCACCATTGCGCGATGATCAAGATAACGGGACGGTCGTACCGCCTGAAGGACGTATCCATCGGCGGCGAGGACGGGAAGGAGGAGGGAGCCTAGACGCCGAAAGCGGCGCATCCGCGTTGGCGAATCCGGCGCATCCGCGTTGGCGCGATTGGCGAAAATACGTTGGTGAAAATGGTGAAAAATATATTGACGCTAACATCCGGGGCGGTGAAGGTGCGGACCTCGGCGATAAACACCGCGAGGTCGCTGCTCACCACCGCGCCGGAGGGGCTCAGGTCGAGGTTCCGCGGCATGGGAGGGCCGAGGCTGATGGAGGAGCTCCCCTCCGTGCGCGCCGAGGGCGCGCTGGGCGCCGCGCTCGGCGCGCTGGCGGACCTGTGGGAGGCGGCGCGCGACGCGGCGCTCGACATGGAGCGCGCGATCGAGGCGTCCCTGGAGGAGAACTGCCCCGCGCTGCTGGCGATGTACGGGTGCGGGCCCGTGAGCGCGGCCAAGCTCGCGGTCGCGGCCGGGGACAACCCGGGCAGGCTGCGCTCCGAGGCGTCGTTCGCGGCGATATGCGGGGCCTGCCCCATCCCCGCCTCGAGCGGCAAGACCGTGAGGCACAGGCTCAACAGGGGCGGCGACCGGCAGGCGAACAGCGCGCTGCACGAGATCGCGAGGCAGAGGGTCATGCGCGACCCCGAGACCGCCGAGTACGCCGAGAGGGCCAGGGGGCGGGGGAAGAGCGACAGGGAGGTCATGAGGTGCCTCAAGCGCTACGTGGCCAGGGAGGCGTACCGGGCGCTGATGCACCCGCACGAGATCAGGAGGCCCGAGGACGCCTCGGAGCTCGTGGCGGCCAGGCGCGCGGCGAAGGTCAGCCAGGTGAGGGCGGCGTCCATATTGGGAACCAGCGAGAAGTACATCTCGATGCTGGAGAGGGGCCAAAGGGAGCTCAAGCCCATAAGGAGGGCCTACGAGGCATGGGTCGAGGCCGGACTTCCGCTCGATTGGGACAGGCGGGCCTTCGAGGCCGAGCGCAAAATGGATTCTAAAAAACACCTTGCCAAATAGGAGCGTCAGGGGGCATGGGCAGGCGCAGCGCGAAGCGCAAAGCGCCGACCCATGCATGCCCGAGGACGTTTGCAAAGCTAAGCCCCGGTCCCCGCGCTGGGACGGCTACCTCGAAACCCTGGCCGACCACTCCCAGCAGCCCACCGGCTCGCCGTCGATGAGTACGTTGCCCCCGTCGAAGTCTTGATAACACAGGTCGTTGAACTGGTGGATCCACACGCCGTGGTTGAACGTCTTCTTGGCCGAGCCATCGGCTTCGCGATACACGCCGGTCAGGTCCTCGACATGGCTAAAGTAGGTGAGGTGCACGTTGGCGCCCGCCCCGCGCAAGCGCGCGAACAACGGCAGCACCGTCTGCTGCGGACACACGAGTTCGTCGCCCTTGGAGTGCGTAAACCACAGCGGCGTCTTGGCAAGCGCGACCACGTCCTCGTCCGTGGCGTTGTACCACGGCGCGCAGCAGGGAAGGCCTGCGGCGAAGAAATCGGGGTAGTCGGCGCACAGGCGCAGGGTCATAAAGCCGCCGTTGGAAAGACCGGCGACCACGATGCGGTCGGTATCGATGCGGTCGGCATGCTCGGCGACAAACTCGTCGATGAGCGCCTTGAGCACGGGGGAGTAGATGCTCTGGTTGGAGCGGCCAAGCTGCTCGACGCCGTTGTCCATCCAAAACGTGGGCGACTGCGGCACAAGAACCCAGGCAAAGCCGCCAAAGTAGCGCTGGATTTGTTTTTGCGAGAGCGCTGTCACGCGGTTGCCGGTGTAGGCACGCGTGGCGCCTTCGCCCTGCGTGGCGCCCTTGCCCTCGCCGGCGCCGTGCAGGTACACGATCAGCGGCGCCTTTTCGACGGCGGGCGTGTCCTTGGGAGCAAACGGGTTGAAGAGCGCGGAGTCAGCGGGCTCAAAGCTCGGCTCAAAATAGCCGTACTCGAGCGCGATGCCGTCGACGGGCGTCTGCTGCACGGCGTTATGCCAGCCCTTGAGCGCGGGACAGATGTCGCCGCGGCTGCGATCGAAGACGAGGCCCGCGGTGGGGTCGTCGCCGTCTTCGCCCGGGAGCGCCACAAGCTGCGTCACGCGCAGGCGGTTCTCTATATAGCGCGAACCCAGCACGCCACCCTCGATCTCTTTGGTGAGACGCACCTCGGGCGTCTCGAGCGCTACGTGTGTGCCCTTGGGCAGGCGCTGACCGTTCTCATCACAGGGGTAGGCGGCGAGCACCGGCACGTAGCCTACGGAGGGCGCTGCGTGATCGGCCCCGTGCTCCTTGCGCATCAGAACCTCGCCGGCGCGCTCGTGGCGGGCACAGTAGATATTGAACGTGTGCTCGTTCACGTCGTTGGCGCGCACAACACACGGCAGGTCGAGCACCACTTTGTTGATCCAGGGGCCAAAATCGCCCAGCGTGGTGACGGTTGCGTAGGTACACGATTTGAGTTCCATGAGCTACTCCTTTGTGCCGCAAGTACTAAACAAGGGCGGCAATACAGACTAAACATGTTTAGTTTAATGCAGAACTGTAGAATGAGCAGATGAACTCGGTAAACGGTAAAACTGAACACGCAATGAACTACTAAACAGACGTTTACTATTAACTAGCAGGACTTTTGTTGATGAGCTAGCTCGTTACAAAGGTGTTTATCAAAATAAAAGCCCACGTAAATAGCCATATATCAATATCTGGTCAAATAGACATCTTCTACCGTCTAAATACGCTTACCCCCCATTTCCTACCGTTCACCGGACTTCAGACGGCAAAATTGCCACAAATCAGGCACTCCGTGTAAACTAAAGCCCGTAAACGTTCAGTAAACAAATTGTTTACTGCAACGTTAAAGCCCGGGCCGCCGTAAGGGGTTATAGCGGTAAGGGTCCATGCAAGTCGCGGCGTTAGGTACGCCGCATAATTATTGAGGAGGGGTCCCATGGCAGACAACAAGCAGATTGCCACCGAGGTCCTCGAGCTCGTTGGTGGCGCCGAGAACGTCAAGATCGCCACCAACTGCATGACGCGTCTGCGCCTTACGCTCAAGGACAACAACAAGGCCGAGGTCGAGAAGATTAAGAAGATCAAGGGCGTTTTGGGTTGCCAGTTCTCCGGCAGCCAGCTCCAGGTCATCATCGGCCAGAATGTGCCCAAGGTTCTTGAAGAGTTTGTCGCCATCTCCGGTGTTACACGCGGTGCCGCCGTCGACGAGAACCTCGACGACGCTCCCAAGGAGAAGCTTACGCTCAAGGGCATCGGCAACGCGACTCTCGACTACCTCTCCGGCACGATGGTCCAGCTTATCCCGCTGGTTATGGCTGCTGGTCTGTTCCGTACCTTTGCTGTCGTCCTCGGTCCGCAGGTATTCGGTCTTCTGTCTGAAACCGATCCCACGTACACGTTCTTTAATACCACGTTGTACGAGGCCGGCTTTTACTTCCTGCCAATCTACCTGGGATATGCAGCCGCAAAGAAGCTCGGCACCAACCCGATGCTCGGCCTGCTCTGCGGTGGCATCCTTGTTGCCCCGAGCATTGTCTCGGCCGCTGCCGAGGGCTCGATGATGAGCGTTTACGGTATCCAGATCGCTGCTGCTAACTATTCGCAGACGGTTCTGCCCATCATGCTCACCGTGCCTGTGCTCTATGTGGTTGAAAAGTTCATGAAGAAGCATGTGCCCGACGTTCTGTCCACGCTCTTCACCCCCTTCTTCACCATGATCGTCGTCGTCCCCATCATGTTCCTGTGCCTCGCTCCTATCGGCGACCTGCTCGGCCAGGGCGTCGCTGCCGTCCTCTTCGGCCTGCAGAACTTCGGCGGTGTGTTTACCATCCTCGCCATGGTGATCCTTGGTGCCTTCTGGCAGCTGTTCGTCGTTGCCGGCATGCACATGCCGGTCCTCATGATCGCCATGGTCCACATCATGCAGGTTGGTTACGACCCCTTCCTGTTCGTTGCTACTAACTGTGCCATGACCGCCGTTTGGGGCTGTGCCATCGGTGCCTTCCTCCGCATCCGCAATAAGGAGGAGAAGGGCCTGTGCGCCGGCTACGTCGTCTCCGCACTCCTCGGTGGCGTTACCGAGCCTGCGCTCTTCGGTACCGTGCTTCGTTTCCGTCGCACCATGATCGGCATGATTATCGGTGGTGCCGCTGGCGCCCTCGTCTCCGCGCTGCTCCACGTTACTCTCTACATTGGTGCCATGGCCACGAACTTCCTGGTATTCCTTTGCTACCTCCAGGGTGGTCTCGAGAACACCATCTGTGCCGTTGTCGGTATGGCTGTCGCGTGCATCGTGTCCGCCGTCGTGGTTTACTTCACCGGCTTCTCCAAGGAGGAGCTCGCCGAGATGGAGGCCTAGTCGCCCCAGCCTCGGTCTAAATAAGACCCCCTACACGACAGGGCCCCGCTTGGTATAAGCCCGGCGGGGCCTTCCTGTAGACTTTTTAGGAGAGACGTAAGGGCCCTGTGCTTCGCGTGCGTTCAATTTGAGCTGAGCAACTGCAGCCGCAGACCCTACTGTGATAATGCGGCAGGCGACTTCTTTACCTCCCTCCTAGCAAGTCTCCCCAAGAGAAAGGTGCCATATGAGCTTGGGAAAACTGACCGTCAATACCCGTGAGGACGGGTTCCTCTGCGACGGCAAGCCGTTCTTTTGGTTTGCCGATACGTGCTGGAGCGCATTTACGAGTATCGCCGAGGACGACTGGGACTACTACCTGACCCGCCGTGCCGAGCAGGGCATGAACGTGCTGCAGATCAACACGCTGCCGCAGTGGGATCGCTGCTGCCCCGACTTGGGCATTTGGCCCTATGCCAGCGAGGACGGCGTGCACTTTGATTGGTCCCGTCCCAACCAGGCATATTGGGACCGCGCCGCCGCCATGTGCCGTGCTGCCGTCGAGCACGGCATCCGTCCGGCGCTCGTGCTTATGTGGTGCAACTACGTGCCCGGTACCTGGGGTGCCAAGATCGCCGAGCGTTGCGGCGCCGAGGTTATGCCGCGTGAGGAGGTCCGTGCCCACGTTGCCCGCGTCGTCGAGAACCTGGGCGAGTTCGACCCCGTCTACGTAGTGACGGGCGATACCGACTTTGCCGGCGACGAGGCGATCGTCTATTACGAGGACGCGCTCGACGAGGTCGTCAAGCGCGCGCCCGAGGCACTGCGCACCATGCATATCAACCGCGGCAATCGTACCATTCCGGCGCAGTATCTGGGCCGTCTGGACTTTTACATGTTCCAGCCCGGCCACAACTACGAGGGCCAGCCCGAGGCATGGCGTCTGCCGCAGGACTTTATCGCCAACTATCCCAAAAAGCCGATGGTCAACTCCGAGCCTTGCTACGAGCAGATGGGTGCGTCGCGCAACGTCTACTGGCGTTTTACCGCGCAGGATTGCCGCGCGAGCGTATGGTCGTCGATTCTTGCCGGCGCCAGTGCCGGCGTGACCTATGGCGCGCACGGCGTTTGGAACTGGCAGACATCGCGCAGCCAGGGTTCGGTCCTGGGCGAGGGCTTTGACATGCCCTTCCGCTGGCAAGAGTGCCTGCAGTTTGCGGGTGTGTGGGACTTTGGCGCGATCGAGCATGTGCTTGCCAGCCTAGGCGCTACTGCCGGTGACGATGCGCTTGCCGTGGTTCCGGCGCAGGAGCTGCTCGATGACGCGCGCGAGGCCATCCGTGTGGCGCGCGTTGGCGATCGCGTCGTCACGTACCTGCCGCGCACCACGGCGCTCAAGTTTAAGCTCGACGGCGCGCGTGGCTGGACGGCGACGGTCCTCGACATGGAGGACAAGCGCATCGCAAAACTGCCCGTCCGTGACAACGGTGACGGCACCGTGCGCGTGGCGCAGCATCCCTTTGAGCACGACGCTCTGGTGATCCTGACACCCGAGCGCTAACGGCTCTTCTCCAGCATTTACTACTCCTACTCATTGGGGACAGACTTAAATGAGTGCCCAATGACTATCCGCAGAATGAGAGTGGATAATCTTCCGTTTTTGGCCTTCATACAGGCTCAAAGTGGGAGATTATCCACTCTCGTCATTTGATTGGCACTTGCACTCATTGGGGACGTACTTAAATGAGTGACAGTTGGGGACGCTCCTTGCCGGGCTGGAAGTCGCGCGTGCATCTTCTGGGTCATGCGGCTCAAAACCGGTGTATGCCGTGGGCTGTTGGGGTCAAATTGGCGGCATTTCGAGGATGGGTTCGATATTGGGACTGGTTCTCTAATAGAATAGATTTGCAGGCAATTAAACGACTGCGGGGGGGGGGGTATTCATGAAAGGTATGGGAGACACGGCCGCGTACTTTCGTCGGGGCATTCGGGAGATTATATGCCTGGCGCTGTTCTATTTTACGTTTTCGGCTGGCGAGTACCTCTTCGACGTGCGTGTGGCCGAGTTTGTGCCGCCGAGTGAGGTCGTTGTCTACGAGAGCCTCATCATCGGTGCGAGCGTGATCGGCTTTTTTGTGCGTCCTATTCTGTACTATCGCCGCCCCCGTGTGATCGATACGACGAGCGACATCACGGGCGTGCTGCTGGTAGCGGCATTGCTGCTGATGATTATGGCGGTACAGTTTGGGGTGCTCATTGCCGGCGGTTTGATGGCATGCTGCACGCTGGGCTACTGCGGATCGACCGCCCACGCCAACTTTGCGCGGCGCTTTGCGCGGACGCCGTATTTGGCGCGCGCGGCGGCACTTTCGTATGGCCTGGGTGTTCTGGTGCAGGTACTCAACCATATGGTGATGCCCGCGGGGATTCCGCAACAGTTTGTTCTTGTTGCCTGTGCGGTTGTGCAGGTAGCGCTGCTCCACGACGCTCGTCGTGCCAAGCTGCGCGGTGAATCTGAGCCTGGGCTCGAGTCCGATATCGCCGAGCTTTCGGTGGATGCGTCGGAGTTTGGCGCCAAGTGGCAAGACGATTCTGAATCAACGGCGGCTTTTCGGCGCGCCGTGGTGCGTCTGACGGTCGCAATCGCCTGCCTTACCGGTGTGTTTGCCGCCCTCAATGCAGGGCTCACGACCTCGCAAGCCGCAGGGTCCGTTGACTTGGGCGATTGGTCGCGCTTGCTGATGGGCGTGAGCGCTCTGCTCGCCGGCGCCCTATTTGACCTGCACGATCGTTCGTATATGAACATCACCATGACTTGCACTGCCATGTTGTCCGCGCTTTCGTTCTTTGTCTTGCTCGTCGACGGCAATGGCGGCAATGCGCTTGCGGCCATTGCGATTTTCTATCTGGGTTCGGGCTTCTTCGTGGTGTTTTTCACGACGAAATTTGCTGCCATTTCGGTTTATGCGCACTGGTCGTATCTGTGGCCGTGCATGGGCCGTGTCATCAACAACGTTTGCGCGATGTTCGTGACGGCGCCGGCGGTGGCGATCGTTTCGAGCCAGAACGTGCTGCTGGCGGTGGGTGCCGGGCTCGTGCTGTTTGTGGGTATTGCGATTTCACTGCTGGGACAGTTTGGGCATAGGACCGATGACATTGCGGCGCTGAACGAGCTGGCGTTTGCTGCCGACGACCTTGATGATGGCTCCGTGTCTACCCAAAGCGAGCCCGCTCCCGCGGAGGCATCGGAGCTCACGCTCGATGAGCGCCTCGATGCCTTCGCCGCTGCCTTTGAGCTTACGCAGCGCGAGCGCGATATTCTGGAGGCCTTGGTCGCATCGCACGAGAGTGTTCAAGACATCGCCGCAACGCTCTTCCTTTCGCGCTCCACGCTCTACCGTCATATCGCCTCGATCAACAAAAAGACCGGCGCCTCCTCACGTGTGGCCCTCATCAACTTTTTCTGGTCCTGGACACCCAAGAACTAGCTCATTTGGGACGGGGCTTTTTTAGCTGTTTTGGGCCGCCGCGGCCAGCGGGGGCGGGTCGCGGCGGCCCACGCATTCTTGACGATAGCGCCGACGATACTATAGCAGCTCGCCGTGGCGGGCGATGTAGCGGCGCTTGGCCAGCTGGGTGAGCGCGATGTAGGCGGAGACGATGCCGATGAGCAGCGCGAAGAAGCTCGTCGGCAGCGGCGTGAGGCCCAGTGCATCGGCGATGGGGCTTGCCGGCAGCCAGGTGACGAGCGCCAGACCCAACACGGTGAGGATGCACAGCGCGGGCGCGGCGTGGTCGCGCGCGCTCGGCAGGCGCGGGGAGCGCAGCATGTGGATCACGAGCGTCTGCGACCACATGGACTCGACAAACCAGCCACTCTGGAAGATTGCGGCGAAGGTCGTCGTGCCCGCGACGTTGCCCGCGGCGGCAAGCTCTGCCCAGCTCGCGCCCACGGCGGCGGGGCACACCACAAAGAAGAGCGCGGCGAAGGTCACGATATCAAACAGCGAGCTCACGGGGCCCAGCTCGAGCATAAAGCCCTTGATGGACGCGGCATCCCAGGCGCGCGGACGGGCAGTCCAGGCGTCGTCGACGGTGTCCCACGGCAGCGCGATGCATACGATCTCGTAAACCAGCGACAGCAGCACCAGCTGCAGAGCGCTCATGGGCAAGAATGGCAAGAACAGGCTCGCGACGGTCACGGACAGCACGTTGCCAAAGTTGGAGCTCACCGTGGTCTTGAGGTACTTGAGCAGGTTGCCGTAGGTGCGGCGACCTTCGATGATGCCGCGCTCGAGCACACCCAGGTCCTTTTGGAGCAAGATGATATCGGCGGATTCCTTGGCGATGTCGACGGCCGAATCAACCGAGATGCCGCAATCGCTCGCACGCATGGCGGCGGCGTCGTTGATGCCGTCGCCCATAAAGCCCACGGTGTGGCCGAGCAGCTCGCGCATGACGCGCACCAGGCGCGCCTTCTGCAGCGGCGAGAGCTTGGCAAAGAGGTGGGTTTGCTCGGCGCGCTCGGCAAGCTCGGCGTCGTCGAGCGCATCGATCTCGGAGCCCAGCAAGACGTTGCTCGCGTCGATGCCGATCTGCTCGCAGACGGTGGCGGCGACGCGGTCGTTGTCACCGGTTAGGACCTTGACCGCTACGCCCTTGGCCTCGAGGGTGGTGACGGCGCCCGCGGCACTTGCTTTGGGCGGATCGAGGAAGGCCAAAAAGCCCATCAACACCATGTCGCATTCGTCGGCAATGCCAAACTCGCCCACGCAGCGCGGATTGGTTTTCTGCGCCACGGCAATCACGCGCAGGCCCTCGGCGTTGAGCCCGGCGACCTGCTTGCGAATCTGGGCGAGCTTATCTTCGGTAAGCGGCTGGGCGGCGCCATCGACCTCGACAAAGGAGCAGATCTCGAGCATTTCCTCGGCAGCCCCCTTGGTAACCATCTGGGTTTTGCCCTGGGCGTCGGCGACAACTACGCTCAGGCGACGGCGCGAGAAATCGAAGGGCACCTCGTCGACCTTGGTATAGCGGTCGCGCAGGCTCTGGCCCAGCATAGAATCGGGCACGACGGTCGAGGGCGTCACATCGGCACGGTCGATGACGGCCAGGTCGATAAGGTTTTTGAGGCCGGTCTGGAAGAAGCTGTTCAAAAACGCATGGCGCAGCACGCGTGCATCCTCGTTGCCGTCGGTGTTGAGGTAGCGCTCGAGCACGATGCGGTCCTCGGTGAGGGTGCCGGTCTTGTCGCAGCACAGGACGTCCATCGCGCCGAGGTTTTGGATCGCCGGCAGTTCCTTGACGATAACCTGGCGACGGGCGAGGTCCTTGGCGCCCTGCGACAGGCTCGTGGTCACGATGACGGGGAGCATCTGCGGCGTGATGCCCACGGCCACGCTCGTGGCGAACAGCAGCGCATCGATGACGTTGCCCTTGGTGGCGGCGTTGATGGCAAAGACCGCCGGCGCCATAACGAGCATGAGGCGCACGAGCAGCATGGAGACGCTCGAGACGCCGCGGTCAAACGCGCTCTTCTCGCCGCGCCCGTTGAGCATCTTGGCGATGCCGCCCAGGTAAGTGTCCGAGCCGGTGGCAACGACAAGCGCCATGGCGGTGCCGTTTTGCACGGAGGTGCCGGTAAAGACGATGTTCTTGCAGGCAGAGAGCGGCGGCGCGGAGCTGTCGGCACCCTCGACGACCGCGGCGGCAGCGGTCTTCTCGACGGCCTCGCTCTCGCCGGTGAGCGCGGACTCGATCACAAACAGGTCGCGCGCGGTGATAATGCGGGCATCGGCTGGCACCATGTCGCCGGCAGAGAGGCGGATCACATCGCCGGGGACGAGCTCATCGAAGGGGATTTCGATGCGCTCGCCGTCGCGCAGGGCGCAGCAGGTGTTGGAGACCAGGTCCTTGAGGGCCTCGGCCGCATTGCCGCTGCGGGCTTCTTGGATAAACTTCATGCCGCCCGATACCAGCAACATGATGCCGATGACGATGACCGTGGAGGGGTCGCGCTGCGGTACGGGCACGGCGAGCACGTCGATGTAGAGCGAGACCAGCGCGAGCGCGGCGAGGATGCCGGCGAAGGGGTCAACGAATGCGTCTGCGATGCGGCGCACAAGCGTCTTGGTCGGCGCCTCGATGGTGTTGGGGCCGACGGCGTTCAGGCGCTCGGCGGCATGCTTGGCGTTGAGCCCGTCGGCTGTGGCGTCGAGCAGCACGAGGGTGTCCTCGGCGCTATGGGTGGCGGCGAATATGGTGTTCTTGGACATGCCGGTATGAGCGGCGGGGCGCGCCGTGCGGCGGCGCTTGGAGATGGCTTCGAGTACCGTGGCGGTTTTGAGCATCAGCATAGGGTCCTCCTTGTTGAAGGGAGTTAGCGTACGTGTCGTATTTGCTTCAAAAAACCTAGATGTCGCTCACGTCATGCTTTCAAACCACCACAAAGGGACAGGCACCTTTGTGGTGGTTTTGACGATCGGTTCGTGGCGCTTATGCGTGTGCGGAATCCTCGCGGCGTGCCGAGGGCGACATGCAGGTTTTTCGACTATGACTGCCTTCCATGGCACACCTCCTTAAGGCCGAGCGCTGCGCGCTTTGGGTATCTCGTACCCTTTCTAATCCGCCCGTATTCTTGATGAGGGGGTTTGCCGTGTCAACCCCAATGTTTGGAAAACCATTGCCCCTGACAAAGCCTTTACAGAATGCCGAGGCCCCAAAGCGCGCCCGCAACGCGCCTTGCCTGCGCTAAACTGGAAGACACGTACGCGATTACGAGAGGAGCCCGCATGGAGGCTTACAAGCAAGAGTTCATCAAGTTTATGGTCGAGTCCGATGTTCTTAAGTTCGGCAGCTTTACGCTCAAGAGCGGCCGTCAGTCCCCGTTCTTTATGAACGCCGGCGCTTACGTGACGGGCTATCAGCTCAAGAAGCTGGGCGAGTATTACGCCCAGGCCATTCACGATAACTTTGGCGACGACTTCGACGTGCTGTTTGGACCGGCCTACAAGGGCATTCCGCTGGCCGTCGTGACCGCCATTGCCTACCACGAGCTGTACGGCAAGGAGGTCAAGTACTGCTGTGACCGCAAGGAGGCCAAGGACCACGGTGCCGACAAGGGCAACCTTTTGGGCTATGAGCCCCAGGACGGCGACCGCGTGATTATGGTCGAGGATGTCACCACCTCCGGCAAGTCCATCGACGAGACCTACCCCAAGGTCAAGGCTGCTGCCGATGTCGAGATCAAGGGCCTTATCGTTTCCCTCAACCGCATGGAGGTCGGCAAGGGTGGCGTGACCACCGCGCAGAAGGAGATCGAGGCCAAGTACGGTTTCCCCGTCGCGAGCATCGTCTCCATGGCCGAGGTCGTCGAGACCCTCTACAACCACG
>USAX01000054.1 GCA_900552705.1 uncultured Collinsella sp. | reverse complement strand
CTTTAATAAATTGCAGCGTTTCAATAAACAGCTTTTTGTTTAACTGCAGCTAAAACTCTGTTACGATGCAGTCCAGGCGGGTGCCGGAATGGGACTTGGGCACGCGCGAACCTACTTGAAAGGCTACCTTATGGCTATCGAGAAGACCTTCATCATGATTAAGCCCGACGCCGTGCGCGACCGCAAGATCGGCGAGATCGTTGCTCGTATTGAGCGCAGCGGCCTTGTCATCGAGCGCATGGAGATGACCACGCTCGAGCGCGCTACCGTCGAGGAGCACTACGCCCATCTGGCCGACAAGCCCTTCTTTGGCGGTCTCTGCGACTTTATGACGAGCGGTCCGGTCGTCAAGATGGTCGTTTCCGGTCTCTCCGCTGTTTCCAAGATGCGCACCCTTATGGGCGCTACCAACCCGCTTGATGCTGCGCCCGGCACCATTCGCGGCGACTTCGCTGTCGATGTCAACGCCAACGTGATCCACGGCTCCGACTGCCTGGAGAACGCCGAGATCGAGATCAAGCGCTTCTTTGGCTAAACCAGCTTTGACTCCTTAAAGCTGTTAGCGTGTGGCTTGGGCGCCGCGGAATTCCAACCGCGGCGCCCTTTTATTCCGGTAGATTTTTGGTAAACGCATAGAAAACTACTAAAGAGCCCCGTCCGGATGTTTCTTCCGGGCGGGGGCTGGCGCTAGCGTATGGCTTTGTAAGTCTTTAGGCCTCGTCGACAATCTTTAGTCCGCGGGTCTGGTCGATCTCGTTGAGGAGATTGACGCGACGCTCGTGGCGGCCGCCCTCAAACTCGGCGTCGAGCCATTCGTCGACAATCATCTTGGCGAGCTCGGAGCCCACGACGCGGGCGCCAAAGGCCAGCACGTTGGTGTTGTTGTGCATACGGGAGAGCTTGGCGCTGAAGGGCTCGGAGCACACGACGGCGCGTACGCCCTCGACCTTGTTGGCAGCCAGGCTAATCCCGACGCCGGTACCGCAGATCAAGATACCCAGGTCGACGTCACCGTTGGCCACGGCCTTGCCCACCTTGTAACCGGCGATGGGGTAGTCGAAGCTCTCGGAGGTGTCGGTGCCATAGTTCACGACCTCGCAGCCGCGCTCCTTCAGGTGCTCGGCGATGATGTTCTTGAGCTCGACGGCGGCGTGATCGTTACCGATACCGATCTTCATGAGTGGTTCCTCTCTGGTCCGTGCGGCGGAATTGCTAAAGGTTTTACCGCGTTCGACTGCATGATAACGCGTCTTTTGCCTAAACACTCGGGCGTTTTTTGGTCAAACGCTTTAGCGGCGGCGAACATCAGCTCATCACGAAAAATGCCGCCAATTTGCTTCTGGCGGCCGTCTGCCGGAACCTAGCTTGCGGTTTTTGTCGCCTTGTTATCAAATGGAGAAGTTGATTACTTGCGAGAGCAACCCGTTATATATGTAGGAGATGGCTATGCCTACCGATTCTATCCGCGATGCCGTATTTTGCGATGTTTTGAACCGCGAGCTTGTCTGTGCGCTCGGCTGCACCGAGCCTATTGCCGTTGCCTATGCAGCGGCGTTGGCGAGCCAGACGCTCGGTTGCGAACCCGATCATATGGACGTTGCCTGCTCGGGCAACATCATTAAGAACGTTAAGAGCGTGACCGTGCCCAACTCGGGCGGTATGCACGGTATCGAGGCTGCGGCCGTGCTGGGTGCCGTGGGCGGTGACGCCAAGAGCGCGCTCGAGGTGCTCGAGAGTGTTGACGATGCAGACCGCGCTCGCGTGACCGAGCTGCTCGCCGACGCTGACTACTGCGACGTGTCGCTTGTCGAGGGTGTGCCTAACCTCTATATCAAGGTAACTGCCACTGCCGGGGGCCATACCGCGGTCGTCGAGATCACCGACCACCACACCAATGTTACGTGCCATACGCTCGACGGTATTCCGGTGTGTGGCAAGTCGGCGGGGGAGTGTGCCGCCTGCGCCGAGCGCGTCGTGGCCGAGCGTGCCGCCGATAAGGCCGACACGCCCATGTCGATCGAATCCATCATCGACTTTATCGAGGACGGCGACATCGAGGGTGCTCGCGCCGCCGTTGAACGTCAGATTGAGCTGAACGGCGCAATAAGCGCCGAGGGCCTGGCGCACGCTTGGGGCGCCGAGGTAGGCCGTACGCTGCTGGGCGCTCGTGCCGACGACGTCGCCTGCCGTGCCCGTGCCCGTGCGGCCGCCGGGTCCGATGCCCGCATGAACGGCTGTGCGCTGCCGGTCGCCATTGTGTGCGGCTCGGGCAACCAGGGCATCACCTGTGCGCTGCCCGTTATGGAGTATGCCGACTACCTGCGTTGCGACAACGAGCGCCTGGTGCGCGCCGTGATGCTGTCCGACCTTATCGCCGTGCATATCAAGAGCTATATTGGTGCGCTCTCGGCGTTTTGCGGCGCTATTTGCGCCGCGTGCGGTGCCGGTGCCGCGATTACCTGGCTGTGTGGCGGCACGCGCGAACAGATTGGTGCGACGGTCTCGAACACGCTCGGCAACGTGGGCGGTATCGTGTGCGACGGCGCCAAGGCGAGCTGTGCCGCCAAGATTTCCGCTGCCGTCGATGCGGCGATTCTGGGCCACGATATGGCCATGCAGGGCCGCGGCTTCCGCGCCGGCGAGGGTCTGATCCAGGATACCGTCGAGGAGACGATCGCGAGCATGGGCTATGTGGGCCGTGTGGGCATGAAGGATACCGATGTCGAGATTCTCAACATCATGATCGGCAAGACCATCGTCGACTGCTAGGGGCTCTGGGGCACTGCATCTTGTTGTTGAAACTATCGCGCTTGTGGCTGTAAAGCACCTGTCTGCATTGCGGACAGCGAGGATCTCGCGGTATGTCACCAGGTCGTTCTCGCGCTTGATGCGCTCGAGGACGGTTGCGACAACAAGCGCCGCTATCGCCGGCAGGAACGCCGCAGCCGCGGCGACGCCGGCGCCCCAGGTGCCCTCCATCCAGTTAAACGCCGGCGACAGTATCAGTGCGAACGCCACCGCCAGCAACGCGAGCATCAGCACGGCCAGCCATAGCATCCGCGTTCCCATGCGCTTGCGATCTCTTTCGACTGCCTCTTCCATAACGGTCACGTCTCCCTTCACGAGCGTGTCTATGGAGGTGCCGAATAGGATGCTCAGCATGAGCAGGCTCTGGACGTCCGGATACGTCTTGTCCCGCTCCCAGTTCGAGATCGTCTGACGCGACACGTAGAGTTTCTCGGCGAGCTGTTCTTGGGAGAGCCCCATCGCCTCGCGCCTCGTCTTTGCTCACCGGCACGTCGAGCGTCTCACCGAGGGCGACGAGCATCTCCGCGTCGGGCACCGAGAGCCCGCGTTCCCATTTGGAAACCGTCTGCCTCACCACGTTCGGCTTGAGCGCGAGCTCCTCCTGCGATAGCCCTTTCGATTTCCTGAGGGCCTGGATGTTCTCGTTCAGCATGGTGGATCCTTTCTCTCGCCCGGTTCCTACGTTACCGCAATGCTGCCCGCAGATGGTCCGTTGCCGCAAGCAACGGGTCGTAACATCGGCGGGGATTGTTTGAGTTCACAGGGGATGCAAGCTCCTTATAATATGACGTCCATTTAATCTACCTGCGGTTTGCAACCATAGGGTGCCTGCAGGTTGCGTAAAATGAAGCCTCAAGTTGGTGGTTTCCGCCATGTGGCTACCGTAGTGTGTAAGTCGCCGGCAGGAAAGCACCGAACGCTGGGATGCCGCGCCCGCGCCGTCGCCGTGAGCCAAGATCATGACGCCCGAGCGGTCGCTCCCAGCCAACGAGAGGACCTACTATGAGCTTCCGTACCAACCTTCAGTATCTGCGCGCCGAGCGCCATATGACCCAGGAGCAGCTCGCCATGCTGCTTGGGGTGTCCCGCCAGTCCGTCACCAAGTGGGAGGCCGAGAAGTCCTACCCGGAGATGGATAAGCTCATCAAAATGTGCCAGATTTTCGAGTGCTCGCTCGATGACCTGGTGCAGGGTGACCTTACCGATCGCGCTCCGGCACCCGCCGTCGCTACCGTGCCGCCCGGTCCCGCGACGGATGTGTGTGGCTATGACGACCACATGCGCTCGTTTGCCAAGCGAGTTCCCACGGGTGTCGCCGCGTTTATCCTGGGCGTTGTGGGGCTCGTGCTTTTTGAGGAAGGGACGGCTCTGCGCGGCCTGTTCAATAGCAGTATGGCTGCAAGTTGGGGCGAGCTTCTGGGGCTGGCCGCCCTGTTCTCCGGCGTGCTTGTGGGCATTGGCATCTTGGTTTCTGCTGGCATGGAGCACTCTGCTTTTGTGAAGGCGCATCCCTTTATCGAGGATTTTTATACTGACGATGATCGTCTTCAGGCGCGCCAGGTGCTGGTACGCGGGTTGGTTACCGGGCTCATGCTCATCATGATGGGGGTTCTGCTGGGCAACTTCATCGAGCGTGAGTCTGGCGCGGAGGCTCCTGCGGGCGCTGCGCTGCTCGCCCTGGTCGCGGTGGGCGTATGGCTGATTGTCCATGCGGGCATGATGTACGGTCGCGTGGATATCGATGAGTACAACCGCGATGCGGTCGAGGAACTCGAGGTTGAGGATATCGCCCGCATCGATGTTCCCGAAGCGGTGCGCAACGAGCTGCGCTCCGCAAAGCGCACGCACGAGAAGATCGAGGCTGCTTGCGGTGTCATCATGCTCGTTTCCACCATCGTTGCGCTGAGTTGGCTGTTTTTGGGTCCTTCGTTCGCTGGGACCACATGGGACGCCATCGGTAGTGGGCGTCAGGCGGCCGATTCCATCGTCGGCTACTTTTGGCTGCCTTGGCCAATTGGAGGCATTCTCTGCGGCATCGTCAGCATTCTCATGAAGGCCTTCGGAAGGGACCGTTGAGTAGCTGGAATTTTACTAGTGCTTGCAGTCAATTTGAAGTCTTCGGCTGCGGGCACCTTCGAGTCCGCATCACGAGCGCACGCCGCCGCCCAAAAGCGCTGATTCTTGACGCGCGTGATGCGGACTTCGGCAGATGCTGCCTCTAGTTCAGCAACCCCCACACGGCAAAGCCGAGTGCTCCGCCGATGGCGGCCGCGGCGATGAAAGTCAGCAAGTCGTACGCCAGTCGATGCTTCGTCGGCCACGCGCGGCGGGGGAGTGCCCGCGGATCGCGCTCGATGTTCGCCTCGCCGTTCATGAAGGCGAGGATCTCGCGGTATGTCACCAGGTCGTTCTCGCGCTTGATGCGCTCGAGGACGGTTGCGACAACAAGCGCCGCTATCGCCGGCAGGAACGCCGCAGCTGCGGCGACGCCGGCGCCCCAGGTGCCCTCCATCCAGTTAAACGCCGGCGACAGTATCAGTGCGAACGCCACCGCCAGCAACGCGAGCATCAGCACGGCCAGCCATAGCATCCGCGTTCCCATGCGCTTGCGATCTCTTTCGACTGCCTCTTCCATAACGGTCACGTCTCCCTTCACGAGCGTGTCTATGGAGGTGCCGAATAGGATGCTCAGCATGAGCAGGCTCTGGACGTCCGGATACGTCTTGTCCCGCTCCCAGTTCGAGATCGTCTGACGCGACACGTAGAGTTTCTCGGCGAGCTGTTCTTGGGAGAGCCCCATCGCCTCGCGCCTCGTCTTTATCTGGTTGCTGATGTCCATCGTCACCTCCCGGTCGTGAAGGAGCGTCCCGCGAACACATCGGGTGCGCTATCGAATCTGTTGTACATCATATGCGGCAAGGCTTGCCGGGCGCTGCAAAAATTGTTTTGCATGGGGTTTACCTGCATGATTGTTGCTGCGATGCGTGCCATCGCCGCGGGGAGATCTGGCTTGTGGAGGCTTGCGGGGCGATGGCTTAGCGATGTTGTCGAGCAGTCGTCCAGGTGCGCAGGCCCATGGCGGCGTAGCCGATTGCGGTATAGGCAACCCCATGGAACGCAAGGTCCTGGCTGCCCTCGACCGCGAGGGGAAACAGGAGCGCGGGTCCGATTCCGAGCGCTGCGGGTACCCAGAAGAGCGTCCTCGCGGAGTTCGCGGCGAGCAGACCGAGGGTGATTGCAGTTGCGGGGAGCACGGGGTAGATCAGCGCCATCATGGCGATCATGCCGGCATCGGATGGGACGACGCTCACCAGGAGGACGGGGATTGCCCAGCAGACGCCAACGATTGCGATCAATGCGATGAGGGACGCGCGTACGGTGACGTTCATGGGGCACCTCCTAACGGGAATCGCCCCCCATTCTGGCATACATCTTCAGAATGGGGGGGGCTAAGGGGGATACCATTTCGGGGAACGGGTGCGTACCCGCGCTTTTAACTCAGCATCTTGGCGAGCATGCCGATGCCGACGCCCACCAGTCCGCCGGCGATGGCGCCGATGATGATCTGCACCGCGTTGCGCGTGCCCTTGACCCAAGGGTTCATCTCGCGCTCACGGCGCCCCTCGAGCGTGTCGCGATCGACCTGCTCGCCGCGGCTAAACGCCAACACCTCGCGGTACGTGACGAGGTCGTGCTGCTTCTTCATGCGTTCCATATACACGAACGCCACGAGCATCACGACGAGCGCCACGGCGGCAAACGCCGCGGTGGGCGCGATGTGCATGCCCCAGCCCCATTCGAACTGGAACGCCGCCCACGCGCTCAGCACCAAAAACACGACCGCGCTCACGACCGTGATTGTGGAGAGGGCGTTGTACTTCTTGACCGCTTCGTTCATTACCTGTGCCATGGTTTCCACATCTCCTTTGATGAGGGAGTCCACGGTCACCCCGAACACGTTGGAAAGCAGCAGCAGGCTCTGGACATCCGGATACGTACGGCCGCACTCCCAGTTGCTGATGGTCTGGCGCGACACGTAGATGCGCTCCGCCAGATCGTCTTGGGACAGTCCGAGCTCCGTGCGATGCTCCTTGATGTGCGAGCCCAGCTCCATGCGTTTGCTCCCTAGAGGGTCGGGGTGACCCCTGTCGAGAGCCACCATGTCATTGACGCGAGCATCGTACCATCAAAGGTCTTTATATTTGACCCCCACGGGGCAAAATCGAGCTGTCAAAAGGCTTTATATACGACATCTAGCTGGGAAAAGAACGGTCTCCAAAGGCGGGTGCCTCCGGGGACCGGTTGGTGCGTATAGAGGGGGCGAGCTTGCTTTGGGTTGGTGTTGGCCCCGCCGCTCGGCTCGACTTTGGAGCGGCGGGGCTCAACTCTGCCTCGGCGCTGGCGAGGCAGAGCGCGGCTTTGCCCCGACGTCGGCCGCGCCCGAGCCCTGTCTTCCCGGCTTAGCCCTCCTCGCCTTTGGGCGTGCCCTTGAACGAGGGCTCTTTCTTTGGCAGCCTTCCCGCGCGTTTGAGGGCGTCTCGCAAGATCCATTCCACCTGACCGTTGGCGCTGCGCATCTACGAGTACCAGCGCCCGCTTGAGGGGACGAGCAGAACCCCCCAGCTCCTTCATGCGCTTGAGCGCGCGGATGTTCGCCTCGGGGATGGCGTGATTGGAGTCGAGGAAGGTCTCGTCCATATCGCTTGCAACAAGGCGGTACATGCTAGTACACCATGCCCATGGCCTCGCGCACCTCGGCGAGCGTGGCCTCGGCGACCTCGTTAGCGCGACGGTTGCCCTCGTGCAGCACGTCCTTCACATAGTCCAGATCGTTCTCATAGCGCTGACGACGCTCGCGGATCGGCGCGAAGTACTCGTTGACGGCCTCGGTCACGTACTTCTTGAGCTGGCCGGAGCCGCCCATGCCAATCTCCTCGGCAATCTCGACCTCGGAACGGCCAGTGCAGATGGCGGCGGTTGAAAGCAGGCCGGACACGCCGGGGCGGTTCTCGGGATCGAACGTGATCATGCGCTCGGAGTCGGTCTGGCTCTTCTTGATGCGCTTGGCCGTCTCCTCGGCGGTCATCGAGATGTTGATGGCGTTGCCGTAGCTCTTGCTCATCTTGCGACCGTCCAGGCCCGGCAGTAGCGGGGTCTCGGACAGCAGCGCTTCGACCTCGGGGAACACCTTGCCGTAACGGTTGTTAAAGCGGCGGGCGATGGTGCGGGTGAGCTCGATGTGCGGCAGCTGGTCGCGACCGACGGGCACCACATTGCCCTTGCAGAACAGGATGTCGCAGGCCTGGTGCACCGGGTAGGTGAGCAGAAGGCCGGTGAGCTCGTGGCCCGAGGCCTCCATCTCGGCCTTGACCGTGGGGTTGCGCGCCAGCTCGGCCTCGGAGACCAGCGACAGGAACGGCAGCATTAGCTGGTTGGCGGCGGGCACGGCGGAGTGCGCGTAGATCATGGTCTTGTCGGGGTCGATGCCGCAGGCAAGGTAGTCCATGACCATGTTGTACACGTTGTCCTGGATGTGCTCGGTCGTGTCGCGGTCAGTGATGACCTGGTAGTCGGCGATTAGCACGTTGGTCTTGGCGCCCATGTTCTGCAGCTCAACACGGCCCTTAAGGGTGCCGAAGTAGTGACCCAGATGCAGACGGCCGGTGGGGCGGTCGCCGGTGAGCATGGTGAACTTGTCGGGCGTCTTGGCCAGGCCCTCGCGAATGGCGTTGCTCTTTTGCAGCGCGACTTCGTAGCTGTTCTCGTTTGGCATAATTGCTCCTAACGTATGTTCATGGGTCAAGATGATAACGCGTTTATTGGAGTGGCGGGGCGTAAGTAGGCGAGGGGCTGGCAAGGGGTGGCTTACGCGATTGATGCGATGTAGTTGCACTTGGTCAGCGATGCCTTGGCACATTCTCGGCAGCTTACCCTAGAGCTTGTGGTGGCGCTCTTCCTTACGTTCCTCGGCTGCCTGCTCCTCCTGCTTAAAGGCGGGGTCGTCGGGGGTGACGAGCTCATCCTCGTGCGTGCGCTTGTTGTAATGGTGGCGCAGCACGGGCTCAAACAGATGTAGATGCTTGGCAAAGGCCGCCGAGCCAATGGCGAGCACGGTAAAGATGAGCACGCGCATGGGCACCTCGACCTGGTTGATCGCGGCGGCGCCGGCCGAAAGCATAATGCACCAGGCATAGATGAGCAGCACAGCCTGCTTTTGGTTGTAGCCCTCTTGGATCAGGCGGTGGTGGATGTGGCCCTTGTCGGCCTGCCCGATGCTAATGTGGGCGCGCTTGCGGCGCACGATGGCGCTAAACGTGTCGATGATGGGCACGCCGGCAACGATGAGCGGGATGATAAGCGAGGTGAGCGCGGCGGTGCGGCTCACGTTGAGTAGCGAGATGGAGCCCAGCGCAAAGCCCAGAAGCAGCGACCCCGAGTCGCCCAAGAAGATGCTTGCGGGGTTGAAGTTGTAGCGCAAAAAGGCCAGACAGGCGCCAAAGAGCGCAATGGAGAGCGCGGCGGCGTCGATGCGGCCCGAGAGAACGGCCATCGAAAACATGGTGAACGACGCGATGCCGCAGATGCCCGTGGCTAAGCCGTCGAGGCCGTCGATGAGGTTAATGATGTTGGTGAATGCCACCAGATAGATCACGGTGATGGGGTAGGCGAGCCATCCGAGCATGATCTCGCCGGGGGCAAACGGGTTGACGATGACGCCGATCCGTAGGCCGCCGATACAGGCGATAAGCGCGGCGAGGACCTGTCCGGCCAGCTTTTGCTTGGGCTTGAGCTGGAAGACGTCGTCGATAGCGCCGGTCGCAAAGATGACGGTAAAAGAAAGCGCAAGTATGGGGTAGCTGATGTGCAGACGGGGGTGGGGCACCAAAACGGGCGGCCAACCCAGGTACCAGGTGCCTAGGATTTGCACAATACAGGCAACGACCAGGCCCAAAAACACCGCCGTTCCGCCCAAACGCGGGATGGGCTTGGTGTTGATGCGGCGCTTAGAAGGATAGTCGACGGCGTCGAGCTTAATTGCCAAGCGCTTGACCAGGGGCACCGTGAGGAAGGTCGTGATGAAGGCCGCCGCTGCCACGCATAGATACGGTATGTAGCTCGGGGATGAAGCCATGAATCTAAAAACCGCCAAGCGTCGAAGGAAAAGGTCAAAGGTTGCTAAGCGCAAAGGGCATAGCCGAACCATGATACTCGACCAAGGGGGGTGCATGGAATTGCACGCAGCGATAATCACGCGCTTACCAGATATTAGGGTATTGTCGATGGCTTGTCGGGATACCGGCGGGGATCCATATGGGCTGTAATGGTGGTTTTCGGCAAATGAAAACCACCCCCCACGTTACGAAAATGAACCCACCTAAAACAGGTGGGTGCCCTCATCGACTGTTCCAGCGTCCTTAACAACGAAGGATACCTGTACTAGGTACGACTGTGTGGGCTCCCTAAATAAACGCGACGGTTCACCCAGTTGCTCCGCGGGGGGCGGAATACCTACATCATAAAGCGGCACTTTGTCGATTCCAGTCTTGACATTATAAAAATCGTGTCGGACGATTACGGCGCCTTGGGCTCGAGCCGTCTGTGCGGTTGGTCCCTTTACGTTTGAGCTGCTGAATCATTGTTTTGGAGCATGTTTTTATGCCGACGTCGTTGACCGAACTTTTTTCGCCCGCCTGCCATTTGTGTCCGCGCCGTTGCGGTGCGGCACGCGATGAGGGTGCGCGCGGCGTATGCGGTGCTAACGACACACTCAAGGTGGCCCGCGCGGCGCTTCATATGTGGGAGGAGCCGCCTATCTCGGGCGAGGCCGGCTCAGGCACGATCTTCTTTAGCGGCTGCTCGCTCAAATGTGTCTACTGTCAGAATCACGAGATCTCGACGGGCAATTTTGGCCTTGAGATTTCGCCCGAGCGCCTAGTCGAGATTATGTTGGAGCTGCAGGACCAGGGCGCCAACAATATTAACTTGGTAACGGCGACACACTACGCGCACCTGCTGCCGGCCGCGATTGCCGCGGCGCGGGCGCGGGGGTTGGTCATCCCCATCGTCTACAACACGAGCGGCTATGAGCGGGCGAGCGCCGTGGCGGCGCTGGGCGATCTGGTCGACGTGTGGCTCACCGACTTTAAATATGCCGATGCCGGGCTTGCGCAGTCGCTTTCTCATATTCAGGACTACCCGCGCGTGGCCGTGTCGGGTCTGGCCCAGATGGCGCGCGAGATTGAGCGCCGCGGGGGAGAGCTGGTAGACGAGGGCGGGCTCATGAGGCGCGGCATCATCGTGCGCCACTTGGTGCTGCCGGGGCATGCGGATGACTCATGCCGCGTGCTGGACCTGGTGTGGCAGACGGTGGGCGACGTGCCGATCTCGGTCATGAACCAGTACACACCCAATGCGCTCATGCGCGAGCAGGGCGGCGACCTGGCACGCGCCGTGACGCGTGAGGAGTACGAGCAGGTGCTCGACCACGCCGACGACCTAGGCTTTACGACGATGTTTTGGCAAGAAGGCGGCGCGGTAGACGAGAGCTTTACCCCGGCGTTCGACACCACCGGCGTCCTCACCAGCGCAGAGTAGCGCGTTCGCCGATGATTTTTCTGGGACGGGGATTAAAAAATCATTCGGTACACAATGATTTTTTAATCCCCGTCCCAGAAAAATCATCGAGAGGATCGCCTGCTCGAAAAGTTGTCAAAATAGCCGCGCCCCAAAAAGACTGATTATTGGGCGTTGACAGTTGGCGAGCCGTAGGTAAAATATCGACTTGTCCTGGGGACGTAGCTCAGTTGGGAGAGCGCTGCCGTCGCATGGCAGAGGCCGAGGGTTCGACTCCCTTCGTCTCCACCCTTGGATTTGATAAGCCGCTGACATTGTGTCGGCGGCTTTTTTTAAAAGAAAGGGCTGTACCATGGCCGAGCTTGAGTCCCAACCACTGTCTGCCGAGGAACGCGCCGAGTTGGAAGAGCTCCGCGCCGAGAAAGCTCGTCGCGAGGCCCAGGAAGAGGCACGCCGCGAGCGTGAGGAGTTGGCCGCCCTGCGTGCCGAGCGCGAGAAGGCCGAGGAGGCCGC
>USAX01000053.1 GCA_900552705.1 uncultured Collinsella sp. | reverse complement strand
CCTTGCCCATGCTGCAGGCGGGGTAGTTGACGCTGTGCGCGATGTTGCCGTTTTCCAGGTAATCCTTGAGCTCGCTGATGGCCATGTCGGCGCAGTTGGCCTCGGCCTCGCCGGTGCCGGCGCCCGAATGCGTGGTGATAAACGTGTTGGGCATCTTGACGGTCTTGGGCGTGGCAAAGTCGCAGCTAAACCAGCTGAGCTTGCCCGCGCGCAGGGCGGCGTCGACGGCGTCCTCGTCAATGATGGTCTCGCGCGCGTAGTTGATGAGCACGGCGTCCGGGGCCAGCAGGTCGATCTGCTCGGTGCTGATCATGCCGATGGTATCGGCCTTGCTGGGCACGTGCACGGTGAGGTAGTCGCAGCCGCGGCACAGATCCTCGAGCGTGCCCACGCGCTGCACCTCGCGGCTCAGCACCCACGCGTGCTCGACGGAAATGAACGGATCGTAGCCGTAAACGTCCATGCCCAGGTCGACACAGGCGTTGGCGACCTTGGAGCCTACGTTGCCCAGGCCGATGACGCCGATGCGCTTGCCCTTGAGCTCGCGGCCCACAAAGGCCTTCTTGGCCTTCTCGGCATCGACCTGGATCTCGGGGTCGTCGGCGTTGTTGCGCACCCAGTTCATCGACTGCACGACGCCGCGGCTCGAAAGCACCAGCATGCCCAGGACGAGCTCCTTGACGGCGTTGCTGTTGGCACCGGGGGAGTTAAAGACGACGACGCCCTTTCTGGCGTACTCCTCGACGGGGATGTTGTTGACGCCGGCGCCGCAGCGGGCGATGGCGCGGATGCCCTCGGGCAGCTCGTAGCCGTGCAGGTCGGTGGAGCGCATCAGGATAGCGTCGGCCTCCTCGGCGGTGCCCACAAACTCGTAGCCCTCGCCAAACTCGACTTTGCCGTCTTTAGTGATGTCGTCGATGGTCTTAATCTTACGCATGGAAAAACTCCTTAGCAGGTTTTGATCTAAGCAGGGTGGTTTGAAGTGGCTGGTCGGCCCGCGGGTTGCGGGCTAGTTAGATCGCGGACTCAAACTATGCTGCGCTTCGAAGTCCTTCATGTACGCGGCCAGTGCCTGCACGTCTTCCATGGTGACGGCGTTGTACCCGCTGGCGCGCATGCCGCCGACGAGGCGATGACCCTTGACGTTTTGGATCTGGTGCTCTGCCGCGCCCGCAACGAAGGCCGCGTCGAGTTCGGCATCGCCGGTACGGAAGGTGACGTTGGCGATGGAGCGGCTATCGGCCTGCGCGGTGCCATGGAACAGCTCGCTGAGCTCGAGTAGATCATAGAGCAGGTTGGCCTTGGCCCAGTTGCGCTCGGCCATGGCGGCAAGTCCGCCGGTCTCCTCGACCCAGCGGAACACCTTGCCGCACACGTAGATGCCAAAGGTGTTGGGCGTGTTGAGCATGGAGCCCTTGGCGGCTTGGGTCTTAAGGTCCATGTACTGCGGCGTCTGCGCATAGGCCGGGCCTTCGGCGATAAGGTCGTCGCGCACGATGACCACGGTCACGCCCGCGGCGCCGGCGTTTTTCTGCGCGCCGGCGTAGATGAGCCCGTAGCGCTCAACGTCGAGCGGCTGCGACAGAAAGCAGCTCGAGACATCGGCGACCAGCGGCACGTCGCCGCAATTGGGCAGCTCGTGGTACATGGTGCCAAAGATGGTGTTGTTCTGGCAGATGTAGACGTAGTCGAGCCCGTCGCCCGCAGCCTCGGCGGCAATACGCGCGTTGATGTCGGCCATGTCGGGGATGCGGTCGAAGTTGGTGTCTTCGGAGCTCGCGAGCAGCACGGCCTCGCCGTACTTGGCGGCCTCCTTGTACGCCTTGTTGGCAAAGTTGCCGGTCACGACGTAGCCGGCGCGGCCGCGGCGCATGAGGTTCATGGGGATGCCCGCAAACTGCAGCGTGGCGCCGCCCTGCAAAAACAGGACGCGGTAGTTGTCGGGGATGCTCAGCAGACGGCGCAGGGTTGCCTCGGCGTCGTTGATAATCTGCTGGTACATGCTAGATCGATGGCTCATCTCGAGCACGGACATGCCGCAACCGCGGTAGTCCATCATCTCGTTGGCGATCTCGGCGAGCACGCTTGTAGGCAGCGCGGCCGGGCCAGCTGAGAAGTTGTGCACACGTGCCATCTTCTAGTTCCCCTCGTAGTCGTTTGAACGTTCGGGATACTTTAGCACAGTGGAGCGTCAGGCGCGACCGAATCACAGCAAAACCCGAGTGCGCCGCTATGATTTACAGGATGGTTACATGGGGGAGGGGTGCTTTACTCCTCGGGCAAATCCAAATCTGCGAGCGAAGGCATGAAGTTCTCTAGGCGCTTGATTTCTTCGTCGCAAATTAGCTAACCCCTGGTCACTACGACGCCAGCGTGGCGATGACGGCTTCGTCGCCGGCGTATATGAGGGTGTTGCCATCGGGAATGATCGTTTGGCCGTCGCGCTTGAGCATCACTACAATAAACGGATGCTTGCCTTGCGGCACATCGCGCAGGCGCTGACCGGCCAGGCGACCGTGGGGCGTCACGGTGACCTCGCGCAGCGTAACCTCGGCACGCTCTTCGAACGTTGGGGCTGCCATCACCAGAAGGTCGCCTTCCTCGATGACGGTATCGCCGTTGGGCAGTACCGGGTGCGCCCCGTCGCGCAGCACCAAGACCACGAGCATGTCCGTCGCGCTGCCAATATCGGCGAGCGAGCGTCCGGCAAACGGATGTCCAGCGCCCACCTTGAGCTTTACAAACGACATGCCGTCCTCGTCGCGGTAGTCGTTAAAGGTGCGGCGTACGTCGCCGGCCGCATCGATCATATCGAGTTTCTTCGCCACCGCCGGCAGTAGCGAACCCTGCACCACAATGCTCGATACGGCAATCACAAACACCAGGTCAAACAGGTCGTGACCGCCGGGAACGCCGGCTACCACGGCAAAGAGGCTAAAGACGACCGAAGCCGCGCCGCGCAAGCCCGCCCAGCTTACGAGTGCAACCTGGCGAGGGTTCGTCTTAAAGGGCACCAGCAGCAGACCGACGGCGATGGGGCGGCTCGCAAAGAGCATAAACGCCATGAGCGCCAGGCCCGGCAGCAGCATCTGCGGCAGGCGCGCGGGCGTGACGAGCAGGCCCAGCAAAAAGAAGATGGTCATCTCGGCCATCTCGGTGAGGGTGTCAAAAAAGTGCGCCATCTCGACCTTACCGGTGATGTCGCTTGCGCCCAGCACAATGCCTGCAAGGTATACGGCCAAAAAGCCATTGCCGCCCAGGTAGCTCGGCAGCGCGTAGGCGACGATGGCCACGGCGAACAAGAAGATGGTCTGCGCGCCTTCGGCCGTTGCGTGTGCGCGCTCAATCAGACGGCTGGATGTCCAGCCGATGGCAAGGCCCAACCCCACGCCCAGGATGATCTGCTTGGTCAGCAGCACGGGAATGTCGATATTGCCGCCCGCCGCGAGGGTCGCGAGCACGGCAGTGAGCATGTAGGCGACGGGGTCGTTGGAGCCCGATTCGACCTCGAGCAGCGAGTCGGTGCCGCCCCTCAGCGAAAGGCTGTGCTCGCGCAGAACGCTAAAGACGCTGGCCGCGTCGGTGGACGCCACGACCGATCCCAGCAGCAGGCCGTCGATCCAGTCGAAGCCCAGCACAAAGTGGGCGAACACGCCGGTGATGCCTGCGGTGATGACGACGCCGAGCGTGCTCAGCAGCACCGCCGGCGCGGCGACGGGCTTGGCGCGGTCTATGTTGGTGTTAAAGCCGCCGTAGAACATGATGAACAATAGCGCCGTGCTGCAGACGGTTTCGGTGAGTGCGTAGTCGCTAAAGTCGATATGCGCCGGGCCGTTGACGCCCAACAGCATGCCGAGCGCGATAAAGATAAGCAGGGTGGGGAAGGGGAGCTTTTTGCCGACGGGTTTGATGGTCAGGCACAAAATGATGACGAGGCCGATAAAAAGAAGGATCTGGTTCATGGATGGTGTCCGCTCCTGGGTGGTTGGCGTGGCACGGTTAGTTGTCTGCGGTTGTTTGTACCCAAAGATGGTGGGTTTATGGGGTTGGATTGCGGGCGTGCGCGATATCGTCATAGACGGCTGCCGTCTTTGCCTCTGCTCGGAAACCCTTTCCAGCTTTATTGCAACGGAGTACAATGGGTAACGTTTAAGTTCAACTTGAAGTTTTAGTTGCGGCGCCGGGCTTTGGCCGCAATGCAAGGAGAGGCGTACCATGGCGATCTATGTGACATCTGATGCTCACGGGCACGTGCGTGCGCTTGACGAGGCCCTGTCCAAGATTTCGTTGACGTCCGACGACACGCTGTACGTGTTGGGCGACATGATCGATCGCGGGCCCGATCCGGTCGGCGTTATTAAGCTCGTGCGCTCGCTGCCCAACGCCCGCGTGCTCAAGGGTAATCACGAGCAGATCATGCTCGATGCCATCATTGGCCAGGATCCGCTCGATGCCGAGACCTGGGATATCAACGGTGGCTGGACGACGCGCGAGCAGCTCAACGACATGGAATTTGACGCATACGAGGAGCTCGTGCGATGGATGGCCGCGCTGCCGCTCTACGCGGTGGCCGAGACCGAGGAGCGCCCGTATCTGCTGGTACATGCTGGAATCGAGATGAAGGCGGCGCGCGCGTTTTTGCTTGAGCATGGCGTCGATTGTGCCGATGGCGTTGGAGCGGTGGGTGCCGATCGCGAGCTGCTGCAGCAGATGCTCGCGGTGCAGTCGGCCGATGACCTGCTGTGGATTCGTCACGGCTATTGGGATGCGCCGACCGGGCTGCTTTCTGCCGAGGGCAAGGGTCCGGTCGTGGTGAGCGGTCACACGCCAACGGTGTCGCTCGGGCGTTATTGCGAGGTCGGTGGTCTTGCGGGGCTCGATGAGGAGTCGGGCCGCGGGCAGATCGTGCGCCTGGGCGGCGAGGATGCCGCCGGTGTGCCCGATCGCATCGACATCGACTGCGCTGCCGCCACCGGCTCCGAGTTCGGTCGCGTGGGCATCCTGCGGCTCGATGATGGGGCGGAGTTCTACGCGAATATTCGCCCCGGGGAATAACTTTGTTCCGCCGTTCTACCGAACGGCGGCCACGTTGATGCTGCGCAGCCCCGAAGCACCCCATCTTGTCGCTCAAACCGTCGTTCGCGTACGGAAGTACGCGTCGCTCCTCTTTCGCGCCAACCTGGGGCACTTTGAGACTGCTCGCTGTCGGTGCCAAAACATCGACGTTTCTTTTCTTCAAATTGATTCGAATTAGGCGCCGTACGGGTTGCGGTCGCGTTCTATGCGCTGGCGAATGTGGGCGTATTCGACAATCAACAGCACCAGGAGTAGGGCCATGATGGCTAGGTAGCTCACCACAGCGCCCATCAGACCCAGTAGCTTAATCAGGATCACCGGCAGCACCACGCTTACGGCGAAGCAGATCAGGTAGATCTTGGTGACGTCTCCAGCGTGGCGCAGCACCGTGATAATGGCGTAGATAAAATCGATGGCCGCGGTTACGCCGCCGGCGACGACCATCAGCAGCGCCAGCGTACGGTAGCGTTCAAAGCTGAGGCCGTACATAAAGCTCATGAGGGGAATGCCGGGGCCTGCCATAAATGCGGCGCACGCTCCGGTAATGACCACGATCAGTGCCATAACGGCAACAATAATCAGGTCAAAGCGGCGACGCTTGCGCGGATTCGCCCAAATGCTCGACAGACGCAAAAGCTGCGGTTTATAGATAAATCCGATGCTCAGCAAAATAGCCTGCGCCGGAAAGAACAGTGCATTAAAGTACAGCTGATATTTGTAGGCCAGCGTGCCTTCCATCACGAACTTGGGCATGCTCTCGATTAGGTTGAACAGGAACAGCGCACCAAAGAGCGGGGCGCACTGGATAAACAGGTGGCCAGCCTCGCGCAGGCTCACGCGGCGCGATTTTTCGGTTTCGAGCAGGGCGAGCGGGGCGGTGACCAGCACGAGCGAGGCAATCGCGGTAACACCCATGGCCATAGCCGCGATGGGCATGCTGCGCGTGAGGAACAGCGCCACGCTAAAGACTGCGATGACGCCGGCGGAACGCAGCGTTTGGCTCATGCCGGCCAAATAGAGCTTGTCGGCCTGCTGCAGGCGGCCCTCGTACACGTCGGCGATGCCATCGATTACCTTATAGAGGTAGACGCCCAGGCCGATCGTCGCCATCTGCGCATCGTAGCCGCGGGCGCTGCTGTACATGAGGCCGCATGCCAGCGCGAGCGCTCCGCAGAGCCAGCGGTTGAGCTGGTAGGAGGCGAAGGAGGTTTTTTCGTCGATGTCCGAGACCTGAAAGTTGCGCACGCCGTAGTTGCACGCGATCATGATGAGCGTGCCGGTGACAAAGGCGATGGAGAATTTGCCAGCCTCCTCGGCGCCCGCGAGCTGTGTGGACACGATGGTGAGCAACGGAAACGCCATGCCCCACACGGCGGTGCCCAGGGTATTCCAAAGGTAGTCGCGACGGGTGGCGTGATCTTCGTACTCGGCTTCTTGCGTGGAGAAGCCGCCGCCGTAGACGGCTCCGAGCAGGCGGTTCCACCAGGCATTGACCATGCGGTGGATGGGGCCGGGCTGGCGATCGCGCTCGCGGCGACGGCGTGTGACCTGGCTGCTGTCGGGACCGCCGGCGTTACGCTGGCTTAGCTCTTGGATTCGTGCGAGCTCCTCGGCGGTGTGCGATGCGGGGAACAGGCCGTTCTCGATGCGTCCGCCCTGCCCGTGCGCCCCGTCCGATACGGTGGGGTCGGCGACGCCATTGCGGCGGGCGATGGCGCGGCGAATGCTATCGATGGGCGTGATGCTCAAAGCGGAGTCCTTTCTATTGCTGCGCTCTAGTATAGACGCGACGGTGTTCGTTCGTGTTTTTGAACAGGTTGTTCGATAATTTCGGCGGCGCCATTCAGTAGACGGCATTTGGGGACGTTCCTTATGTGCCGGCACTTTGGGAACGTCCCTAAGTGCCGGCATCCGGGGTCGCTCCTTGGTTGTTGCCTGTTCAAGAGTGTCCCTAACGACTAAGCCGCTTGCGTGCGATTTTTGACCGTTGGGCGGGCGCTTCGCCGTTGCCGCAAAAACGTTTTTGCATATCGGGTACAACGGGCTTTACGTGAGTAAAGTGCGCGCCTCGTCCACGTGTCGCGCTTTTAAAGGAGGCCCCATGCCAGGTGTTACCCCTGCAGAAGTTCTGTCCAACTTTGGCATTACGCTGGTCGAAGATCCTGCCGAGAACCAGCCCCGCCTGCTGGTCGACCTGCCGGCAGCCGAGCTCGTCGAGCACGCCATCCGTCGCAACGAAGGTCGTATGGCCTCCAACGGCGCGCTGGTGATCGAGACGGGGGAGCGCACTGGCCGCTCGCCTAATGACCGCTTTATCGTTGACACCCCCGATGTTCACGACAAGATTGCCTGGGGTGCCGTCAACCGCCCGCTGTCTGTCGAGAGCTACGAGGCCATCAAGGCCGGCATCGTCGACTATCTCAACGAGCGCGACGTGTTCGTCACTCGCGGTATGGCCGGTGCCGACCGCAACCATACGCGTCGTCTGCTTGTCGCCTGCGAGCGTGCCAGCCAGGCGCTCTTTATTAAGCAGATGCTCGCCCGCCCGCTTGCCCGTGAAATCGCACGCACCGGCGAGCCGGACTTCTGCGTGCTCGCCGCGCCGGGCTACCAGTGCGATCCCGCCATCAAGGGCCTCAACTCCAGCGCCGCCGTGGTCATTAACTTCCAGGAGCGCGTGATTCTGGTCGCCGGCACCGGCTACTCCGGCGAGATCAAAAAGTCCATTTTCAGCGTCATGAATTACCTGCTGCCCGTCGAGGACGACGTGCTGCCCATGCATTGCTCGGCCAGTATGGACCCCGTCACGCATGAGACCGCCGTGTTCTTTGGCCTCTCCGGCACCGGCAAGACCACGCTTTCGGCCAACCCCACGCGCTTGCTGATCGGCGACGACGAACACGGTTGGTCCGACATGGGCATCTTCAACATCGAGGGTGGCTGCTACGCCAAATGCGAGGGCCTGGACGCGTTCCACGAGCCTGAGATCTTCAACGCCGTCCGCTTTGGCGCGATCTGCGAAAACGTGGTGCTCGACGAGAACCGCAAGCCCAACTACGACGACATCTCGATCACGCACAACACGCGCGTGGCATACCCTGTGGAGCACATTCCCAACGCGTGGACCAAGGGCATGGGCACCACTCCAAGCGTCGTGCTCTTCCTGACCTGCGATGCCTTTGGCGTGCTGCCGCCCATCTCGCGCCTGACGGCCGACTCCGCCATGTATCACTTTGTGACGGGCTTTACGGCCAAGATCCCCGGCACCGAGGTCGGCGTCACCGAGCCCACGCCCACGTTCTCTTCGCTGTTTGGCGAGCCGTTTATGCCGCTCGACCCCATGGTCTATGCCAAGATGCTCGGTGAGCGCATCGCCGACGGCCGCACGCGTGTGTACCTGGTCAACACCGGCTGGATCGGCGGCGGCTACGGCGTGGGTCATCGCATCGAGCTTGCCTACACGCGCGCCCTGGTGGCCCGCGCCCTCGACGGTACCATCGAGGACAGCGAGTTCGTGCACGACGACATCTTTAACGTCGACATTCCCACCACGTGCCACGGCGTACCCGACGGCATCCTGGTGCCGCGCCAGTATTGGCAGAGCACCGCTCGCTACGACGAGGCCGCGCACAACTTGGCCGTGATGTTCGAGGAGAACTTCGAGAAGAAGTACTCGCACCTGCCCGAATCCGTCAAGGCCGCCGGTCCGCATGCTCAGGTGCGCGCCGACGCCCGTCATCGCGGCCACGGCCTGCTGGGACTTCGCCACTAGCGTCGCCTCAGACCCAAAACCACCATAAAGGGGACAGGCACCTTTGTGGTGGTTTTACTCGCGCGGATGACTCGGGTTACAATACGCCTGACATATCGCTCCCTTCTCCGGATGGGGGCAGCGTAAGCGCTCTTGTGGCGGCACCGTAGGACTTTGAAGGTGGCCGTCGTAAGGGCGCTTTTTGTTTAGGCACCCGGGCTCGGGCGCATGCTATGAAGGGAGAGCACATGAAGAGCTTTATTGCCGAGGATTCGTTTTGGGAGCTGTTTCCGCAGGCGGCTGTCGGTGTTGTGGTCGTAAAGGGCATGAAGCCCGCGGCTCAGATTCCTCAAGAGGACGTGGACGCGATTGCGGCGTTGCTCGACCGCGCCAATATCGACGCGGAGCGTCATCTGACCAGCGATACTATCAGCGAGAACGCACCGGTCAAGGCATGGCGCGAGGCTTATCGGCTGTTCAAGACCAAAAAGGGCGCGCGTTGCTCAATTGAGAGCCTGCTCAAGCGCGTGCTCAAGGGCAAACCGGTGGGCCACATTACGCCCGCGGTGGACATCTACAACACGGTGTCGCTGACCTACGCGCTGCCCGTTGGCGGCGAGGACCTGCATGCGATTGAGGGGGATCTTCGCTTGAAGGTGACTGACGGCGGCGATGCGTTCCTGCCACTTGGCGAGGAAACGGATGACCCGACGCTGCCCGGCGAGCTCGCCTACATCGATGATGCGGGCGCCGTATGCCGCTGCTGGAACTGGCGCGATGGCGTTCGCACGGCGCTGTCCGACGATTCGGCCGATGCATTCCTGGCGATTGAGTGCGTGGAGCCCGAGCGGATGGGGGATTGCCAGGCTGCCGTTGATCGTCTCGCCGAGTTGCTCGAGCGCTATCTGGGAGCGACGGTTGTCGTTAAGACGCTTGTGACCCGCGACAATCCCTGCGTGGAACTGTAGCGACGCCTGCGGATCATGTTCGCCGGTCCAAACCACTACAAAGGTGCCTGTCCCCTTTGTGGTGGTTTTTATGTTGATGGGTTAACAAATGGAATATTTGGGTATGGGTGTTGCCTCGTGCGGCTAAGATGTTTACCCGTTAGCATCATGTAAGCGAAAGGCGGTCGTCTCCCATGCAGCAGAACGACGAGACACGTTTCGAGGACTTTGTCGGACTGATCAGCGGGCTCTACAAGGAGATCCAGCGCATTAAGACATCCGAGGGCGCAAGGCTGGGCCTCAAGGGCTCCGACGTTATGTGCCTGTACTATCTTGAGCGCAGCAAGGACGGCCTGACTGGCGCTGACCTGGCTCGCATGGCAGGCGTGACCCGTGCCGCCGTCTCGCGCACGCTCGCGCATCTGGAGGAGGGCGGCTACGTCGAGGTCGACGACTCGGGGGATGCGGCCGTTAAGTATCGTGCCCCGGTGCGCCTGACCGCTCTGGGCGGCGAGAGCATGAGCGAGGCGGACCGCATCATTCGCGAGGTGCTCGACACCACCGGTAAGGCTATGGGTGTGGAGCAGCGCGAGCAGATGTATGCGTCGCTGCGTACGATTCTCAACACCCTGCGTGAGATCTAAGGCCGCCAAGGCATTTGCTTCCCATTAAAAACTGCATCGTCCCGTTTGAGCGCGTATGCCGTGCCGGGACATTGCTGTCAAAATTCCCTGCGCGAGACCTGCGCAAGAAAGGATTCGCTATGTCCGTCCGCATTATTACCGATTCCGCCAGCGATATGTCGCCGGCGGAGCACCCGGCGCTGTCCGTCTTGCCGCTGTCCGTCACCTTTGGCACCGATGTGTATATGGATGGCGTCGACATCGATCACCAGCGCTTTTACGAGATGCTTGTGGAGCGCGATGAGCTGCCCAAGACCGGTCAGGTCAACCCGTACGCCTTTTCGCAGGCGATTGCCGAAGCGCGTGAGGCCGGCGATGAGGCCGTGATTATTACCGTGGGCGCCAAGCTCTCGGGCACCAACCAGAGTGCTCGTACGGCACTTGCCGAGGCGCCGGGCGGCGACATGTTCGTCGTGGACAGCAATAACGTGACCTTGGGCGAGCGCGTGCTGGTCGAGTATGCGCTGCGCCTGGTGGACGAGGGCCAGGGCGCGGCTCAGGTTGCGGCGGCTGTCGAGGCCGTGCGCGACCGCGTGGTCGTCATCGGCCTGCTCGAGACGTTGGAGTACCTGGTGCGCGGCGGTCGCCTGTCTGCTGCGGCCGGTGCCGTGGGTACGCTGCTCAACGTAAAGCCCGTGGTGGCTGCCGAGGACGGTCTGATCGTGCAGCTGGGCAAGGCGCGCGGTTCCAAGAACGGACGTAACCTGCTCAACCAGAAGGTCGAAAAGGCGGGCGGCATCGACTTTTCCATGCCGCTGGCGCTCGGCTATACGGGCCTTTCGGATGCGGTGCTCAAGAAGTATATCGAGGACAGCGCGGCACTGTGGGCTGGCCACACCGAGGGCGAACTGCCCGTTCACACCATCGGCGCCACCATCGGCACCCATGTAGGCCCCGGCGCCGTAGCCGTAGCCTTCTTCCAACCCGTTAACTAGCCCACCTGCCAAAACCACCACAAAGGGGACAGGCACCTTTGTGGTGGTTTATGCTATTCCGGGTGGAAGGGAGCGAGCAATGGCGTCTGAGGGCTTTTTTGAGCGGGTGTACGAGGTGGTCGAGCAGATTCCCGAGGGGATGGTCGCCACGTATGGTCAGGTGGCGCTGCTTGCTGGACGTCCACGAAGTGCGCGGTACGTGGGGTATGCCCTGCATGGCAATCCGCGCCCCGGCGAGATTCCCTGTCACCGCGTGGTGTTTGCCGATGGCCGCATATGCGATGGTTTTGCTTTTGGCGGTCCCGATGCTCAACGTGAGCTTTTGCTAGGGGAGGGTGTGGCGTTTAAGGACGACATGCACGTCGACTTGGCCGCCTGTCGCTGGCCTGCAGGGCTCTAGCGGCTCTGCCGTGGTTAAAACCACCACAAAGGTGCCTGTGAACTGCCTCCCATTTCTTGGACATCGGGAAATGGGAGGTTTTCCATGAGTATAGATCTCAGGTCGAAGCACGACCTGGAGTCCAGGAGGCGGGCCGTCGAGCTCTTCGACGCCGGCGTCGGCTG
>USAX01000052.1 GCA_900552705.1 uncultured Collinsella sp. | reverse complement strand
ACGAGTACAAGGGCGAGGTCGTGGGCGTGTTTAGCGAGAAGTCGCTGTACCGCCGCAGCATGGACCTGCTCGACCAGACCGTGGCCGATCAGCTCTTTGACCCCGAGCGCCCGATCCTGACCAAGGCTCACGACGTGCCGCCTTCGCGCTATGCGACCGGCAGCCACGCGTGCAACTCGATCATCTCGGCCGGCTGCATCATCAAAGGCACCGTGCGCAACTCGATCCTGTCGCGCGGCGTCGTGGTCGAGGAAGGCGCTTCGGTGACCAACTCGATCATCAACCAGAGCTGCATCATCAAGAGCGGCGCACGCGTTGAGAATGCCATCCTGGATAAGAACAACGTGGTCCCCACCAATACCGAGCTTCGCGGCACGCCCGAGAACATTCTGGTGCTGGGCAAGGCTCCGTTAACTTCCGACACCACCATCGTGCGTTAACGTTGGCACCGCAACATCGCTCGTAACATGTAGAATAGCCGCCCGGTTAGCGCCAGGCGGCTATTCTCGAATTACAACATGGGAGACAATATGGCAGAAACCAGCAAAAAGATGCAGATCGTGTTTGCCTCGGCCGAGTGCGCACCGTTTGTTAAGACCGGTGGCCTCGGCGACGTGGCGGGCTCGCTGCCTGCGGCGCTCGTGCGCGCCGGCGCCGAGGTTATCGTGATGGTGCCCAAGTACGCCACCCTCAAGGACGAGTACAAGGCGCAGATGGAGCACTTCTCCGACTTTTACGTGAGCCTGGGCTGGCGCAATGAGTACTGTGGACTCGAGAAGCTCGAGCACGACGGCGTCACCTATATGTTCATCGACAACGAGCGCTACTTTGCGCGCGACTATCCGTACGGCTTCTTTGACGACGGCGAGCGTTTTGCGTTCTTCTCCAAGGCCATCACCGAGAGCCTGCAGCACCTGCCGGCCGGCTTTGAGTGCGACATCCTGCATTGCAACGACTGGCAGACGGCACTGGCACCAGTGTTCTTACGCGAGTTCTACCAGGGCCTGCCGCTGTACGACCGCGTCAAGACCGTGTTCTCGATCCACAACGTGGCGTTCCAGGGCCAGTTTAGCGACACCGTGATGGAGGACATCCTGGGTGTGGCGCATATTCCGGCGGCCGCCTCGCAGCTGCGCTGCGACGCCTGCAGCATCAACTACATGCTGGGCGCGCTGCACTATGCCGACGCCATCACAACGGTGAGCCCCACCTATGCGGGCGAGATCCAGACACCCGAGTTTGGCGAGGGCCTGGACGGCGTGCTGCGCGAGCGTTCCTACGCGCTGCAGGGCATTTTGAATGGCATTGACGTGGCGGGCTTTGACCCGGCAACCGACAAGCGCATTGCCGCCAACTACACGATTGACGATCGTTCCGGCAAGGCCGTGTGCAAGGCCAAGCTGCAGGAAGAGCTAGGCCTCGAGGTTCGCGACGACCGCCCGCTTATGGTGATGGTTACTCGCCTGACGCGCCAGAAGGGCATGGACCTGGTCATGTACGCGCTCGACCGCATCCTGTCCGGCGGCGTTCAGGTGGCCGTGCTGGGCACAGGCGACCGCGACTACGAGGACGGCCTGCGCTACTTCCAGGACAAGTACCCTGGCACCATGGCCGCGCGCATCGAATTCGATCCGGCACTGTCGCAGCGTATGTACGCCGCCGCCGACATGTTCCTGATGCCTTCGAAGTTTGAGCCCTGCGGTCTGTCGCAGATCATCGCCATGCGCTACGGCACCCTGCCCATCGTGCGCGAGACCGGTGGCTTGAAGGACACCGTGATCCCGTATAACGAGTTTACCGGCGAGGGTACGGGCTTCTCGTTTAGCAACTTTAATGGCGACGAGATGGGCGACGCGGTCTTCCGCGCAGCGCGCCTGTTCTGGGATAACCGTGAGGCATGGAACCAGCTGGTCACGCAGGCCATGAGCCAGGACTTTAGCTGGACGCGTTCGGCCGATAAGTATCTGGACCTGTACTTCTTTATGCACCCGGAGATTGAGAGGCCGGCGGGTGTGGAGGCTGCTGCGGCTGTCGAGGAGCCGGTTGCCGCTGAGGGCGAGCCCGCGGCGCCCGTTAAGGAGCCCGCAGCCGCTGAGGAGCCCAAAGTCGAGGAGAAGCCGGCTGCCGAGGCCGAGGTAAAGCCCGCGGCTAAGTCTGCCGCCAAGAAGACGACGGCCCGCAAGGCAACAGCTAAGAAGGCTACGACCACGAAGGCCGCTGCGAGCAAGACCACCGCTGCCAAGGCAACTACTGCCAAGGCATCGACCACGCGCAAGCGCACGACCGCCGCTGCCAAGAAAGCCGCCGAGGCCGAGGCCGCTCTCGAGGTAAAGGCCGAGACCACTGCCGCCGAGGCTAAGCCTGCGGCAAAGGCTCCGGCCAAGACCGCTGCCAAGAAGACGACCGCGACCACCAAGAAGGCCACGGCAGCCAAGAAGACCACGGCTACGAAGTCGACGACCAAGAAGGCCGCTACGACGAAGGCCGCCGCGAAGAAGACCCCGAAGGCTGCTGCAAAGCCCGCCGTCAAGGTCGAGGAGGTGCTCTCCGAGCCCAAGGCCAAGGCAGCTGTCGAGGCAAAGCCGGCCGCCAAGACCACCACGCGCAAGCGCGCTACGACGACGGTCAAAAAGGCCACGACCAAGACAGCCGCTTCCAAGGCAGAGGCTAAAGCCGAGGACAAGCCCGCAGTAAAGGCCGAGCCGACTCCGAAGGCCGCTGAGGTCAAGACCGCTCCGAAGGCTACGGCAAAGACCGAGCCCGCCAAGAAGGCCCCGGTCTCCCCCGCCGCACCGACTGAGGAAAAGGCTCCGACCAAGAAAACCTCCGTCCGCAAGGCAACGGCCGCCCGCAAGCGCCACTAATCCGGACGATTAAAACTTAATCCTCAACGCAAAAGAGGGCGCCCCAACCAGGCGCCCTCTTCTTGGTTAAACTTCTCTATTAAAAGAGGGCCGGTTTACTACGACAAAATGGCCCTGGACGACCACGGCGAGTAATCTTCGAAATTGACAACGCTTCTACCTGCGGTTTTAATATCACCAAATTGACAGTGGTTGAGATCATTCAAATCGTCGTAGTAAACCGAAGTACTTTTGTTTGACTACAAATAGTATCCGTCTGGGCGTTTTCGAATACCGCGATAATTTGGGTGGTAAAACGATTTTCTAGGACAACCGTTCGCCGATGGTAAACGGATGTTGTTAATACACCCTATGTACAACAGATATACTTACACCTTGTGCGTTAAGCCCATGGCCCGCTGGCCATGATTGTATAGAACTGGACCGTACTATGAGATTGATTCACAACAGCCGCCTGCCGCAGTTTCGCACTCCGTTTGGCGCTGTGACCACTGGAACTTCCGTTTCCCTCTCGGTGATTTTGGAGGATGCCGATCCCAACCAGGCAACGCTTACGCTGCGCACCTGGGTAGATGAAATCGGTGAGTCTCGGTATCCCATGACGCACGAGGGCGACGGCATCTTTACCGTAGAGCTTGAGTGCACCGAGCCCTGTCTTATCTGGTACAGCTTTATCTGCAATATCGAGGGCCAGCCCGAGGTCCGCTTGGGCGCGCCGCAAGGCCGCACCGGCGGCGAGGGCGTAACCTACGACTACGCCGAGGTTCCGTCCTTCCAGATTACCGTCTATAAGCACCGCGAAGTACGTCCCGAGTGGTACGAGCGCGGCATGGTTTACCAGATCTTCCCCGATCGCTATGCACGCGACGAAAACTGGCGCGAGCGCACGCTGACCGAAGTCGAAAAGCCTCGCAACGGAATCCAGCGCCGCATGGTCGAGGACTGGAATGAACCGCCCGAGTACGAGCGTGCCGAAGACGGCTCCATCAAGACCTGGGATTTTTACGGCGGCTCGCTCAAGGGTATCCAAAATGACCTGCCCCGCATTGCCGAGCTAGGCTTTACAGCCATCTACCTCAACCCCATCTTTGAGGCCGCGAGCAACCACCGCTACGACACGGCCGACTACACCAAGATCGACCCGATCCTGGGCACCGAGCAGGACTTTACGGAGCTGTGTCAGGCGGCCGAAAAGCTCGGCATTTCCATCATTCTGGACGGGGTGTTCAACCACACGGGCGACGACTCGATCTACTTTAACCGCTACGGCAACTACCCCGGCGTGGGTGCCTGGCAGAGCGAGGACTCGCCGTGGCGCGATGCGTTTTACTTCCACGAGGACGGTTCGTATGACTGCTGGTGGGGCGTGGGCAACATGCCCGCCATCAACGAGAATTCCGAGCTGGTGCGCGAAAAGCTTCTGGGCAAGAACGGCGTCATTCGTAAGTGGCTGCGCGCTGGCGCCCATGGCTGGCGTCTGGACGTGGCCGACGAGCTTTCCGATGACTTCCTGGCCGAGATCAAAAAGGCCGTGCTCGCCGAGAAGCCTGACGCGCTGCTGCTTGGCGAGGTCTGGGAAGACGCCTCCAACAAGATCAGCTACGGCCATCTGCGCCGCTACCTGCAGGGCTCCGAGCTCGACTCTGCTATGGATTACCCCTTCCGCAACATGGTCATCGGCTTTTTGATGGGCTACAAGAACGCCTATCAGGCAGCCGAGGATATCGAAACCCTGCGCGAGAACTACCCGCGCGAGGCACTGTCCTGCGCACTCAATCTGCTTTCGAGCCACGACCGCCCGCGCATCATCTCGGTGCTCGGCGGCGGCCCCGACGAGTCGCAGCTGCCCGAGAGCGAGCGTAGCAAATGGCGCCTGGACGAAAACTCCATGGGCCTGGCCAAGAGCCGCTTTTGGTTGGCGACGCTCATGCAGATGACCTTCCCCGGCGTGCCCTCGATCTATTATGGCGATGAGTACGGCTTGGAGGGCCTCACCGATCCGGGCAACCGCCGCACCCTGCCGACCAAGGACCAACTCCACGACTTCGATACGCTGGCTATCGTTAAGAACGCGTCTGCCGTACGTCGCGCGCTGCCCTTTATGGTTGACGGCGAGATCAAGGCCTTTGCGCTCAACGACGACGTCTTGGCCTATACCCGCACGGGCAAAGACGGCGAGGCCGCGACGGTTATCATCAACCGCAGCCTGCGCAATTCGCACTGCGTGACGATTCCAGCGCTCGGCGAATGTGCGAGCGACGTGATCAGCGGCCACGAGTGCGAAATCCACAATGGCACCGTTACGCTCGACCTGTACCCGTTGGGCTCTTCGATCATCTATCACCATGCCGACAAGCGCCTGCAAGAGCCGCTCGATCACGGCGCGGGCGTCGTGTGCCATATCACCTCGGTGCCGACCGACGACGGCAAGCCCGGCACAATCGGTGCGCCCACGCGTCGCTTTATCGACCACCTGGCCGCCATGGGCATGCGCTACTGGCAGGTTCTGCCCGTCAATCCCACGGACTTCTTCCGCTCCCCCTACGCCGGTCCTTCGGCCTTTGCAGGCAATATCGACCTGCTGCCCGAGAGCCACAAGGAGCTGGCCGCCGACTTTGCTACCTGGAAGACCCGCGGCGGCGAGGATGCCGACCCGCTGTACACGGCGTTTAAACATCGCAACGCCGACTGGCTCGAGAAGTACTGCGTCTACATGGCGGTCAAGAAGCACTTTGAGGGACTGTCGCGCCACGATTGGCCGGCGGATGTCGCGCGCTACAACGAGCACCTGATCGATGACAAGCGCTTCCACGACGAGGCCGAGCTGCAGGCGTACATGCAGTATCGCTTTGACCTTGCCTGGTGCGAGCTCATGAACTATGCGCACAAGAAGGGCATCGAGGTCATCGGCGATATCCCGATGTATGTCTCGGACGATTCGGCCGATGCGTGGAGCGAGCCCGAGAACTTCTGGCTGTCCGATACCGGCAAGGCAATCGAGGTCTCCGGTGCGCCGCCCGATAACTTTGCGCCCGAGGGCCAGGTATGGGGAAACCCCACCTTCCGCTGGGATCACATGAAGCAGAACGGCTATAGCTGGTGGATGGATCGCCTGCGTCGTGCGTTTTCGCTCTACGACCGCGTGCGCCTTGATCACTTCCTGGGCTTCCACAGCTACTTTAGTATCCCTGCAGGCAAGGCTTGTGCCGACGGTCGCTGGCTGGCGGGACCGGGCAAGGACCTGTTCCAGACGGCCTACGACGAGCTGGGTCCGCTCAACTTTATTGCCGAGGATCTGGGTTATCTGACGCCTGGCGTTCGTGCGATGGCTTCGACTTGCGGCTTCCCCGGCATGGACGTGCTGGAGTTTAGCGACTACGACGTTCGCAACGGCATGTATCCCACGCCGGGCAAGATCCTGTACACCTCGACGCACGACACCTCGACACTTGCCGGCTGGTGCACGCGCTCCTTTGCGGGTGGCGACGAACCGAGCGGCATTGCATTGGCAAGCGAGCTCATGGGCAACGCCCTGGCAAGCGACGCTCCCCTGGTGATGATGCCGCTGCAGGATGTCCTGGGGCTTGGCGACGATGCGCGCATGAACGTACCGGGCGTGGCCACGGGCAACTGGACCTGGCAGGCGCAAGAGGCCGACGTTGCGGCCGCCGAGGGCAAAACTGCGCAGCTCCTGCGCAACACCCATAGATTCTGGAGCGAACCGTGATAAAACGCCCGATATAGGGTACAGTTACAGACGTTTGAATTTTTGCGGGCAGAGTGATCTGCCCGCTTTGTACTGAAAAGGAAGTATTATGGCGCGCTACGATTACAAGTGCACGAGCTGCGGCAATGTGTTTGAGGTTGAGCACCCCATGTCCGAGACGCCCGAGGTAATATGCCCCAGCTGCGGCGCTCCGGCATCCAGGACGTTCTCTGCCAGCGGCATCAAGTTCGATGGCAGCGGTTTCTACAACACCGACCAGCGCAGCGGCGGTTCCAGCACCAGCGCCACCAGCGGCTGTTGCGCCAACTGCCCACATAACCACTAGTGACAAGCGGCCCCGCGATAAAGCCCGATCGCGGGGCCGAATTTTTTCAGGAATGTCCCACGCCCCGGCAACTGGTCTGGAGTTGCGCCACGAAAACGGCCTATCTACTACATTTGACCCATATAATCCGAGCACACCTGCGTTTTTACAAAAACGACGAGCCGTCTACCTGCGGTTTTGATTTCGCTAAATTCGGCATGGTTGGGGGTAATGGGTTTAATGTAGTAGGTAGGCCCATTTCATGACAAGCAGATCAATCCTCGGGTGTCGTATTAGTTGCGGACCAGCCTTGCGCAGAAGTGGCCGTCGTAGGAGTCGGCGTTTACGGGGACGCTTTGGAAAAGTCCACGGTCGTTTTGACGTACGGAGACGAGCTTCTTGGCTTGTTCAAAATCGGGTAGCTGCAGAATTTGGGCTTCGGAGAGCGGCGCCACGCTAAAGCCTACGCCCTCGGGAGAGGCCAGGAAGGCATCCACGACCTGAGTGTTCTCCTCAGCAAAAACCGAGCAGGTGGCATAGATAAGCTCACCGCCGGCAGCAACGCGCGCGGCGGCTTCCTTGAGCATCGTCAGCTGCAGTTTAGGAAGCTCAACCGTCACGTCCTTTTCGGTCAAGCGCCACGGAATCTCAGGATGACGGCGCATGGTGCCGGTACCCGAGCACGGGGCATCGATAAACACCGTATCGAACAGAACGGGTTTACCAAGCATCGCATCGAACGACGTGAGGACCGTATCGAGCTCGCACGCATCACCCGAGACGGTACGAACGCCCTTGATACCAGCCTTATGCAGGCGCGCAAGATTCTGATCACACTTGCGATCGTGCAAATCGAGTGCAGTGTGCTGACGGTCGTAGCCGGCACGCTTAGCCTGGCACATCATCACATACGTCTTGGTACCACGACCGGCGCCAATCTCTAGGCAGCGCCCGGGACGAGTAGCCGCAGTAGCGATGAGCTGAGCGTTAAGGTCCGAGGCCACGGCCGCCGCGCGTTCAAACACACCCGACGCAACTGTGGCCTGTGCATCGACCGGCGCATGGCAACCCGGGAACACAGGCGCAACAAGCTGCGAGATATACGGATCGGGCTTGGTCGCAAAGGCGTTCTCATGCAGGGCCAGCGGAGCGGGGGCCAGATTACCGGCAAAGCTAAGCGCGCCCTCCGGTGTGTCAAACGAAGCCATAATACGAGCGCACAGCCAACGCGGCAGACCCAACAGGCGCGACAGACGAACCAATCGGCGCTCGGACTCATCGGCATCCGCCGCAGTGGCAAAGTCCTCGACGTTGTCCGCGACCTTATGCAGCACGGCATTGGCCAAACCGGCGGCAGACTTAGCTCCGCTGCGCACCAGCTCAACGCCCTGACTCACCGCAACGCGGCCAGGCGTATGCAGGTAGAGCATCTCAAAGGCCGAGATGCGAAGCGCCATGCGAACACGCGGCGCGACCTTTTTGGGTTTATCGAGAAACTGGTCGAGCAGCTCGTCCAAAATGCCCTGGGTGGCTGCAACACCAAGTGCCAAACGAGCGGCAAAGGCAGAATCGCGCTGGTCAATGGCCTTGGCAGAAGCACGAGAAGACAACACGTCGCGCGCATACATGCCGCGACGGTCGGCCTCCATCAGCACATCGAGCGCGAGCTTACGCGCGGGGGAAAGCTTGCTCATGACAAAACACCCCACGTCAGATCGGCACCCTGCAGGCCGGCAGCCCAGGCAGAAGCAGCCATAGCACGCTTGCCGTCAGGCTTAACCTCGAGCAGTTCAACCGAGCCATCCGACAGGCCCAGGTAAACACGCTTGCTCTTAACGGCAACAGCGCCCTCGCCAAGCGACGCATCGCTTGGCGCAGCATCGAGCACGCGAACCGACTTGCCAGCAATCACGCAGCGAGCGGGTGCAGTGTCGGACGAAGCCAGCACGTGACGCACACAATCGAGCGCCGCCATCTGCGGATCCAGACGCATCTCCTGCTTGGAAATCTTGGCAGCATGCGTGACGAGCGACTCATCCTGCTCGGTCCACACCGCTGTGTCATCGGCAAGCGAGGGCAGCGTATCGGCCAGCAGCTTACCGCCCAGCTCGCCAAGCTCCATCGTCAGTGCCTCGGCATGCTTGCCGGCGACAGATGTCGAGGCCTGCGCACAATAAGCGCCGGTATCCACGCCATGCCCAATACGCATAATGGAAACGCCGGCAACCTCATCACCAGCAAGAATCGCACGCTGAATGGGAGCGGCGCCACGCCAACGCGGCAGCAGCGAAGCATGAACATTCACAATACCAAGCGGCGCCATATGCAGCACCTCATCGGGCAAAATGCAGCCATAGGCAGCCACGCAGAATATATCAGCCTGCGCAGCCTGAAGCGACTCGACAACCTCGGGCGTCATACGATTGGCCTCAACAACCGGCAACCCCAGCTCAAGCGCCTTGGCCTTAACAGGAGAAGGCTCAAGCTTCTTACCACGCCCACGAACAGCATCGGGACGAGTAATGACAAGCGCAATCTCATTCCCAGCCTCAACAAGCGAAGTCAGCGAAGGCACAGCAAAATCAGGCGTACCCATAAACACAATACGCATAAAGGACGTCTCCCCTCAACCAAAGCCGAGACGGCTACAAATAACAGCGGAAAGCCAAGTACCCAGCCCATCCGCAATAACAATTCAACAAGAACAAATATACCCAAAAACAAAGAAAGAGCCGCATAAAAGCAGCTCTCTCAACAAAGCACCTATCAGCGAAGACGTCCCTCCCTGGCCCGACGGCACCCGGGCGAGACAAGCAGCGTCAACGTAGTCCCCGGGGCGCCCGCCTATATCGTCCCGCGCGCAGTTTCGCAGCGAAGCGAGAATGTTTGAGCACGGGATGATATAGGCGGGCGCCCCGGGGACGGACGACCTACTCCGTCTCGCCCGGTCGAGCGCCGCGAGCCAGGGCGTCCTGGTACTCCTTGACGGCCTTGAGCCTCTGCATCGGCTTGAGTCGCTCGAACATGGTGTTGCCGTGCAGATGGTCAATCTCGTGCTGCAGACACACGCAGAACAAATCGCCCGTGGCCTCATAGCGAATCAAGTTGGCATCCAGGTCGTACGCCTCGACGATAACGTGATCGGGACGCTCGATCTCGCAGCTAATGCCAGGGATGGACAGGCAGCCCTCGCTAAACGGCACCAGATGGTCGCTCTGCTCAACAATGACAGGATTGATGAGCACGTACGGATCGTAGTCGTTCTTGTCGCTGTAGTCACAGTCAATGGTGACGAGCTGGATGAGCTCGCCGATTTGCGGGGCAGCCAGGCCGCAGCCGCCGTTCTCGAACATCATCTTCTTCATCTTCTCGGCAAGCGCCTCGATCGCCGGGGTGATCTCCTCGATGACGGCGCACTCCTGACGCAGACGAGGGTCGGGCGACAGTACGATTCCGTTGGCTTCCATGGCCATCCTTTCGGGTTGTTACATCAAATCATAGGCGTCGACGTCAACGCTCACGCTCACGCCGCGCACGGAGCCCACCTCTTTGAGGCAGGCGTCGATATCATCAGTGACATGGTACCCTACGGGCGACTTCACAAGCAGGTGGAAGCGATAACGGTCCTTAGCTCTCTCGATTACACATGAAGCCGGGCCCAGCACCTGCGGCACCGCGCTGCCCGCCCACAAAAAGTCGGGAGCGGCGGCATGCCAACGACGCTTGAGCAGCTTTGCGATGCGCCCGATATAATCCTGCGCATCTTCGCGGCTTGCCGACCACACCAAAATGTTGACCAGGCGCACGAAGGGCGGATACAGGGCGTCGCGGCGTTGGTCCAGGTCGAAGTCGGTAAAGATCGAGCGGTCGTGCTCGGCGACGGCGCGAATGACCGGGTCCTCGGGCAGGTAGGTCTGGATGATGACCTCGCCAGGGCGATCGCCGCGTCCGGCACGACCGGCGACCTGCTCCAGCAAATCGTAGGCGCGCTCCCCCGCTCTAAAATCGGGCAGTTTTAACGCAAAATCGGCATTGACTACACCCACGAGCGTGACCTCGGGAAAGTCGAGGCCCTTGGCAATCATCTGGGTACCCAGCAGCACCGCGCAATCGGCGGCATCGAACTGCTCGAGCAACTTCTTATGCGCGTCCTTGCCACGCGTGGAATCTGCGTCCATGCGAATGATGGCTACATCCTCGGGCAGCATCTGGTGCAGCGCATCCTCGATCTGCTGCGTGCCCAGACCCATTTTTGCCAGGTAACGGCTGCCGCACTTGGGGCAGCGACTCGTGGGCGCGGGATAGGGCTGCACGCGCCAGGACGAACCACAGGTGTGGCACTGCAGCGTATGGGTGCGCTCGTGGTACGTAAGCGCCGTAGAGCAGTGGTTGCAGGTGGGGACGCAACCGCACTCGCGGCACATCAAAAACGGCGCAAAACCGCGACGGTTATGCAGCAGCACAGCCTTCTCGCGGCGCTCTACAACGCGCTCCAAACCTTCCATCAGCGGTTTAGAGAACATGGAGCGGCTGCCGTGCGAAAACTCGCGGCGCAGGTCGGCAATGCGGACCGTGGGTAGCACGGCGTGTCCCGGGCGCTCGGGCATCTCGACGCGCGTCCAGGTGACACCGTTGTACGTGCCGCGGCGGCAGCGATCGAGGGCCTCGGCAGAAGGCGTGGCCGAGCCCAGCACGAGCGGGCAGCGATAGCGGCGCGCCATCTCGGCCGCCACCTCGCGCGCATGGTAGCGCGGACTGGAGCCCTGTTTGTAGCTGGTCTCGTGCTCCTCGTCGATGATGATGAGGCCCAAATCGCTGAGCGGGCAAAAGAGTGCCGAACGCGCGCCGACGACAACGCGCGCGGCACCACTGGCGACCATATCCCACTGGTCCAGACGCTCGCCGGCCGAAAGGCGCGAGTGGAAGACCGCGACCGTCTCACCGAAGCGCGAGCGGAAGCGGCCGACGGTCTGGGCCGTCAGCGAGATCTCGGGCACGAGCACGCAGGCCGAGCGACCGGCCGCGAGCACACGCTCGATAGCGGAGAGGTAGACCTCGGTTTTACCGGATCCGGTGACGCCATCGACAAGGACCACGTCGCCGTGGGCGTCAAGGCGCGCGCGTTCAATCTGCGCGAGCGCCTGCTGCTGGCCGTCCGTGAGCGCGACCGGCGCCTTGCCGCTTGCCGAGGACAACGTGGTCTGCTCGCTGCAGCCACGCCAGGCGCGGCGCTCCTCCACCACCACGACGCCGCGTTTTTCGAGCGCCTTGATGGTCGCCGACATACTGTTGTAGAGCAGGTTGAGATCGCGCGTCGTGACC
>USAX01000051.1 GCA_900552705.1 uncultured Collinsella sp. | reverse complement strand
CATCACCACGGCGCAACGCCTCGCGCACCGAATACTCGGCATCGCTGAACAGGCACGGACGCACGTTGCCATCGGCCGTCAGGCGCAGGCGGTTGCAGCTCGCACAAAAATGGTTGGACATGGCGCTGATGAAGCCGACCGTTCCCGCCGCGCCCGGAAAGCGCCAATAGCGCGCGGGGCCCGCGCCGGCAGGAGCGTCGGTGATGTCAAGCGGTTCGAGCTCGCCCAGACCCATCGCGGCGGCCCCGACATTGACGCGCGCCCGCAGCTCGTCGCTCGGCACGCTGTCGCTCGCATCCCACAACTCGGGGTTGAGCGTGGGTGCGTGAGGGTCCACGGCGCAATGCGAGCTCGTGCGCTCGTCGCCGATGGGCATGTATTCGATAAAGCGCAGGTGGATGGGACGGTCGAGCGTGAGCCGCGCGAGGGCCGCCACATCTTGGTTGAGCCGGCGCACCACAACGCAGTTGACCTTAACGGGCTCAAAGCCCCAGGCCAGCGCCGCGTCGATGCCAGCCATGGTCTGCTCGAGCCGACCCAGGCGCGTAATCTTTCCAAACAGCGTAGGGTCGAGCGTGTCGAGCGAGATGTTGACGCGGTTAAGGCCGGCATCTTTGAGCTGCGGTGCCAGCTTGGGCAGCAGGGCGCCATTGGTGGTAAGCGAGATGTCCTCGATCTGCGGAATCGCGCGGATGTCGCGAATGAGCGGAATGATACGGCGGCTGACCAGCGGCTCGCCGCCCGTCAGGCGTACGCGGCGAATGCCCTCCCCCGCCACCAAGCGCACAAAGCGGGCGATTTCCTCGGCACTGAGCAGCTCGTCGTGCGCGCGGGGTGCCACGCCATCGGCCGGCATGCAGTAAATGCAGCGGAAATTGCACTTGTCGGTAACGGCAATGCGCAGGTAATTGATATCGCGACCAAAGCCGTCATGTTGCACGTGCCCGTCCACGCAGCCCTCCCCTCACGCGGCGTTTTATTCTTCGGAAAACATAATACCCCACGGGAGAATCATGCCGACACCCGTACGACAGGACAGGTCGCTTCGAGCAAAACGGACTTTCCAAGCCCATCCTCAGCATACAAACCATCACAACATTCGATGCTTTTCCCGTTTTTGGAAAAAAACGTCGAATGTTGTGATGGTTTGAGGCGAGGTGAGAGGCACGGAGGGACCAAAGCATCGTGCTCGAACGGGTTAATCCAACTCTTTTAAGCCATGCGCCAGCTGCCAGTACTCGCCGTGCTGGGCGAGCAGTTCTTCGTGCGCGCCGCGCTCGATGATGCGGCCGTGTTCGAGGACCATGATGGCATCGGCGTCGCGGACGGTGGACAGGCGGTGCGCGATCATAAACGTGGTGCGTCCGCGCATGATGCGGTCCATACCGCGCTCGATGAGCTTTTCGGTGCGCGTGTCGATGCTCGAAGTGGCCTCGTCCAGGATGAGCACCGGCGGGTCAGCGACGGCCACGCGCGCGATGGCGAGCAGCTGGCGCTGGCCCTGCGACAGGTTGGCGCCGTCGGCCGTGACCGGCGTGTCGTAGCCTCTAGGCAGGCGGCGAATAAACGAGTCGGCGCAGGCCGCCTCGGCAGCGGCGCGCACCTCCTCGTCGGTCGCGTCGAGCTTGCCAAAGCGGATGTTCTGCGCAATGGTGCCGCTAAACAGGTGCGTATCCTGCAGCACAATGCCGAGCGACCCGCGCAGGCTGGCCTTGGCAATGTGCTTGACGTCGATGCCGTCGTACGTGATCTCGCCGTCATCGACCTCGTAGAAGCGGTTGATGAGGTTGGTGATGGTCGTCTTTCCGGCGCCCGTCGAGCCCACAAACGCGATCTTTTGCCCCGGCTTGGCAAACAGGTTGAGGTCCGTGAGCACGCGGGTGCCCGGCACGTAGGAAAAGTCCACGGCATGGAAACGCACGTCGCCGGCAAGCGGAACCAAGCCGCACGTGAGCTCGGTACCGTCGGCAGCCACCGCGCGGCCCGACTCATCAACGGCTGCCACGTCATGCAAGTGCCCGTACGCGCCCACGCCCTGGCCCTCGGGAATTTTCCACGCCCACGCGGCGTCGCCCGTCTGCACCAGCTCCACGTAGCCCTCGTCCACCTCGGGCTTAAGGTCCATGGCGGCAAACAGGCGCTCGGCACCGGCCAGCGCGTTGAGCAAAAAGTTGCCCAGCTGCGTAAACTGGTTGATGGGCATGGCCGCCTGGCGTACAAAGACCAGGTAACTTGCAAGCGCGCCCACGTCGGCGAGTCCCTTGATGCAGAGCATGCCGCCCGCCACGGCGACGATGGCATAGTTGACGTAGCCAATCACGACGGTCATGGGCACCATGGAGTTGGCATAGCTCACGGCGGCGGTGCCGGTACGGCGAAGCTCGTCGTTGCGGCAGGCGAAGCCGGCAACATTCGCTGCCTCGCGGTTAAAGACCTTGATGACCTTTTGGCCCGAGACCATCTCTTCGATATATCCGTCCAAGTCGCCAAGCGATGCCTGCTGGGCGGCAAAGAAGCGCTTAGAGCGCGCGCCCGAGTAGCGCGCATACAGCACAATGGCCGCATCGCACACGAGCGTGATAATCGTGAGCTGCCAGTTGAGGATGATGAGCATGGCCGTGGTGCCCACAACCTGAATGGCGGCCTGAATCACGTTGGCAAAGCTGTTGTTGAGCGCCTCGGAGACGGTGTCGACGTCGTTGGTGAAAAAGCTCATGATGTCGCCCGAGCGTGTGCCGTCAAAATAGCTGAGCGGCAGCGTCTGGATGTGCGCGAACAGGTCGCGGCGAATATCGGACACCACGCGTTGGGCCGCGCGCACCATGATTTGTGAGTAGCCCAGGGCCGAGAGCACGCCCGCGGCGTAGATGATCGCCGTCAGGATGACCTGCTTGGCAAGCAGTTCCTCCCCGCCCGTGGCCAAACCGTTAACGATGGGGCGCACCATGTAGGTGCCGGCGAGGCTCGCGATGGCGGCGACGGAGGCGAGCACGCCCACCGCGAGCAACGAGAACTTGGCATGCCCCATGTAGGAGAGCAGGCGGAGCACAGTGCGCTTGAGGTCGGCCGGGCGTGCTTGGGCTGCGGTCTTAGGCATGGCGCTCACCCCCTTCCAAGGTCGATCCGCTGGGGACGGAGGAAAACGGATCATTCGCGCAGCCATCGTCACTGCCTCCGGCGGCGTCCGCGTTCCCCGCAAACTCCATCTGCGAGGCGTAAATCTCCTGGTAGATGTTGTCGCCCGCCAGCAGTTCCTCGTGCGTACCCACGCCGTGGACACGACCGTCGTCCAACACCACAATGCGATCGGCATCCATGACGCTCGCGATGCGCTGGGCGATGATGAGCACGGTCGTATCGGGAATCCGAGCGATGTGCTCGCGAATCTTAGCGTCGGTCGCCATATCGACCGCGCTGGTGGAGTCATCAAAAATGAGCACGCGCGGATGCTTGAGCAGCGTGCGCGCGATGCACAGGCGTTGCTTCTGGCCACCCGAAACGCCGGCGCCGCCTTGGCCCAACTCGCCGTCCAGCCCGCCGATGCGATCAAGGAACTCGTCCACGCACGCCGCGCGGCAAGCCGCGAGGAGCTCATCGTCCGACGCCTGCGGATTGCCCCACTGCAGGTTCTCACGCACGGTGCCCGTGAACAGCACATTCTTTTGCAGCACAATGCCCACGGCGTCGCGTAGGGTCGCGAGGTCGTAGTCGCGCACGTCGTGTCCGCCCACAAGCACGGCGCCCTCGGTGGCGTCGTACAGGCGCGCAATCAGCTGCACAAGCGAGCTCTTGCCCGAGCCCGTGCCGCCGAGGATGCCCACCGTCGAGCCGCTCTCGATGCGAAGGTCAATATGCTCGAGCACATCCTCGGCTGCGTCCGCGCGGTATTTAAAGGAAACGTCGCGAAACTCGATACTGCCGTCCGCTGGCGCCGCAGTCGCGAGGTCTCCCGCAGGGTTGGCGATAAAGGGCTCCTCATCGAGCACCTCTGCGATACGGCCCACACTCGTGAGAGCGCGCGTGAGCAGCAAAAACACGTTGGAAATCATCATGAGCGAGTTCATGATCAACAGCACATAACTCATAAAGCCCGTGAGCGAGCCCACGCCCAAGCGACCTTCGATGATCATGCGGCCGCCAATCCACAGAATCGAGAGCGCAGCCACGTACATCGAGAGTTGGAACACCGGCAGGTTGAGCACAGCGGTGCCGAAGGTCTTGGTCGCCGTGCCGGCGAGCTCGGTATTGACGGTGTCGAACTTGTCGCACTCGTGCTCGGCGCGCACGTAAGCCTTCACGGCGCGCACGGCGGTAAGGTCCTCTTGCACCACGCCGTTAAGGTGGTCCATCGAGGTCTGGAGTTGGCGGTAGAGCGGACTGACGCGATAGGTGATAACGCCCAGTACGATCGCCAGCACCGGCAGGATGATCGCGAAAACGGTGGCGAGCGGGCGCGACAGCACCAGCGCATAGACCAAGCCGACGATAAGCGTCACGGGACCGCGCACCATGGGACGAAAACCGTTGCCGATGGCGTTTTGAATCACGGTGATGTCGGTGGTCATGCGTGTGACAAGCGAGCTGGCGTCGTAGTTGTCCAGATTGCCAAAAGCGAGCGTCTGGATCTTGCGATACTCGGCCTCGCGCAGGTTAGCGCCCAGCCCCGAGGCAACGCGGGCGGACGTGCGCGCATAACCCAAGCCAAGTACCAGCGAACATGCGGCGCATACCAACATATACGTGCCCTGCAACAGCATGTAGTTGATGTCGCCCGCGGGCACGCCCACATCGATGATATTTGCCATGATGACCGGGATAAACAGCTCGAGCGCCGTCTCGGCCGTCACAAAGAGCACGCCGAGCATGGCATCGCGGCGGTATGCCCCCAGATAGGAAAACAAAATCTTGAGATTGCGCACGCAGGTTCATCCCCCATCAAACGTTGTTCGCAAACCCACGTATTATGGCGCGCCGTGCGGCGGTGTCAAGTGATGCGAAATCGATTTCTGCAAGGCTAGTGCAGACGCCATGCTCACAGGACGCGCCCCTGTATTCAATTGGAAATGAACGCGAGCGTGACTTTTTCGCCCCGCCGCCAACACAAACCTTGACTCTACAATCGTTGTAGGGTTTTCACTACACTGGTAGCAAAACGAACCCAGCCAGAAAGCCCCGCCCATGGAACACGACCTCACACGCGGCAATGTCCTCAAGACCATCGCGGTCTTTGCCCTGCCCTATATGCTCTCGTACTTTTTGCAGATGCTCTACGGCATGGCCGACCTGTACATGATGGGGCAGTTTAGCGGCGCCGCCGGCATCACCGCCGTGGGCAATGGCGCGCAGACGCTCTATATCATTACCGTAACGCTCGTGGGCCTGGCCATGGGAACGACGGTCATCGTCGGCCACGCCGTGGGCTCGCGCCGGTTTGACCGAGCCGAGACCGCCATCGGCAACACCATCACGCTCTTTATGGGTGTCTCGGTGGTGCTGGCCGCTGTCCTGCTCGCACTGTGTCCGCAGATTGTGGCGCTCATTGGCACTCCCGCCGAAGCCGTCGAAGGCACTGCCGCCTACCTGCGCATCTGCTTTGTCGGCATTCCCTTTATCGCCGCATACAACATCCTCTCGGCCATCTTTCGCGGGCTGGGCGATTCGCGCTCGCCCATGTACGTGATTGGCGTGGCGTGCATCATCAACATCGCGCTCGACTTTCTGTTTATCGGCCACATGGGGCTCGGCCCCGTAGGCGCCGCACTCGGCACGGTGACCGCCCAGACAGCCAGCGTTGCCCTCGCGCTCGTGTGGCTCAAGAGCCGCCGCACGAACATCCACGTTAAGCGTAGCGACCTGCGCCCCCAGCCCGAGGTGCTCGGCAGCATTCTTAAGATCGGTGTGCCCGTGGCCGTGCAGGACGGCTGCATCCAGGTGGCGTTTATGTTCATCACCGTCATCGCCAACCACCGCGGTCTGGTCGACGCCGCCGCCGTAGGCTTGGTCGAAAAGATGATCAGCTTTTTGTTTATCGTGCCGAGTTCCATGGGCGCTACCGTCAGCGCGCTCACGGCGCAAAACGCCGGCGCGGGCAAGGGTGACCGCGCGCGTCAGGTACTCAAGGACGCCATGACCATCTCGGCGGTGTACGGCTGCCTGATCACGGTGCTGATGTGGCTGGTGGCGCCGGCGTTTATCGGCTTTTTTGCCAAGGACGCTGCAGTAGTCGCCGCCGGTACCGGCTATATGCGCAGCTATATTTTCGACGCGATTTTTGCCGGCATCCACATTTGCTTTAGCGGCTTTTTCGCCGCATACGGCAAGAGCTACATCGGCTTTGCGCACAACGTGCTGGCCGTGGCCCTCATTCGCGTGCCCGGCGCTTGGCTGCTGTCGAACGCCTATTCCGACACGCTGTTCCCCATGGGTATCGCCTCGCCGTGCGGGTCGATTCTGTCGGCGGTCATCTGCGTGATTGCATTTACCGTGCTCAACCGCCGCGGAACTTTTGACAAGCTGGTGGCGTAGCGAGGCGACGCATGCCTAGCACCTCTCCCCTGTTTTTACCGAAAGGAGTGGTCCTGTGACCGACATGCCAAGCGAACACACCGAGGGCCTGCTCCGCATTGGCGAGGTGGCGCGCCTGCTCAATTTGAGCGTGGGCACACTGCGCCATTACGAACAGATGGGGCTGTTGGAGCCGGCATATGTCGATCCGGCAAGTGGGTACCGCTACTACGGATCGCGGCAGCTCTCCACCCTCAACACCATCGGCAACCTGCGCGTTCTCGACTTGCCGTTGACGCAGATTCGCGAGTTTGTCACTACGCGCGATATGGATTTGATACAACGGCAACTGACCAAGCAACAGGAGTTAATTGAGCACAGGCGACGTGAGTTGGAGCGCATGTCGCGCAAGATTGACCAGCGGCTTGCCTTGCTTCACGGCGCTTTGAATGCTGATCTCGACACCATTAGCGAAATCGAGGAACCCGAACTTCGCTGCGCCGCGCTGCACGAGCGCGTCAATCCCACCGACGCCTATTCGCTGGGATGGCATATCCGCCAGCTTCAGCAGGGACAGCACGAAACCTTTGCCTATCTTGGCAATCTAGGTGTGGGCATCGCGCCCGAACGCCTGGCCGCCGGCGACTTTGATGGCTACGACGAGGTCTTTCTGCTGCTCGACGACACCGACGACTACCTGGGTGAAATCGAGACGCGGCCTGCCGCGCACTGCCTGACCATAAGTTTCCGTGGCACGCACGGACAAGCAGCCCCGCGCTACGAGCGGCTGCTCGGCTACATGCACGAACACAACCTGACGCCCGCCGGCCCCTCGCGCGAGATCGCCCTCATCGACGATATCATCAGCGACGACCCGACAACCTACGTAACGCAGATCACGGTGCCGGTTGCCCCAGCAAAGTAAGATCCGCCCGGAAGGCATCATGCTTTCCGGGCGGATCTTCAATTTGGTTATCGATGCGCTAAGCCTGGGGCACCTCGCCGGTAGCCAAGATCTGCTCGAGTGCGTCCTCGTCCAGCACGGGTACGCCCAGCTGCTCGGCTTTGGTGAGCTTGGAGCCCGCTTTGGGACCGGCGACCAGGTAGCTCGTCTTCTTAGAAACACTGCCCGAAACCTTGGCGCCGAGCACCTTGAGCGCCGCACCCGCCTCGTCGCGCGTGCGATTGACGAGCGTGCCGGTGAGCACAAAGGTCAGACCCGCAAGCGGCTGTGCGTCGGCAAGCTCGCCCGCCACCCCAGCGTCGGCTGCGGCTTGCGCGTGCGCGGCGCCCAAGTCGACCTCAAGCGACAGACCAGCCTGGCGCAAGCGCTCCAGCACGGCGAGGTTTTCGGGCACGGCCAGGAACTGTTTGACGCTCGCCGCAATCTTGGGACCGATGCCCTCGCACTCGGCAATATCCTCTTCGCTCGCCAAGATGAGCTTGTCAATCGACAGGAATCGCTCGGCGATGACCTCGCCCACGCTCTTGCCCACATGACGGATGCCCAGGGCAAACAGCACACGCCCGAGTGGCTGGCTCTTGGACTTGTTGAGCTCGGCGATGATTTTCTCGGCCGTCTTAAGGCCTACCGGAATGGGATCGCCCTTCTTAACGCCCTTTTTGCTGTTGGAGCTGGCGTACACGCGCCCCGTGTCCAGGCCGGCGATGTCGTCGACCGTGAGCTGGTAGAAGTCCGCGACATCGTGGATCAGGCCAGCGGCGATCATCTTGTCGACGATCTCGTCGCCCAGGCCGTCGACGTCCATGCAGCCGCGGCTCACCCAGTGGAGCAGGCGCTCCTTGAGCTGTGCGGGGCAGTCGATGGACACGCAGCGGTAGGCCACCTCGCCATCCTCGTGAACCACGGGGCTGCCGCACACGGGGCAGACCTCGGGCATGTGCCAGTCGACCGAATCGGCCGGGCGCTTGTCGAGCACCGGGCCCACGACCTCGGGGATTACGTCGCCCGCCTTGTGCACGATGATAGTGTCGCCCTCGCGCACGTTCTTGCGGCGGATCTCGTCGATGTTGTGCAGCGTGGCGCGCGCGATGGTGGAGCCGGCGACCGTCACCGGGTCGAACTCGGCGACCGGCGTGAGCACGCCGGTGCGACCCACCTGGATGCGAATCTCGCGCAGGACGGTCTGCTTTTCCTCGGGCGGGAACTTAAAGGCGATGGCCCAACGCGGCGCGCGGGCGGTAAAGCCCAGGTCGAGCTGCTGTTGGAAGCTGTCGACCTTTACGACCACGCCGTCGATGTCGTAGTCCAGGTCGCCGCGATGCTCGAGCGCCTGGGCGCAGAACTCGTGAACCTCAGCGGGTGTGGCGCAACGGGCAACGTTGGGGTTGACGCTAAAGCCGGCGCTACGCAGCCAGTCCAGGAACTCGCGCTGGCTGTGGACGTGCAGCGGATCGGTATCGGCAATGGCGTAGATAAAGGTAGCCAGGTCGCGGCGCGCCGTGACCTTGGGGTCCTTTTGGCGCAGGCTGCCGGCGGCGGCGTTGCGCGGGTTGGCAAAGGGGTCGCGGCCCTCGGCATCGGCCTCTTCATTCAGACGAACAAAGCTGCCCTTGGGCATGTACACCTCGCCGCGTACCTCAATGGTACGCTCGCGGTCGGCGCCCATGTGGGCGAGCGCCGGCTCGGACAGGTGCATGGGCACATCCTTGATGGTACGGACATTGAGCGACACATCCTCGCCCGTGGTACCGTCGCCGCGCGTGGCGGCGCGCATAAAGGTGCCGTTTTGATAGGTAAGCGCCACGCCCAGACCGTCGATCTTAAGCTCGCAGGTATAGGTGACGCTGCCGGCACCGAGCGCATCCTCGGCGCGCTGGAGCCACGCGTCAAGTTCGTCCAGATCCATAGCATCGTCCATGGAATACATGCGCGCCATATGTGTGACCGGTGTAAACTGCTCGCTCACGTAGCCGCCCACGCGCTGGGTATAGCTGTCGGGCGTCACCAGGTCGGGGTAGGTCGCCTCGATCTCCTGCAGCTCAACGAGCATTTTGTCGAAAGCGGCGTCCGTAATCTCGGGTGCGTCAAGCATGTAGTAGCGGTACGCGTGGTAATCGAGCTCATGGCGCAGCTCGGCCGCGCGCGCTGCCGCCTGGGCATGGGCGTCGGTCGGTGCGGCGGCGCTCGTGCTCGCGGGCGTTTTGGTATCGATATCCACACCGTCACCAAACAGGCTCGATTGCTCCATAGCGGCACTCCTTCGCTCGATTTCAAACGGATACTAGAGTACCACCGGTCACCATGGCGCCGAATAGCGGTCTCAAACCGCACCGAATCGGCAGCCATCAAACTGGAGTGGATCGCGCAATCAACTCATGCCCTTGCCATTTCTAAATGATCCGTTTTCCTCCGTCCCCAACGGATCAATAAGAAAAGAGGGGCTGTCCCGCGTTGGCGGAACAGCCCCCTCTGGCCTCGATATGTGCGATACAGCTCGTTAGAAACCCTGGCCGTTGCCCTGACCCTGGCCCTGCTGGCCAAGCAGCTCCTCCAGGTACTGGCGCAGCTGCTCATCGGTAATGCCGCCGTTACCGGTGTCGGTCGCGCTGTCGTTCTGCTGCTGGTTCTGCAGCTCCTCGTCGGAGCCCAGCTCGACGGTAACCTTCTTCTCTTCCTTGCCGCGCATGAGCGTGATCTCGACCTTCTCGCCCACCTCGTGGCTGCGCAGTGCGATGATCAGGCCATCGGCGCTCGTGATCTCGTCGTCGCCCAGCTTGGTGATGACGTCGCCCTCCTGAATGCCGGCCTTGGCGGCGGGACCGTCCTCGACGACGCTTGCCACATAGGCACCGCTATCGGTGCTCAGCTTGTTGGTACGGGCGTTGAGCGCGTTGACGCTCGAAAGCGTAGCGCCCATGTACGGATGCACCGGCGTCTTGCCGTCGATGATCTGGTCGGCAATGTTCTTGGCGTAATTAACCGGAATGGCAAAACCCACGCCCGAGCTGGAGCCCGAGTAGCTCTCGATGAGCGAGTTGATACCCACGAGCTCGCCATTGTCGTTGACGAGCGCGCCACCGGAGTTGCCCGGGTTGATGGCGGCATCGGTCTGGATCATGTTGGCATAGATGGTGTTGCCGCTGGTAGAGCTCATGGCCGTGGAGCGGTAGAGCGCCGAGACGATACCGGTGGAGACAGACTGCTCGTTGCCGAACGGCGAGCCGATCGCCATAACCCACTCGCCCACGTTGAGCTTGGAGGAGTCACCGATCTCAATCGGCGTGAGCTTGGAGGCATCGGCATCCTTGAGCTTAATGACGGCGAGGTCGCTCGAGGCATCGTTGCCCACGAACTCGGCCTCGTAGGTGGTGCCGTCGTCCATGGTAACCACGTACTGGTCATAGCCATCGACCACATGGTTGTTGGTGAGGATGTGGCCCTCGGTATCGAGCACAACACCCGATCCGACGCTGCCCGAGCTGTCCGACTCGTCGGCAGACTGCGAAAGCGAGCCATTCTGGCTGCCGCTCGAAGTGGCGGTAATGGAAACCACGGAGGGCAGGGCCTTGGCAGAGACGGCCTCGGCCAGCGTGGTGTCCTCGGAATCGATGGTGATCTTTTGCGTCGACGAACCCGAAGCGCCCGCCGTCACGGCATTCTTGCCGCCGCCGATATCGAGCGTGCCACTCATGATGAGCGCAATGACTAGCAGGGCGCCGCAGGCACAACCGGCGAGCGCCGTAATAAAGATCGGCAGCTTTTTGGTCTTGGTCTTGACCACCGTGTGCTTGTTCACGACCTGCTGGCTGCCCAGCGGCTTGCCGGTCTGCGTGTCGTAGGCCTGCACGTAGGGAATGTTGTTGCCGTCGGCAGGCGTCGACTCCACCTGCACGCGCGGCTGCTGCTGAGTCTCGCCGGCGTTGCCCGCGTCCTGGGGACGCTGGGAATCGTTCTCGCTCATAGCTGCGGTCCTTTCGTCAAATAACCAAAGGCCCGCCAAACATGTGGCGGGCCATCATTGTTCACGTTGAGTTGTACCCCAATATGCGGGCGAACGTGTACGAGAACGCAATCTTTTAGGAAGGCTTAAGTTCTGCTGCAAACTCGAAAGAAACCCGCACCTGCGTCAAAACCACCACAAAGGTGCCTGTCCCCTTTGTGGTGGAAATCTAGTCCTTAAACAGATAGCCCACGCCGCGGACGGTGGTGATGTGTGCCGCGATCTGCGGGCCCACCTTGGAGCGGATGCGTCGAATGTGCACGTCGACGGTGCGCGTGCCGCCGCAGTACTCAAAGCCCCACACGCGGTGCAGCAGCACCTCGCGGCTGTAGGCGCGGTTGGGGTGCGTCGCCAAAAAGCTCAGCAGCGAGTACTCCATCAGCGTCAGGTCGATGGGCTCGTTATCGAGTGTCACCTGGTAGGTAGCCAGGTTAATCTCGAGGTTATCGATATTGAGCACATCGTCGGCGGTGACGGTCTCCTCCTCGCCCATCAGGCGCTGCGCGCGAGCCTTGAGCTCATTGGGCGTCGCCGTGGGGCATACAAAGTCGGCATGCGCGTGATTCGGCAGGCGCAGGGTGCCGAGCGCCTCGTCGTCGACGATCACCAGCATGGGGACACCGCCGCGATCGTCAAGCCACTTGGCAATCTGATCGATGCGGTCGCTGCGGATGCCGTCGGAATCGAGGATCAGCAGGTCAAAGTCGTGCGCCGCAGTCGGCGAATCGGGAGTGGCCAGACTCACCTCGACACCCAGGGTGGTCGTCAAGCTGCGGGCAAACTCGTGGAAGCGCGTCGTGCGCGCCATGAACAGGGCACTCTTATCGGACATATCGGCCTCCAAAGAAATGAGCTCAATCGTACTGGAACAAGCCAGCGCGATTAGGAGTTCGCCAGGTAGTGCTTGATCTCCCACTCGGTGATCGTAGACTCAAACTTATGCCACTCGTC
>USAX01000050.1 GCA_900552705.1 uncultured Collinsella sp. | reverse complement strand
AGACCTTGTTGTCCTGCCAGTCCTTGAGTCGCTTGGGCTCGGACTTGGAAAGACCGGCACGCATGGGAAAACCGGTCTTGGGCAGATTCATCGTCTGCTTGTACTCGTTTGCCACGGTACCCCTTTCATGTCGTGGGCGCGCACGCCCGTTGGGCACCAAAAAAGCGCCCGTCCCTGCAAGCTGGGACGAAGCGCCACAAAACGGGCCGTGTGCCCGCAAAAGCTCTTCGCTTAACCACCCAGCTTAGATGCCCTCGCCCGCATTACAGCGCGCTCGCATCCGTTACTCGGCTGGCCTGTATCGACGACCATCTCGGCGATGTCTACTAAGACGTGCCTGTACGGCGCGTCCGTTGGGACCGCAGCTCCGGGGTGATTTTCATCGGTCGCATGCACGGGTTCTCAGCGCTCCCCGTTCTCTGTAGCACACGGACGGCCGACTACTCGTCCCCATCAACGCTTATGCGCTGTATGGTAGCACGGTCAACGCCGGCGAAAAACCCTCAACATCGGTTTCATACTTTAGTAATTTCTCGCGGTCGCAAGCACTCACTTGGAGCAAAATACCTGAAAGCACTTTATCTAACGAAAGAAGGCTGCTATGCGCACGATTGGAATGAGCGACTACACCGTCGGCGAGGACTGCTTTGACGAGCTGCCCGGCGCGCTGGACGAGTACGGAGCGGCCAAGGTCGCGATTATCGGCGGTAAACGAGCACTGGCCGCGGCGCTTCCCAGTATCGAAGCGGCACTGGAGGGCACCGACATCGAGATTCTGGAGACACACGTCTACGGCACCAACAGCACGCGTGCCAATATCGCCAAGCTTGTTAACTCCCCCGCCTGCCGAGAGGCCGATGTGCTCATCGCATGCGGCGGCGGCAAAGCGCTCGACACCGTCAAGACGGCGGCCATCGAGCTCAAGAAGATCGTCTTTACGGTACCGACGATCTGCTCCAACTGCTCGGCCGCGACCGCCATTGCCGTTGTCTACAACGACGACGGCTCGCTCGAGGGCTATTCGTACCCCAACCGCCCCGCGCACATCTTCATCAACCCCAAGATCATCGCCGAGGCTCCGGCGGAGTACTTCTGGGCGGGCGTGGGCGATGCCCTGTCCAAGCAGCCCGAGGTCGAGTACGCCACGAGCGCCGGCAACCTGGAGCACACCGCAGGTCTTGGTCTGGCGCTCGCACACACCTGCTCCGAGCCGCTGTTTACCTATGGCGTGCAGGGTCTTGAGGACGTTCGCCAGAACCTGTCGACCGAAGCCGTCAAGCAGATCGCGCTCGATATCGTGGTCAACACGGGCTACGTCTCCAACCTGACCAACCAAAACGATTACTACTACAACTCGAGCGTGGCGCATGCGTTCTACAACGCCACCTGCAGCATTCCGCGCGAGGGCACCTACCTGCATGGCGAGGTCGTGAGCCTGGGCGTGCTGGTGCTGTTTGCCTACACGGGCGATACCGAGAACCTTGAGCGCTACGCAGCCTTTAACAAGGAGATGGGGCTGCCCGTGACGCTTGAGCAGGTCGGGCTTTCCGAGTCCGATATCCCCGCCCTGTGCGAGTATGCGCACGCCACCAACGAGTGGAAGCAGGGAAACCCCGAGCCCTTCACCGACGAAAAGTTCGCCACCGCCATCAAGGCTGCCAACACCTACGGCCACACGCTCTAGGACTGGCCCAAAACCACCACAAAGGGGACAGGCACCTTTCTGGTGGTTTTTTATTGCTCCAGCATTCAGTTCGTACTCGAACCCGATTCTTTACGAGAAAGGGTTCGGGTACGTTTTTTGTTTATCGGAAATTCTGCGGAAGGACTACTCGGAACGGTAAACAGAAACGAACAGAGGCAGGGTATCATCGTGGTGATGGTATCCTGCCTTTTGTTTTGCGGGATCAAGGTCGCTTTATGCGAACTTGATCGCCACTTATATAGCGCATTGATGGCAATTGCTTCGTACGTGCATACCGGGAGCCTGTACACCTCTGGCAAGGCGTAACACACTAGACTTTGTTCCAAAGTCCGTGTGCTAAGGGGGCAGGCACCTTAGAATTCCTGTGGAGTGTGTACGCACGTACGCAGGAAAACGGCAAAATTTCGCTATATCAGGGCGTTCTTTCATTGGAGAGTATGGTATACACGGCTTAGTTCAACAAATAAGAATTTATACATAAAGGAGAATATTGATGAAACTGTTTTTATGTTCTCACTTTTCAAGTGTAGGAAGTCTGATAAAGGAAGAAATTGAAAATAAAAAAGTCGCATTTATTCCAACAGCTTCGCTGCGTGAAGGCTACACCGGTTATGTCGGCTCGGCTCGAAAATTATTCAAAAAGTTGGGAGCAATCGTAACTGAAATTGACATTTCAACGGAGGCTTATTCAACGACACAGTCTCTTTTTGAAGATGCGGATGTGATCTATTTTACCGGCGGAAATTCTTTTTTCCTTATAGACCAGCTCCGTAAAACAGGAACGGATGAGCTGTTGAAGAAAGAATTGGCAAAGGGAAAACTGATGATTGGTGAATCGGCAGGTGCGATTGTATGCGCTCCAAGCATCCAATATATCGAGCAAATGGATGAAAAGCCGGAGGACTACTCCTCACAAGAAGATGATTCAGGGCTTAATTTGATTGATTTCTATGTTCTTCCGCATTATCTTACGGCACCATTTAAGAAAGTTACCGAGAAAATAATGACTGAGTTTTCGGATTTGAATCTATGCCCAATTAACAACCGTCAGGGAATTGTAATTGATGGTGAATGTTCAAAGGTAATTTGCAAAGACTAATTTGAAAATTCCAGTTTGCTGTACTCGTTCCTAGCAGGGTTTGGGGCGGGCACGCCCCAACAAGAAGCTGTCCCAAAGGGGCAAGAATGGGGACTGCGGACGATTTCTTGGACCGTTACGCGGCCCTTCCCAGCGCGGAGCGGAACTCGGCCGGCGTGCGGCCACCGAGCGCATCGCTGCGCCTCTCCGTATTGTATCGACCGATCCAGCCCCCGAGCTCCTCGATGAAGCTGGCGGGGGTCCAGTCCGACCAGTCCCTACCGTGCCAGAACTCCTTCTTGAGCAGGCCGAAGAAGCCCTCCATCGCCGCGCTGTCCGGGCTGCAGCCCTTGGCGGACTGGATTGGCTACACTGATGTGGACAGTTCCGGGAGGGGCGCAAAAGACGGGAAGGCCGTGTGCGCGTTCCTGCGCGAGAGCCGCGGGGAGGGGCTGCCTGGGTACGGCGCCTGTCAACTCGGTCTACGTCTTTGATGACCGGGTCGTACTCAATATCAACTTCACGGGTGATGCCAAAACGGTCACCCGTGAGGAAGTGTTGGGTTCGAGTGCTGTGAACAATGTTCCAGCATGCTGGGATCGAACTCGCTAGCCGGAATCACACGGTACCCGTGACGCAGCAGCAGATCGACAAAAACACCGTTGCCCGCGGTGAGCGTACCGCTAAAGGTGCCATCGTAGACGCGACTCGCACCGCACGAGGGGCTACGGTCCTGCAAGACGCACGCAGCGATCTCGGACGGGCCGCCCGCCTGTTCGCACATATCGAGCGCACGTTGGGCACCCAGGCGAAACTCGCGATCTACCGAGATGCCCTCGCAGGTACGGACCTCGCCGTTCACAATCTCGGACGGCTTGCGCGGCGTGGGCAGGCCGCCAAAGACCTCAGGGCACACCAAGAGTACCTCGGTCCCCGTGCATTCGCACGCTTCGACCAGCTCGCGATGGTAGTTATCGAGCCCGTTATACTTGCAGCTCTCGCCCATCAAGCAGGCACTTACCACGATTTTCATATTCAACTCTCCCCACGCAAAACGCCCCATTTGAGATGGACACTCAAATGGGGCGATAGACACTGCGCAACCAGTATTACTGCTGCTTCGGCATCAGCGGATTCTCGCGCGTGAGGAGATTCATGAACTCCTCGCCCGTGATCGTCTCCTTCTTGTACAGATAACGAGCCAGCTCATGGAGCTTAAACTTGTTCTCCTTGAGGATCTGCAGAGCGCGGTCGTGCGCATCCTCGATCAGCTTGGCGACAATCGCGTCCACGCGTTCGGCCGTACCGGGGGCGCAGGTGAGCGACGTATCCTGGTTGAGGTACGCATTCTGAACGGTACCGAGCGCCATCATGCCAAACTCATCGGACATGCCAAAGCGCGTCACCATGTTGCGGGCGAGCTTGGTGGCCTGCTCGATATCGTTGGCGGCACCGGTCGTCATCTCGCCAAAGATAAGCTCCTCGGCTGCACGGCCACCGCAATAGACAGCGAGCTTGTCCAGGACTTCCTGGCGCGTGGTCAGGAAGCGCTCATCCTCCTCGACCTGCATGGTGTAGCCCAGAGCACCGCTCGTACGCGGCACGATGGTGATCTTGGTAACCGGCGCAGAACCCTTCTGGCGGGCGGCAACGATGGCATGGCCGATCTCGTGATAGGACACGACCTGTTTCTCGTGGTCGGACAGAACCGTGGACTTACGCTGCTGGCCGGCGATGACGACCTCCACCGACTCCTCAAAGTCATCCTGAGTCGCGCGCTTGCGACCCTCGCGGACGGCACGCAGCGCGCCCTCGTTGATGATGTTGGCCAGGTCGGCGCCCGAGGCACCGGGCGTGGCGCGGGCAATCGCGGTCAGGTCGATCGGCGGCTCCGTCTTCACGCTCTTTGCATGCAGCTCGAGGATGTTCTTACGTCCGGTCAGGTCGGGCAGCTCAACGGGGATGCGACGGTCAAAACGACCGGGGCGCAGCAGGGCCGGGTCAAGGCTGTCGGGACGGTTGGTAGCAGCAAGAACGACGATACCCTTGTGGTTATCGAAGCCGTCCATCTCAGTCAACAGCTGGTTGAGCGTCTGTTCGCGCTCGTCGTTGCCACTAAAGCCGCCGCCATCGCGCTTCTTACCGATGGTATCGATCTCGTCGATAAAGACGATGCACGGGGCCTTTTCCTTGGCCTGCTTAAACAGGTCGCGAACCTTGGCGGCACCGCGGCCGACGAACATCTCGACGAACTCGGAACCCGAAATGCTAAAGAACGGAACGCCCGCCTCACCGGCAACAGCCTTGGCGAGCAGGGTCTTACCGGTGCCCGGAGGGCCCACAAGTAGAGCGCCGCGCGGCAGCTTGGCGCCGATCTCCTCGTAGCGCTGCGGCTTCTCCAGAAAGTCGACGACCTCCTTGAGAGATTCCTTGGCCTCTTCCTGGCCGGCGACGTCCTTAAAGGTCACGCCGACATCCTTGGAGGCAATCACGCGCGCGCCGGACTTGCCCAGTCCACCGCCGCCAAAACCACCGCCGCCAAAGTTCATCGACGGGCCGTCATCACCCATGGCCTTCTTCATACGGCGGTTGAGCCACCAACCGATAAGGAAGAAAATCGCCATGGGAAGGATGAGTGTAAGAAGGTAGTAGGTCATCAGACCCGAGTTTTTATCGGGAACGACCGACTCCAGGGACGCACCGGATTCAAGCACGCGATCGGTAAAACCCGCATCATTCGGCACGCCGGTCGTCTTGTAGGCGATATTCTCGTCCTCGCCCTTCTTGGTGTAATAAATCGTGTAATCATCCGTGTTGTACTCGACCTTGTCGACGCTTTTCTTATCGAGCGCTTTGACAAACGTCGAATAATCGGTCTTCGTAATCTGCTGCGTGTGACCGATGTTGGGGAACAGAACGGTCGAGAGCACGAGGTAGACGACGAAGGCGATGAGCACGTAGAGGATCATATTCCGTCTACGTTTGTTGTCATCCATCTCCATCTGCTTGAACTCCATCTACTGGGGTTGATAATGCTATCTAGAATACCCAACCCGGACGGCGATAAACCGACGCCGGGCACGAAAGGACAGAGATGGCATCACTGGAAGTCGGCAAGGTTCAAATCTATACGGGCGACGGCAAGGGCAAGACGACGGCTGCGCTGGGGCTCGCGCTGCGCGCCACGGGCTATGGACTTAACGTGCTCATGCTGCAGTTTGCCAAGAAGCTACACTGCGCCGAACACGATGCCGCACCGCGCCTGGGACTGCGCATTGTACAGGCCGATCGCGACACACCCGAGGCTTGCGCCGAGCAGATCATGGAGCTCGCACGCGAGCAGATATCACAGGTCGACGTTCTGATTTTGGACGAACTCGGCGAGGCCATGCGCCGCGGCTTCGTGACGCGCGAGGATGTCGAAACGTTGATCGCTATAAAGCCAGCCACCACGGAACTCGTGCTCACCGGCCGAGGCCTGCTGCCACTGGCCGATCTTGCCGACCTGGTCACCGAAATGCGCCCCGTCAAACACTACTTCGACGAAGGCCTCCTAGCCCGTCAAGGCATCGAATACTAAATGACCCGAAAGGGACGGAGGAAAACGGATCGTTTCGCCTTATCGCCGGGGCAATGATCCGTTTTCCTCCGTCCCCTACGGGTCATTAGGCAGTGGCGCGGCCGAGCCAGTTGCCGCTGTGGTGGTAGATGGTGAACATCGTAGCTGTGATGAGCCAGGTTACGGGGTAAACCAGCAGCAGGTGCTCAAGCGACGGATCGAACGGCATAATCGCAAACACCCAGATCACCCTGAGCACGACGGTGCCAAAAATCGTGAGCAGCATGGGCTGCAAGCTCACGCCGGCGCCGCGGATAGAGCCCGACGCGTTCTCGATAATCGAGAAGATTGCGTAGAACGGCGCGATGAAATGAAGAATCGTCGTGGTGTACGCCGAAATCGAAGCATCGTCGACAAACAGACGCGACAACGGACCCGAGAACACCAGCAGCACGGCAGACAGGCCACCAATGAGCATAAACGACAGCACGAGCGACGTATGGTAGCCCTTGCGCATGCGCTCGTAGTTGCGCGCGCCAAAGTTCTGTGCCGAGAACGTGGTGATCGACACGCCAAGCGCCTCGGTAACCATCCAGACAATGCCATCCAAACGGCCCGAAAGACCCCACGCCGTGGTGATATCGGCGCCAAACGAGTTGACCGACACCTGAATCAAAACGTTGGAAATCGAATACGCAGCAGACTGAAAGCCAAGCGGCAGACCACACGAGATCATGCTCTTATAAATGCCAGGATCAATGCCGAGTTTGAACAGCGAAAGCCGCCACGCACCCGGTGCGTGCATCATGCGAATCACGATCATCGTGGCGTTGGAGCAAATGGTCAGCGCCACCGCGATGCCGCAGCCCAGAGCCTCCATATGAAGCACGGCAACGAAGATGACATCCAGCACCGCATTAACAAGGCAGCCGGAAGCGATGATCACAGCAGGTCCGCGCGTGTCGCCCACGGCGCGCAGCAGTGCTGTTCCCATATTGAGCAGCAGCGCCGCAACCATAGCGGCAAAATAGCAACGAGCATAGGCCACTCCCTCGGCCAATAATTCATGCGGTGTGTTCATAAGCACCAGCATGGGCTCAACGAACACTATGCCAAGAATCGAGAAAACGATACCGCCCACCAGCGCGAGGGTCATGGCCGTATGGACCGAACGACTCAGTCGCTCATCATCGTGCTGGCCAAAATACTGACCGGTAATGACCGCGCAGCCGGCGCCGACGCCAACGCAAAAGCCAATGCAGAGCTCGGTGAGCACCATCGTGGCCTGAATGCCACCCAGTGCAAGCTTGCCGCCAAACTGGCCGACGATATAGGTACCGATAAGCGTGTAGGCCTGTTGAAAAAACGAACTAAAGAAGATGGGAACGCACAGCGAAAGCAGCTGCTGCCAAATAACACCCTGCGTTACATCGATAGCCGTAGATTTCTTAGCCACACGCCCTCCCCACCAGCATACGTCAAACAACAAAACGGCAATTTAAGGCCAAAACCAATAGCAGCTTAGCACCGACCGGCGTCGACCGAAACACCCCGAGTCAGAGCCCGGTGCGAACTATCTGCTTAGTGATACAAACCCGGCTGGTAGTGATACTCATTGCTCACATGCGGGCACAGCTGCCAAAAGGCGACGGCACTCGCCGCGGCCACGTTGAGCGAATCGACCCCGTGCGCCATCGGAATGCGCACGGCCCGGTCGCAGCCCGCGATGGTCTTGGCGCCCAGGCCAGCACCCTCGGTGCCCATAAAGATTGCCAGGCGGTCAATCTCCTGGAGCGCGGCATCGTCCAGCGAAACGGAGTCGTCCGTCAGCGCCATCGCAGCGCACGAAAAACCGGCTTCGTGCAGTGCCGCCAGGCCATCGTGCGGCCACACACGAGCCTCGCTGCCAATACGCGTCCACGGCACCTGAAACACCGTGCCCATGCTCACGCGGGCCGAGCGACGGTACAGCGGGTCGCAGCACGTCGGACTGACCAAAATACCGTCGACATTGAGCGCGGCGGCCGAGCGGAAAATCGCACCCACGTTCGTGTGGTCGACAATACCCTCGAGCACGCACACGCGCACCGGGCGCTCCCCCGCCGCCTCGACGACGCCACCCAAGAACTCATCAACCGGAATCTGTCGCGGGCGACGAAACGCCGCGAGCGCACCGCGCGTCACGTTAAAGCCCGTCAGCTGCTCCATGAGTTCCATGGAAGCCACGAACACAGGAACCGGACCTGCGCCCTCGCGCACAACCAGGCGCTCAAACAGCGGCGTCATCTGGTCGAGCCAGCGTTCGCCCAAAAGAAAGCTCACCGGCTCGTATCTGGCACGCACCGCGCGCTCAATAACCTTGGCACTCTCGGCGATAAAGATGCCCTTTTGCGGCTCCAGCACGCAGCGCAGCTCGCGCTCGGTCAGTCGCACGTAGGCATCGAGCCGCTCGTCCTCGAGCGAATCAATTCGCAGAACCTCAACGGTATCAGTCATAGCAGCCAGCCCGCACCCTTCTTTACAGCACATCTATACCAAACGAGGCGACGCTAAGCGCCGCCCCATGCATTCAATCAACCCGATAATACCGTTCACGCTAGGCGATTTACGCCTCAACGCGACGATACGTCACGAACTCATAATCGACGCCCTCATCGCCCTCGCCCGAGGCAATCGTGGCAACCCCGCCAGCCTGCGAAACTTCCCACGCGGGATCGGCGTCCAAATTGGGAAAATACGTGTCCACGGGATGGACGCAGTGGTTATGCGTGACCTCGGATTCCACGCAGTACGGCAAAAACTGCCGATAGACATCACCGCCGCCAATCACCCAGGCAACGGGCTCATCGGCAACCGCAGCGAGCGCTTCGTCAACGCTATGCACCACATCGACGCCCTCGGGAGCAAAGTCCTTATCGCGCGTGAGCACGATATTGCGGCGGTTCTTGAGCGGACGCCCGCCGGGAAAACTCAGCAGCGTCTTGCGCCCCATGATGACCGGGCAACCTTTAGTGCAGGCCACAAAATGGCGCATGTCGGCGCGATTGGAAACCACCATGTCGCCCTCGCACCCAATGCCCCAGTCATCGCACACGGCGACGATGGCAGATAGCTTACACGTCATAAGCACCACCTACACCGCAATGGGAATGTTCTTGACCTGCGGGCCGTGCTCGTAGCCCTCGACGATGAGGTCATCAGTCGTAAACGCATAGAAATCGTGCACGTCGGGGTTAAGCGTTACCTTAGGCGCCGCAAACTGCGGACGCTCGATAAGTTCTCGGACGATATCGACATGACGGTCGTAAATATGGGCATCGGCGATCACGTGCAGCAGCTCGCCAGCGATCATATCGACCGACTGCGCGACCATCATCAGCAAAATGGCGTACTGGCACACATTCCAGTTGTTCGCGGCCAAAATATCCTGGCTGCGCTGATTGAGAATCATGTTGAGCGTCGGCTTGTCGTCCTGCGGGCGCTGAGTCACGTTATAGGTCACGCTGTAGGCGCACGGATACAGGTGCATCTCGGACAGGTCGCTAAACACATAGGTATTCGTCATAATGCGGCGGCTGTACGGCGTGTTCTTAAGGTCGTACAGCACTCGGTCCATCTGGTCGAAATCGCCCTCGGCATAATGGCTCTTCTGCCCAATCTGGTACCCGTAGGCCTTGCCGATGGAGCCGGTCTCGTCGGCCCACTCATCCCAAATATGGCTGTTGAGGTCATGCACGTTATTGGACTTCTTTTGATAGATCCACAGGATCTCGTCCATGGCAGACTTAAGCGCCGTGCGACGCAGGGTGAGCGCGGGGAACTCCTCACGCAGATCGTAGCGTGCCGTAACGCCAAAGTTTTTAATGGTATAGGCAGGGGTGCCGTCCTCCCACACCGGGCGGACCTTTTGGCCCTCGGTGGTGGTGCCATGGTCCAGAATATCGCGGCACATGGCTACAAACTGTTGATCAGCCTTGCTCATTGACCCTCCTGTCAGTCGCCTACAAGCGAGATTCATTGTAGCCCAGGCACGCGCGGCCCCACAGCCCAAACATAAGCCCTCATTTTCTGACATATGCCAGAAATTCCTTGCGCAAATCCACGCGTTCGCTATTCTATTGTTGACATATGTCAGATAAGGAGTGCGTATGGCCGGAAGACGCGAAAAATTACGCCGTGTTGGGATCATCCCCGAATATCGCGGCTTTACCCCCGACGGCCTTGCCAGCGGAGATGCCATCGACATGACGGTCGACGAACTCGAGGCGCTGCGCCTGTGCGACCTGGAAGGCCTTAACCAAGAGGCAGTCGCACAGCAGATGGGCATCGCGCGCGCCACGGTGGCGGCCATTTGCAGCCGAGCGCATCGCAAGGTGGCAAACGCGCTGGTAAATGGTCGGGCGCTCATCATCGAAGGCGGCAATATCGCGTACTCCCCCATCAACACGACAACGGCCGCATGGCCAGCAAAGGAGGTCGACACCATGAGGGTGGCAACCACGTACGACAACGGCAACATCTTTATGCACTTTGGCCGCAGCGAGCAGTTCAAGATCTACGACATTCAGGATGGCAAGGTACTCAACGAGCAGGTCGTGGGCACCGGCGGCACCGGCCACGGTGCCCTTGCGGGCCTGCTCGCCAACGGCGGCGTGGACACGCTCATCTGCGGCGGCATCGGCGGTGGCGCTATCAACGCACTTGCCCAAGCCGGCATCACGGTATACGCAGGTGCCCAGGGCAGCTGCAACGCGTGCGTCAAGGCCCTTATCGCCGGCACGCTCGCACAGAACGGCGAGGCCACGTGCGGCTGCCACGGCCACGACCACGAGCACGCCCAAGAGCATGGCAATTCCTGCAGCTGCCACGGCCATCACGAGCACGAGGGCCACGAGGGCTGCGGCTGCCACTAACGGCACGGCACCGCGAGCTCGGGGCACGACGCTGAACGCAACCCAACAATCAAAGCCAACAACAAAGGCCACCCGGTAGCTTCCGAGTGGCCTTTGCCATATCAAGCTGGAATTACAGCCCTATTTCTTATTGCGCATCTGCGCTTCCATCTGACGCAGCAGATCCATATCGGACTTGGGGCCGCCCATTCCCAGGCCGCCCATGCCGCCCAGACCCATGGCATCCAGACCGGGAATATTGGGCATGCGCATCTTTTTGCCCTTCTTACCCTTCTTGCCCTTCTTGCCACCAGCCTGTGCCTGATTGGCCATCGAGCGCATGCGGCCCATCATCTTATTCATCTCGCCCCACTGCTTCATAAGGCTATTGACCTCGGTGGGGGTCACGCCGGCGCCCTTGGCGATACGGGCGCGACGCTGGCCGTTGATGATGGAGGGACGCAGGCGCTCCTCCTTGGTCATCGACATGATGATGGCCTCGTTCTTGTCGAAGATGCCCTCGTCCAGGTTGCCGCCCATCTGGTTGAGCGCGCGTTGGCCACCGGGGAGCATACCCAGAATGCCCTTCATGCCGCCCATCTTCTTGACGGCCTTCATCTGGTCGAGCATGTCGTTCATGGTAAAGCCCTCGCGCAGCATGCGCTCGGCGGCCTCGAGCTGCTCGGCGTCGGCCGCCTCCTGGGCCTTCTCGATGATGCCGACGACGTCGCCCATGCCCAAGATGCGCTTGGCCATGCGGTCGGGGTAGAACGGCTCCAGCGAATCGGGCTTCTCGCCCATGCTCACGAACTTGATGGGCTTGCCGGTCACCTGGCGCACGGAAAGCGCGCCACCGCCACGGGCATCGCCGTCGAGCTTGGAGATGATCACACCGTCAAAGTCGGTGCGACCGGCGAAGGTCGAGACGACGTTGACGATATCCTGGCCGGTCATGGCATCGACGACCATCAGCACCTGATCGGGCTTGACGGCCTTCTTGATGTCCACGGCCTCCTGCATCATCTGCTCATCGATCTGCAGACGACCGGCGGTATCGACGATGACCACGTCGCGCAGGTGGTCGACGGCCTCCTGGATGGCGCCCTTGGCGATATCAACCGGGTGCTCGCCGTCACCACGGAAGACCGGTACGCCGATCTCTCCACCGAGCGTGGCCAGCTGGTCGGCGGCGGCGGGACGGTAGACGTCGCACGCGGCGAGCAGCGGCGAGCGGCCCTGCTTCTTGAGCAGGTAGGCCAGCTTTA
>USAX01000049.1 GCA_900552705.1 uncultured Collinsella sp. | reverse complement strand
GGCTGGTACCGCTTGAGCAGCTCGCGAGAGCTGGTGCCCTCCAAAGGAACGTCCGGCGAGAACCGGGCGGTATGTTGCGAGAAAAGCGGCATGGCCAACCCTCGTGCGTTTAAAGTTCGTTTGCGAGCGGCGGGCGCGGGGCCGGGCCGTTCGCGGTGGCATAGTTGCTGCCAGTGTAGCACGCTTGGGTGCATGGGGAGGATAGCGGGATGCGAGGCTGCCTGTCTGGCTTGGCCTTAGCGCTTCTTCTTGCTCTTCTTCTGCTTGCGCTGCTTGCCCTTGGTCTCCTGGGGCTTGTTGCCCTGTTTTGCTTCGGCAGCGGCCTTTTCTGCCTTCATCTTCTTGCGTTTGGTTTCGATGCGGAGTTTTTTGTTGATGCGCGCCTTAAGGAAGGGACCGAACTGCTCGGCATCGCCGCGGACAAAGGTGTCCTTAGGGATCGTCACGCCCTGGTCGGCGAACATGGCCACAAAGATGCGCTCGCCGTCGAGCACGTGGTCGAGCTTTTCAAACGGGAAGAACTGCGACTTGCCGCTCGTGCCCCAAACCATCAGGCCGTCCTCGTTGGCGGCGACGCGGCGATAGCGGCCACCCATGGACTCGTCGGCCTCAACGGCGTCGATAAAGTCGCGGGCGAGGGTGTGGTGCAGGTTTTTGCTCCACCAGGCCAAAAAGGCGCCGAATACGATCAAGACGACGCCAAACTTGATCCAGTTGCCGCCGGCCACCAGCATGCCGATGCCGATGAGCGCGGCAATTGCCGCGGCGACATACAGCGAGCCGCGACGCCTGGGCGAGGCGACCAGGCGGGCGAAGTCGGTGACGAGGTCGTTTTCGTACTGATACTCGTTGAGGTACAGAATGCCGTCATCGGCCGCGGCCTGCGCCTCGAGCGCGACCTCGACCTGGTCGGCTGCTTCGGAGGGAATGAGGTTGCTCTCTGCGTCTGCCATGCTCTTTGGACTCCTATCGCGGCGGACTCGCCGTACGGGTTATTATGGAATGCAGTATGCCGTGCGACCGCATGGCCGCCGCGGCAACAAGACTCAGTATACCCGGGGGAGCACCCATGGAATCGTTGTACCGAAAGTATCGCCCGCTCACCTTCGACTCCGTGGTGGGCCAGCAGCATATCGTCTCGACGCTCGAGCACGCCATCACCGAGGGGCGCCTGTCCCACGCCTACCTGTTCTGCGGACCGCGCGGCACGGGCAAGACCACCATGGCGCGCATTCTGGCCAAGGCGCTGCTGTGCCGCAATGCCGAGGCGGCGCGCGCCGAGGGTGCAAGCGGCTGCATGCCCGACGGTGCTTGCGAGGAGTGCGAGCTCATTGCCGAGGGCAACCACCCCGATGTCTACGAGCTCGATGCCGCAAGCCGTACCGGCGTGGACAACGTGCGCGAGGAGATCATCAACTCCGTCAACTTTGCCCCGGTGCGCGGCAAGTACAAGATCTATATCATCGACGAGGTCCACATGCTCACGACGGCGGCGTTCAACGCGCTGCTCAAGACGCTTGAGGAGCCGCCGGCACACGTGATCTTTGTGCTGTGCACCACCGACCCGCAAAAGATTCTGGAGACCATCCTCTCACGCTGCCAGCGTTTCGATTTCCATCGCATCGGCAACGAGGATATTGCGCATCGACTGTCCTACGTGTGCGAGCAGGAGGGATTCGATTACGACGACGAGGCGCTGGCCATCGTGGCGCGCCATGCAAAGGGCGGCATGCGCGACGCGTTGTCCACGCTGGAACAGCTGAGCGTTTTTGGCAACGGCGCTGTGCATGCGGACGATGCCCGCTCGCTTTTGGGCGAGGTTTCGGACCAGATTCTGGGCGAGTTTTCCCGCGCCATTGCCGATCGTGATGTTGCCGAGCTCTATGGACTGATCCGTGCGCAGGTCGAGGAAGGAAACGACCTGCTGGAGCTGACGCGCGACCTGGTAGCGCATGTGCGTGACGTGTACGTTGCCTGCGTTGCCGGTGCCCGTGCCGAGCTGTTTGAGGGCGGCTCCGAGCAGGCCGAGGCGCTTGCTGCCGAGGCCGCTGCCTTTGGCGAGCATCCTGCCGACCGCCTGGCCCGCGTGCTGACGGTGCTCGACGATGCCGCACTGGAGATGAGGGGCGCGAGCGACGTGCGCCTGGTGCTCGAGATTGCCTGTACGCGTCTGGTACGTCCCGAGGCTGATTTAACGATTGAGGCATTGGCCGAGCGCGTGGCACGCCTGGAGGCCATGGTTGCCAATGCCGCGGTGCCGGCGAGCGTGGCTGCTGCTCAGGCCGCCGCGCCTGCAGCATCCGTACCCGCTGCTGCCCAACAGCCGACGCTCATTTCGGGCGCTCGTGCTGCCGCTCCGGCGGCATCCGCTGCCCCCGCTGCTACGTTCGCGCGCCAGGGCGGTATGCCTTGGGACCGTGGTGCTGCTGTTCCGGCTGCTCAGCCTGCGCCGACTCCGACGCCTCAGCCCGTTGCGGCCCCCGCGCCTGCCACCGCTCCGGCACCTAAGCCCCAGTCCAACAACGCCGCCCAGGTTGCCGCCGCCGGTGCTGCCGAGACCTCCGCGGTCGAGGACGCCGGAGAGCTGCAGCGCAAATGGGCCGAGGTTGTCGAGCGTGTCAAGGCGCGTCAGGCTTCCTACGCAGGGCTTTTGCTCAACGCCCGCGCCACGGCCGACGACGGCTCCAAGCTCACGGTCTCGTTCCCCGCGGGTTCGACTTTTGCCATTAAGATGCTCGGTCGCGCCGATACGCAGTCGGTGGTCCTGCCGACGGTCTGCGCGGTCTTCGGTCGTCGTACCGTCGACTATGTCCTGGGTGGGGGTGGCACGCCGGCTCCTCAACATGAGGAGCATTCTCCATCTGCACGGGCTGCGGCATCTGCGGACCCGCAACCCGTGTCCTCGGCGGCCCCTGTATCCTCGAGCGCCAGCGCGCCGCAGCAGCAAGCGGCGCCGGTAGCGGCATCGACCCCGTCGGCGCCTAAGCCCGCGGCACCCAAACCGGCTGCTCCGACACCCGCGCCCAAGCCCGTCTCGCCCGCGCCCAAGTCGTCTGACCTGGGCAAAGCCCCCTGGCTACGCTCCGACAACCCCGCCGGCGCTCCTGCCACGGGTAAGCTCCCGACCGAGCCCGCACCCCGTGCGCCCGAGCGCTCGGCTGCCCCGAAGGCTCAGCCTGTCGCGCAGTCCGCGCCGTGGGAATCCGAGCAGGTGCCCTACGACGACGCCATGGTCGGCGGCTTCGCTGGCGATGCGAGCGGGGACGATCTGCCTCCGTTCGACGTGCCGGGTGCGACGCCCGCGCCCAAGCCCGCTGCGGAGGCACCCGCGGCCCCCGCAAGCGACGACGCCCCCGCGGCTCCCTGGGAGTCCAACCCCGGTGCGGGCAGCCCCTTCGGCCATCAGGGCGCAGCCCCGAGCATCCCGCAGACCGAGGACGAGGCCAAAGACCTCATCCGCAGCGTCTTCGGTCAGGCCACCATCTTCAAGCCGGTGGAGTAGCTGCGCAGGCGGGTATACTGCTCAGGAAGAGACTTCTTTGAACGGAGCGAGCTTATGATGTGGGAATATGTCCGCCTCGAGGACGATACGCAAGTTTCGTATTCCGAAGTCCGTGAGGACAACACAGTGAAGGTCGTTGTGGAGCGCCCGCGCGATTGGGGTTTTGACGCGGCGGAGTGTATCTTGCCGGCATTCAATTGGGTGTCACATGAGGGCTTTAGCGAAGCGGACCTCAAAGAACTCGATGATTTCGTGCGTAACAATGCCCCGCTCATCCTGCGTTTTGCCTACGAAGGCGGACGAGTCTATGCCTAGTCTCTTCCGACTCGGCCATATATCACTTTCTTTTGTCCGGGCGCATCTGTATTTCGGACATGTGTAGTGTGGTGCCGCGTATATCGCATTCGAGCAGACAAGCGCGTGACGGTCGGCCTAGGATGCTGAGGTCGATACGATACGTCGCATGGCCGTCCGTGTACTCGACTTGCTCGGCGTTGACGGTTGCTCCGATTGTAAATAAAGAGCCCAGTTCGGCATCGACAATCTTGGAGTCCTTTATCTTGACCTTGAACTCTTGGTAGAGGGACGGGCTGTTGTAGTAAATGGTTCGGGTTCCGTCGGTGCATTCATCGGTCGTCTCCCATTTGACGACGGGCTGGTCCGAGCTGGCTATCAGCAGTTCTGCTCCAAAAGCTATGGCATGGGTGATGACAACCAGCAATGCCCAGCCGACAAAGAGATAGAGAACCACATATGCAACGGGGTGTTTTGAGCGGATGTTTTGGAGCGCGTCGGGGGCATTCATGGGGCACCTCCAAATTGCAATCTATGACAATCAAATTATACCCTGCCGCCATGTGCTCCGCCTCGAGCAGCGGTTTGGCATTTAGCTATTTAGTGGCACACATGAAATGCCGGATTCGGCTCTACTAGATTGAGTATGCGATATTATGCAACCTTGCATAATTCGGCCTTGCATAATCTTTGCGCGTGGTTTGTATTAGAGGACATGTATATCGACTGAGGTAGCGTGTCCGCCCCGCTTGCTTGCCCCGCGCCGTGGTACGATTTTTGAGTTTGAAAGTCCCGTCGCGCTCCGGCTGCCCTTGCAGCTTGTCGCGCGGCCGCACGTAAAGGAGCCATCATGGCCGGTATGAACATGCAGCAAATGATGAAGCAGGCTCGCAAGATGCAGGAGCAGCTTGCCGCCGCGCAGGAAAACCTTAAGTCCCAGACCGTCGACGCCTCTGCCGGCGGCGGCATGGTCAAGGTGACCGTTAACGGCGAGATGGAGCTCGTCAACCTCACCATCGACCCCGATGCCCTCGATCCCGAGGACGTCGATATGCTGCAGGACATGATCATGGCTGCCGTCAACGAGGCCGTCCGCGGTGTCAACGAGCTTGCCAACAAGCAGATGGGCGCCATCACCGGCGGCCTCAACATCCCGGGCATGCCGTTCTAAGACACGCATATATATGAGTGCCAACCATAGTCTGCAAAAATTGCTCGATGAGCTGGGCCGTCTGCCGGGCATTGGTCCCAAGTCGGCCCAGCGCATCGCCTATTACCTGCTCGAGGCCGATGCCGAGGAGGCGCGCCGCCTGGCCGAGGCTATCCTGGAGGTTAAGCAGGAGGTTCACTTTTGCAGCCGCTGCTTTAACTACGCCACGGCCGACGAGTGCTCCATCTGCCAGGATTCGATGCGCGATACCACTCGCATTTGCGTGGTGGGCGAGCCGCGCGATGTCCAGGCGATTGAGCGCACGGGCAGCTACCACGGTCTCTACCACGTATTGGGCGGCGTGATCAGTCCCATGGACAAGATTGGTCCCGAGCAGTTGCACATTCGTGAGCTGCTGGCACGCTTGGGCCACGAGGACATCCACGAGGTCATCATCGCCACCAACCCCAATATCGAGGGCGAGACCACGGCGAGCTACCTGGCCCGCACTATCAAGCCGCTGGGCGTTGAGGTATCGCGTCTGGCGAGCGGCCTTCCCGTGGGCGGCGACCTGGAGTATGCCGACGAGCTTACGCTTGGGCGCGCCATCGAGGCCCGTCGCACGATTTAGGTGGCGAGCCTGCTCCTGCCGTATGTCTTCATCGCGACGCACGGGGTAGCCATAATTTCCCCGTGCGACTGTAAGTTTGTTGTGCAACAAAGATGCTTTGTATCCGCTTATCGCATGGATGCTTCCACTCGCATCCTTAATTTGCCCATTCGTTGCGCAACCTTTTGGGTTCGCTGATACACTCAAATATGGATTCGAATGAATGCGCCGCTCCCGAGCGGCGTGTTTTTGTTGGAGGAGAACGCATGCGGCCCGGTGGCACTCAGACAAAGCGCGGCGCCGCGGTGCGCATGCGACGCCGACTGGGCTTGGCGCCGCGGGCGTACGCACTGCTGTCTTGCTCGCTGGTGCTGGTCATAGCTGGCGTTTCTGCCTATGGCATGACCGTGCCGTCCATGATGCAGGCACATGCCGCACGCGAACCGCACGTGGGGCATGAGGTCAAAAGTGATCTGGGCACCACGACTGGATATGCTTGGGCAAGTGTGGTCGCGCATATTGTGTTTGGCGCCGACGACGCGGACGGCGCCGAGGCCCCGGACAACGAAGTCACGCTTGCCAATGGCAAAACCATCGTGCTCACCAACACCAAGATCATCGATCGGTTGTCCAACAATAGCGTGGCGGCAACGGTGAATAAGGTCGAGCGGCAGAAGGAGCAGGACGCCCAGCAGTCCGGAAAGCCCGGTAGCTCGGATACTTCTGGCTCCGGCTCGGATTCGTCGAGTTCGGGCGGCGGCTCTGGGTCGGGTTCCTCTGCCGGAGGGTCTGGAAACGGCGGCTCGACGGGCGGCAACGCTGACAACGATGCAAACTCCGGTGGCCTTTCCGCTGCTGAGGAAGAGAGCATTCACAGTTGGCTTGTAACCAAGTACAACATGCTCGACGGCTATGTTTCTCGTGCCAATGACGTGGTTTCGACCTATAACTCTACGGGAGATCCCAGGCCGTGCGACAGCCTGGTCGGGGAGATGTTTGTCATTCGAGCTGAGTTCGGTCGTCAGACATTCTCGCCCCGGTCAAAGTGGTATCAGCAGTATGCCAATCTGTGGGGCTGTTACACCAACCTATGTCAATGGGTCGGCCATTACGGCGATGATGACGTCGCGCTCGGTAACTTCAACAATAACGTGGCGGCGCTTGCCCTATGATGACCGATCTTGCATCCACCACACCACAATCGCTCGGTCGCGATCCCATGGTCGGCCTGCGCCTGGCGCGTGTCGACGGGTTTGAGCCGGCCATTGCGCTCGGTCAGGACGAACTGCCTGCCTATCTGCGTCGTTTTACGATGCTGTTTGCCGACGATGCCACCATGCGCCGTGGCGGTATCGGCCGCGTGACGCGTGCCGTCAACGCCCAAGGCGAGGCCGTAGCACTCAAACAGCTCATCTTGCCGACGCGCGATGAGTTTGACGACGATGCCGCCCATGAGGCGCTGGTCGCCAAGTTCAAAGCGGCATTTCGCGAGGAATATGAATGCCATCGCGCCCTTTCAGGCCTTAAGGGCTTTCCCCGTCTCTATGGCTGGGGCGAGGTCGACGGTGTGCCTGCGATTGTCATGGAATGGGTCGAGGGCGAGACGCTTGCCCGCTTGCGTTCGCGACTTGCCGTGGACGATGCCGGCCGCCTATCGCCGCTTGTGGCGGCGCGTCTGGGTCGCGACCTGTTCGATCTGCTCTGCCGTATGAGCCTGGTGGGCGAGGGCTTTGTCCATCGCGATATCTCGCCCGCTAATATTATGGTGCGTACGGCGCGTCTACCGCTTGACCGGCAGCTTGCCGAGGGCACCTTTGACCTGTGCCTGATCGACTTTGGCTCGTCGCTGGCGCTTGAGCCTGCGTCGGCCGTGGCCGGTACCGGCGGCAAGGCGTCGTTTACGGAGCGCTATGCCACGCTGCGTCGCGCGACGGTTGCCTATGCCCCGCCCGAGATGCTCACCGACGATATTCCCGACCTGCGCGCTTTGCGTATGTCGCCGGCGATCGACGTCTATGCCGCAGCAAGCACGGTTTACGAGCTCATTGCCGGCGCCGCGCCATACGAAGCCGCGCCGAGCACTTCGGGCACCTCGGGTTCGCGCAAAAAGACGCGCGACATCGCCAGCCCCTACCGTCTCAATATGGACACGCTGCCCGACTATCCCATTGGTGCCCATGCGCCCGGTTGCGATTTGACTCAGCTGCTTCGTCGTGAGCCCGATGTGGCGCTCGCTGCGGCCGAGCAGGCCCAGCAGCTGGGGCTTGAGCCGGATTCCGAGGAGCTACGCGATGCGCTGGCGTTTGTCGATGCCCAGCTGTTCGACGTGGTGATGGCCTGTCTGTCCAGCCATCAAAAAGATCGTCCCGAGCCGGCGGCGGTCGAGGCGGCGCTCTCGGCGTTTTGTGACCACTATGCGCAAAATGTCGGTCGTTCGCTCCGCGGCGAGCCGCTCACGCCGTGCCCCATGGATGCGTCTGGCCGTGCGGTTCGTCGCGCGCTGATGGTCGGCGCGACGGTCGTCTGTGGCGTGGTTTGGGCTGTGGTCGTGGTTTCGGCCGCGCTGCTGGCGTCGGGCGCTCGCGTGACGGCGACTTTGGGATCGCTCGTGTGGTCTGGGTCGCTACCGGGTATTATTGCCGCACTGGCGTTGGCGCTGCCAGGCATAGCCGGCGTTGCCGCGGGGGCACTTGCGCGCAATCGGCGCTCGGGCTTCCTGCAGGGTGTGCTTGCCCTTTCTGCCTGCGAGGTTCCGGTGCTGGTTGTGGCTGCATGTAGCGTATTTTCCCAACGCGCCGTGATGGGCGGCCTTGTTGCCGCTCTGGTTGCAACCTATACGCTTACGTGGTTTTTGCTTGCGATGGGCTTTGCCTTTGAACTTCCCGTTTCGGCACCGCGACGCACAAAAGCCCAGATGGCGACTCCGCTTGCCGGTGGAGCCGCAGCTGTCCGTACTTTTGGCGGACCTGTCGAAGTATCGTCCGATTCTATTTCTACGACCAAGGAGGCCTAGGTCATGGCATCTCAAGTTGAGCTCACCCCATGCGGGGCCATGTTTGACATCTTTAAGCGCGCAGCGCATCTGAGCCATATCGAGCTGTGCGGCTTGGTGCTTTCGTCCCGTCCGCTCGCCGACGGCCGCAGCCCGCAGAGCCGAGCCGCCGATCGCTCTTGGGTTTCCCGCTTTATCGTTCGCGCGCCGGTCGGCACGCTTCAGCAGCGCTACTTTGCCGAATACGGTACCTCGGCTGCGCGTATTATGTCGCAACTGGCCCTGCGCCAGCGCAATCCCATGGACTCCACGGCTGTGATCAATATGGTGTGCGGTCCTGCAGGTGAACCGATGGTACGCGCGCTCGAAGAGTGCCACCAGGACACGAATCTCTATCGCAACGCGCTCGATCGCCTGTCCCAGGCGGCGGAACTCATGCCCGCCGAGCGCGCCGAGGCCGTGCTGGTGCTGTTTGTCGCCGTCGGTTGTTCGGCGGATGTGCGGTCCTCGGTGAACTATGCCATCGACTACGCACACGCGACCTGTGGCGGAGGCACATCCACGCCGCGTTCGCTTGGCATGTCGATGACCGCAGGCGAGCGCGAACCCGCCCCGGCGCACCCCTTGGGCTTGCTGCGCGTGCAAAACAGTTTTGTCGTGAGCGTCCCGCGCTGGATTCAGCCGAGTGAGGAAGGCGTCGAGATCGGCGCGCTGGCAACGGGGGAGGGCGGCATCACCGATGTGGGCGATGACGTTTCGGCTCGCCATGCCCACGTGTGGTGCGATGACCAAAATGTCTGGTACGTTGAGGACCTGTCGTCCACCAACGGAACCGTGGTGGTAAACGACGCGACGAACGTCTGCACCCAGGTCGAGCCCGGCCGCTCCGCCCAGCTCAACCCCGGTGACGAGCTCAAGCTCGGAGAATCCACAACCTACGCCATCCTCCTCGGCGCCCTCTGACTCATCTCCTAAATAAGTTGCGGTGAAATAGGGGCTGTTTAAGGCTACGGCCGGCAAAAAGGGGATGCGGACGATTTCTTGGACCGCGCCTAGGCGTATCCAAGCTTCCTGCGGTACTCCATCGGGCTCAGCCACCCGAGGGACTTCTTGATGCGCCCGTCCCGATAGTACACGAGGTAGGCCTCGAGCCTCCCCATGAACTCCTCGGCCGTCACGCCCTCCCAGTCCCTGTAGCGGAAGAACTCGTTCTTGAGGCGCCCGAAGAAGCCCTCGCAGGCCGAGTTGTCCGGGCTGCAGCCCTTCGCGGACATGCTCCTGACCAGGCCGTTCTCCTCGCAGATCCCGATCCACTCCGGCCAGCGGTAGTGGCCGCCCCGGTCCGAGTGGATCGTCGTGCGCGCCCCCGCCGGCCTCGCCGCGCAGGCCTTGAGCAGGCTCGAGTTCGCGAGGCGCTTGTCGGGGTGCAGCCCGATCGACCAGGCGACGGGCATCCCGTCGAAGCAGTCGATGACCGGGCTCAGGTAGACCTTCTCGCCGCCCGGGAGCCTGAACTCGGTGATGTCGGTGAGCCACAGCCGGTTGGGCTCGTCGGCGTGGAAATTCCTGTTCACGAGATTCTCCGGCGCCTTGGAGACCTCGCCGGCGTAGGAGCTGTAGCCCCGGGCGCGCCTCTTGTTGTAGACGACCTCGAGGCCCTCTTCGCGCATCACGCGGGCCACGCGCTTCTCGCTGGCGCGGACGCCCTCGCGGCGCAGGCGCGCCCAGACGGTGCGGTACCCCCAGCACCCCGAGCCCTCGCGGAAGATGCGCACCACGCGGCCGCGTATGTCGGCGTCGCGGTCGCGCGGCGCGGCGACGCGGGGCCTCCAGTACTCATAGGAGCTCTTCGATATCCTCAAGAAACCTGTGATCGAGCGGAGGGGCAGGGCGGTCGCCCGCCTCAATCTCTCGCCGAGCTCGCACTTGCTCCTGTTCGAGATCGAAGCCGGGTCCCACCCTTCCGCTTTTAGGTCGGCCAACACCGCCCTGAGCAGCAGGTTCTCTATCTGGTCCTCGTTGAGCCCGGCGAGCGGGCCGGTCGCGGGCGGGGCGTAGATCGACTTGTCGGGGCCCAAGCTGGCCTCCTTCCGTGGCGGTTTCCTCGCCACGATTCTACAGCCCCCGCCGGTGTAGCTGCGCGGGAGGTGCCCCGTCGCCCACTTCTTGGCCGCGCTCACCGTGACCCCCGCGAACTCCGCGGCGGCGGTGGGCCCCATGCCGTCCTCCGTCGCCAGGAGGAAGAGCTCGACCTTCTCCCTGCTGTACATGCGAACCTCCAGTCCGGACCGCCCCGCGGTCCAACTTTCTGTCCGCACCCCCCAGATGTTGCAGATTGAGACGTTAGTCTGGCGCCCCTTCCGTTCGTCTCGATCTGTAACACCTAGACCCGGATTTCGCCTCCACCTGTTACAGATTGAGATGTTTGTGTCCGCGCCAGCCCCGCCCTTAGCCGTGGTCCCATATAAACAAACCCCGTGGTAAACTTGACCGGACTGTAAATAATCCGAAAGGTACCCGTAATGTCCAAGTACATCTCTGAGCTCATGTCGCCGCAGCTTATGGGCGTCGTCTATGCCTTCGTTGGCTTTATCATCGCCCTGTATGTGCTGTCGGTCGTCTATGTGTTCATCGACGCTCGCCGCCGCGGCGCCAGCGCCTACGTAGCATGGGGCATCATCGCCCTCATCCCGTTTGTAGGCCTCATCGCCTACCTGGTCCTGCGTCCGCACTCCTACGCCTCCGACCGCGAGGAGCAGGAGCTGGACATGGCCCTGCGCGAGCGCCAGCTTGCCCAGTACGGCACCTGCCCGCAGTGCGGCGCGCCCATCGAGAAGGACTTCGTCGTCTGCCCGGTGTGCGACACCCAGGTTCGCAACGTCTGCCCCAGCTGCCATCGTCCGCTCGATGCGCATTGGAAGGTCTGCCCCTACTGCCGAACTCGCATCCAGTAACGCATCCATCGCTGGGCCGGCCGCAAGCCACGGGCACGCCGCAAGCCACGCGCGCCCCACACCCCGCCCCACACGATGAAGCATGCGTAGAAAATCGCCCGCCGTGCCATTAAGGTGCGGCGGGCGCTTGTATACCAAGGCAACCTGCCTATAATGATGCAAGCCAAAAACGCCGCGCCCACCAAGCGCCACATGCGCCGGGCGCCCGCACTTGTACACCAGGCATCCGAGAGGAGAAAACATACCCATGAAGGCACTCTACAATGACGGTTCGGTGGCCGAGCTCCCGCAGGACGAGGTCACGCACGTCATCCGCCACTCTGCCGCGCACATCATGGCGCAGGCCATCAAGCGTCTGTACCCCGAGGCCGACTTTGCCTACGGCCCCGCGACCGACAACGGCTTCTACTACGACGTCGACCTGCCCGAGGGCGTCAAGATCAGCGAGGACGACTTCCCCGCGATCGAGGCCGAAATGAAGAAGATCGTCAAGGAGAACCTCAAGTTCACCGTCTTTGAGAAGCCCCGCGCCGAGGCCATCGCCCTTATGGAAGAGCGCGGCGAGAAGTACAAGGTCGAGCACATCGGCGACCTGGACGACGACGCCCGTATCACCTTCTACCAGCAGGGCGACTATATCGACATGTGCGTCGGCCCCCACATCTGCTACACCAAGGCCCTCAAGGCCTTTAAGCTCACCGGCGTCTCGGGCGCCTACTGGAAGGGCGACAAGGACAACAAGATGCTCACCCGCATCAACGGCGTTGCCTTTGCCACCAAGGAAGAGCTTGACGAGCACATGCACATGCTGGAGGAGGCCAAGAAGCGCGACCACCGCAAGATCGGCCGCGAGATGGACCTCTTTATGATGCGCGACGAGGCCCCCGGCTTCCCGTTCTTCCTGCCCAACGGCATGATCCTTAAGAACACGCTGCTGGACTACTGGCGCGAGATCCACCACAAGGCCGGCTACGTGGAGATCTCCACGCCGCTCATCATGA
>USAX01000048.1 GCA_900552705.1 uncultured Collinsella sp. | reverse complement strand
ACGCGGTCCATCTTGTCGCCGCCAAACAGACGCATGAGATCGTCCTCGAGCGACAGGTAGAACTGGGTCTCGCCCGGATCGCCCTGACGGCCGGAACGGCCGCGCAGCTGGTTGTCGATACGGCGGGACTCGTGGCGCTCGGTGCCGATAACGGTCAGGCCGCCGGCGGCAAGAACGCGCTCGCGCTCGGCCTTGCAAGTCTCCTTGGCCTCGGCGTTAAACTGCTCAAGCTGCTCGGGCGTTACGTCCTCCATGGTCAGGCCCTCGTACTCCAGGCGCTCGCGCACCAGCTCGTCGGGGTTACCGCCCAGCAAGATGTCGGTACCGCGGCCGGCCATGTTGGTAGCGATGGTCACGGCGCCATAGCGACCAGCCTGGGCAACGATATGGGCCTCGCGCTCGTGGTGCTTGGCGTTGAGGACCTCGTGCGCGATGCCGCGCTTGGTAAGGGCGGCCGACAGTTTCTCGGAGCTTTCGATGGAGACGGTGCCCACCAGGACCGGCTGGCCCTTGGCGTGACGTCGCTCGACGTCGTCGGCAACGGCGTTGTATTTGGCCTGGATGGTGCGGTACACCAGGTCCTCGTGGTCAACACGCTGCACGGGCTTGTTGGAGGGGATGACCTCGACGGGCAGCTTGTAGATCTCGCGGAACTCGGCATCCTCGGTGAGTGCCGTACCGGTCATGCCGGAGAGCTTGTCATACAGACGGAAGTAGTTCTGCAAGGTGATGGTGGCCAGCGTCTGGTTCTCCTCGCGCACGAGCACGCCCTCTTTGGCCTCGATGGCCTGATGCAGGCCCTCGGAGTAGCGGCGGCCTTCCATAATGCGGCCGGTGAACTCGTCGACGATCTTGACCTCGCCGTTGGTGACCACGTACTGCTTGTCGCGGTGGAACATGTACTGGGCCTTCAGCGCCTGCTGCAGGTGGTTGACCAGCTGACCGGAGAGATCGGCATAGATGTCATCGATACCCAAGCGGCGCTCAATCTTCTTAAGGCCGCGCTCGGTGGCGGCGATAGTGTGCTTGGCCTCGTCCATGACGTAGTCGCCCGTGGGCTCAACGTCCTCGGTGGCGGTGAGCATGTCGTGCGACACGTCCTCGCCGCGCTCAAGGCCGCGCACGGCACGCGCGAAGTCCTTGTAGGTGCTGGCGGACTTGGTGCCGGCGCCCGAGATGATGAGCGGGGTACGTGCCTCGTCGATCAGGATGGAGTCGACCTCGTCGACGATGGCGTAGCTGTGGCCGCGCTGTACGCGCTGCTCGGGGCGGGTGACCATGTTGTCGCGCAGGTAGTCGAAACCGAACTCGGAGTTGGTGCCGTAGGTGACGTCTGCCTGGTAGGCCGGACGCTTGAGCTCGAGCGGCATGTTGTTCTGGAGCAGACCGACGGTCATGCCCAGGTACTTGTAGATGCGGCCCATCCACTCGGAGTCGCGCTTGGCAAGGTAATCATTGACAGTAACGACGTGCACGCCCTTGCCGGCAATAGCGTTGAGGTAGCCGGCCAGCGTGGAGACGAGCGTCTTGCCTTCGCCGGTCTTCATCTCGGCGATATGCCCCTCGTGCAGCGCCATGGCGCCGATGAGCTGTACGTCAAAGTGACGCATGCCCGTGATGCGCTTGGAAGCCTCGCGCACGGTGGCAAAAGCCTCGGGGAGCATGTCGTCGAGCGACTCGCCGTTGGCGTAACGCTCGCGGAACTTATCGGTCTGGCCGCGGAGTTCCTCCTCGGTCATCTTCTCAAACTGGGGCTCAAGACCGTTGATCTGGTCGACGATCTTGTAGTAGCGCTTAAGGTCCTTATCGGATCCAAAGGACAGCAGCTTTGACATGAATCCCATGTGGTTTTCCTTTTTGGCCATCGCCCACGCCGCGCAGCTGCGGGCGAGTTAAACACAGATGATTGTACTTTAGCCAAACAAGGCGCGGCCTATACGGTCGACCTCGACCGCCACGTAATAACTATGACCAACCTGCCACAATGGGACAGGTTTATTTTGGCAAGTTTTATCTGAGCAAACGCCGTCTCTCTGCCATTTGGTGCCACGGGGACAGGTTAGCTTGCACCAATAAAAAGAAAAGGGCCGCGCACCCAAATGGATGCACGGCCCTTATGCCATGAATGCGAGCGATTCCGCGGCGAGCTATTTACTCAGCAGCCTCGGTGGTCTCGGCCTCGGCAGCGGCCTCCTCGACGGGAGCCTCTGCGGGAGCCTCGGCGGCCTGCTTGGCAGCCTCCTCGGCGAACTTAGCAGCACGCTTAGCCTTCTCGGCAGCCTTAGCCTCAGCGGCGGCCTTGCGAGCGGCCTCGGCCTCAGCAGCCTTGGCGGCCTTGGCAGCCTTGGCCTCCTCAGCCTTCTTGAGCTGGGCGGCAGCGGCGCCACCGAACTTGTCGGCGAAGCGCTGGACGCGTCCACCGGTGTCGACGAACTTCTGCTGGCCGGTGTAGAACGGGTGGCACTCGTTGCAAAGCTCGACCTTCATCTCGGACACGGTTGCGTGCGTCTTGAAGGTGTTGCCGCAGGAGCACGTCACCGTGCACTCGACATACTGGGGATGGATACCCTGCTTCATGGTAGGACTCCTTATTGGTCAGGCGCTGGTTACCGATCAGCGCATAAGGCGTCTTGGTTTCCGACCAAGACAACAAACTCGGCTATGGTACCACGGCGCCGCGCGTCCCACAAAAGGTTCACGGTCTTTTCGGCACAACACGAGCTGGACCTTAAATATCAACTTCATCCGAACACTCCCCCACATTCATCTCTCGTATGTATCGAGGTATTCCTGCTTGAGCGTCTGCGAGGACGACTTGATCTTTTCCACGAGCGTGCCGTCCTCGATGAAGTAGAACGAGTTGGTGAGGTCTGCCAGGTCGTCGAGCAGATGGCTTGAAATGAGCACGCTGCGTCCCCGCGCCACCTCGCTGCGCATCGCGTCGCAGGAGGTTTTCCGCTTTCCCGGATCGAGGCCGTTCAGCGGTTCATCGAGGATGAGGTACGGGCAATCGGTCGCTATCGCCATGGCAAGCTTTACCTGCTGCTTCATTCCTGTCGAGAGTTTACGGGTCGGCTTGTCGAGATATGGGGAGATTCCGAGGGAGCTGCAGAGCGAGTCGATGTCGGCGGCCGATTTCCACGCCTCCCTAACGAAAGCAAGGTGCTCGATGGCCGATAGCGTGGGATAGAGATCCGCGCTGCCCGAAGAGCTCAGGTAGACGAGTTCTGCAAATTCGGCTGATCGACGTTGGCAGATTCCGTCTGCCGCCAGGCTTCCCGAGCGGATGCGGGTGGGAAATTGGCCCGACAGCGCTTCAAGAAGGGTGGTTTTCCCCGAGCCGTTGGGAGCGACGAGGCCCGCCGCCGTTCCCGGGCTCAGGAAAAGCGACCCGATTGAAAGTATCGTCGTGCTCCCGTATCCCACGCTCGCGTCCAGAAGCTCGAGCCCATGGTGCTTTTTCGCGGGTCCAGGCTGTTTGGGCGAACGTGTCGCAACGGCGCCGACCGTAAAAAGGACCGCGACGTATGCCAGGGCCACGGCAAGCATCGATGCGCTGCCTGAACCGGAGCCAATGAATTCTGTCGGGAAGCATCCCACGTAGCCCGTTGCCTCGATAGGCGAGAATACGGCCAGCGGCAGGAGATTGAGCGCGGCGTTATGCTCCAGTGCCGAATCGGACAATAACGGGAATGCCGGGGCCGCGACAAGCAGCGCGGAGGTAAGGGGGCCTGCGAGGACGCGCCTCGTTGCGGTCGATAGGACGGCGGAGCAAACGGATATTAAGGTTCCGCCCGCAAGAAGCGCGATAAGCAGGGCTGTGAAGACGTTTCCCGCGGTCGTGGTGGTAAGCACGCCGTCATGGAAGAAGGCGATCGGGTACCCAATTTGCCCGAAGCCGTTTAGGGCCAAGGCGTAAATGCCCCCGGGTGCGAGGCCGGCGAGGAGCATCGCGGTCCCCGCGGCGATTATCGAAAACACGATCTGGATAAGGCGCCGGAATTTGGGCGCGGGCGCCTTTGCCGCCAGGGTCCCGGGCCTTGTGGCGCCGAGCACGAGTATCGACGAGAGAAGGAAGGGGATGAAGGGAAGGAAAGACGGCGCCGTGGCAATGGCGTAAGGCAGGAAGGAAAGGAATGGCAGGTCGTTTGCGGAGGCCGGGATATCCGTGATGCCGGAGCTGCTCAGGGCACGGCAATACGCGAGGTCTGCGTCATTGGTCTCTTGGTCTCCCACGATGGACCCGGATTGGAAGCCTTCGCCCATGAGCGCGTAGTAGCTCTCGGCAGAATCGAGAAAGGCGGCGTCGGTTTGAGCGGCAAGGGCGGCGTTCGCGTATCTTGCAAGCTCCGCGTCATTTTGCTGCTCTGGAGATAGGTCTGTGCCGCTGGCCTGGGGCGCGCGCGTATTGAATGCGTCGACAAAGCCCTGCATGCCCTGCTTCATAAAGAAGGGGCCGTAAATGGGTGAATTGAACGCAATGGGGACGGAGAAGGCTGCAGCGAGAACGAGCGTACAAATCCATACGGCCTTGTCTCTTAGGATTAGTTTGAGAAGAAGTCGACAGTACATTTAGAAGCACCTACATTCCTCAAAGCATCGTTAGATTAATGATGACAGACCGAATGAAGATACGTGCGACGGGGGCGAGGCGAATGGCTGAGCGGTATCGATACGCGGGTTCAACGGTATCACATTGGCCACATAGATTTTTAACTTACATTTCTACCCGCCCTTTTCGTAGAGTCTCCGATACGTGCTTAGCGCACCCTCGGCGCGTCCGGCAGGCTTTGCGAAATGGGATCCAGGAGACTTCGGCGCAGCATCATCTTGCGGAATGCTTTTAATGAGCCTCCCATCCTTCAAAAACAGAATCTCATCGCACAGCCTATCGACCGAATCCAAGATGTGGGATGACATGATGATGCACGTACCAGAATCGGCCAGCTTCCTGAGAATCTCGGAATGCAAGTCCACCCTGCTGGGGTCGAGCGCGTTCATGGGCTCATCTAATAGAAGGTACCGCGCGCCCGTCGCATACGCAATCGCCAGGGTAAGCTGCTGCTTCATGCCCTGGCTCAGAGTGCGGATCCTCATCTTCGCGAACTCGCCTATCTGCGTTTGTTCCACTATCTCTTCGATATCGCGAGCATGCGGCCACATATCGCAAACCATCTTGAGGTGATCTTCCGCACGCAATCCGGGATACAGCAGCGTCCCCTCACCAGGTGCATAGAAGATCATAGAACGGACCTCTCTCGCACCCGTACCCTGCACCTCATCCAGAACGATGCTCCCGTCCACGCGAGGACCCGGCAAACCTGCCATCGCACGCAGCAACGTCGTCTTTCCATGCCCGTTCGGAGCGACGAGACCGTAGACCGTACCCGGGGCAAACTCAGCGTTCACCGAATCTACGAGCACCTTCTTTCCATAAGAGATCGTCAGCGTTTGAAGGTCAATCATCGAGATCATCCCCTTTCGATCTTTGGAACACTCAGGCGCACCATCAACGGAGATACGGCGCCCAAGACCACCAGCAGAGCGCCCGATGCGCCGACGACCTCTCCAAAAGGCATCGCGTTCGTCCCTCGCCCAAGGAACCCAATCGTCCCCACCTGGGAAGCGGGATCAAACGAGGCGAATGGAGCCAGCAGCGCGACGCCCATGCCCACGCTTTCAACATGAGCGCTCAACGAACCCAACACCAAGAGAACCGCGCAAACCATTCCGGTGACAACGGGGTTGCGGCTAATCGCTGCTGTCAACGCAGCGACGACGGAAATCACGCCGTATGCCATGACCAGCAACGGAATACTGCACAACACCGCCTCCCCCACCATGGACGTTGTCGAAGCTCCCGCCCGAATGAGAGCGACGGGATACTCCGATCCACCCGCACCGTTCTTAATCACGGACACAACGACAGCGGGAACCATCGACACCAAAAGCAGCACCAAGCCAAGCAGGAGAGCCAGCGCAACAGCCGTCAGAAAACGCACATGCGCTGTTGCGGGGATCTGGAGAACCAGAAGGGAACGACACTGCAGGTGGGTGCACGCGAGCGATGTGACAACCACGGGCAACAGCAAAAATAAGGAGGGAAGCGCTGCCTGGAGATACGAAAGGAGGATTAATGGGGGCATCTTCGTACTTAACTCGTAAACCTTGGGGTCCGGCAAGCTCGCGATCGACTCAAGCAGAAGGGCGCGCGCCTCCGCACGAGAAGGAGTCTCCGGCTCGATTCCGATCGATTGCAGGAGAGTCGCATCTGCCGCGCCCAGCTCACCTCGAGCGCGCTCGTACGTCGCAAGGCTTCGAAACCCCTCCGCAGGCATAGGCGCGTACACGAAACCCGAAAGAGCATCCCGCATGTCTTCCAGGGCCGCTTTGCCCTCGACGTCCATATTCGCAGCGTTCTGCTCTAGATACCGATCTATTGAACGGAGCTCCCCATCCCTATACCGAACAGCGGAAACGTTATCAGCGTCAGGAAACATCTCGACCAGAGCCGGGGCCAGCATCGTCGTCGACATTGCAATCGCGCATACGGCGAGGGTAGGAGAACGCAGGAGCAGTTTCCCCATCGTTCTTACGTATGCAACGGCGGAGGCACAAGCGCTCGAACGAGTTGCCGTTCTCGATGCAGTGAAGGAACCTCTCTCAAGACAAATCGGGGATATCGGGCACGCGCAGCCGCTCTTTCCAGCAACGCAAAGCAGGCTAATTGCCAGCACCTCGATCCCGATTGCGCATACGAGGGCAATCGCGCCACGCTCGAAGCAAAGTCCAGGCAGATTCACTATCTGCGTTGTCGGGTACGGGCTATAGGCGCCGACGGTCAACTCAGTGTTCGCATACGTAAGGGGATTCAACAGGGCGAACTCACGTAAAGCGATGGATCTTCCGTAATACCCGGGAACCATCGTCACCCCCATCAGGGCACATACGAACACGATTCCAAGCGTAGGGTTATTGGCAATCTTCACGGCAAGGTGAACGACAAGCGAGATGAACGCTGCCACCAAGAATTGCAAGATGGCCGTCTGCGCGAACACCAGCCAAGCCGGTTTGATAACCGGAGTCGCATATTGAATGTAGCCTATCGGATAGAACGGCGAGCCCGGGCCATTCTTCACAAGCGCGGCGATTATCCCTGGAAGATTGATGGCGAGGACGGCAAGCATTGCAAAAACACTCGCCCATACGCTCGATGCAACAAGTCTACCCAGCTCGCCCATCGGTGCCTGGATGATGAGCTTTTCACGTTTGTTAAGACGCGCGGCAAGGAACGAGACGGCAACGGCCGTTGCGACCCATAGCAAGTACTCCTTCGATCCGTCATAATAGGTGTACTCTCCATCCGATATCTGCAGAAACGGAAGTAGGGGAGAGAGCGGTGCCAAGATAAGACGTCCCGCGGCAAGAGGGTACAGAAGCGCGGGCATGCTTGATGAAGAGGTATAGACACCGTCCTCCCCCGCATTCACAAGCGCATCCGCATAGGATGCTGACAATTCCTGCTCAACACGGGTTATTCCCGACTCGAGGTATTCGACCCGTCCGTCGATGCCAGCCGCGCTCCTGAAGACGGGCAGAGCACAAAGAACCATCAACGCAACAACGACAACACAGAGCGACCTGGAGGAGAGAAGCGACCTAAAGATCGCCTTCGAGATTTTGAGCATATTCATCGCCAACCTTAACCTCATCCAGTCGGAACAGAGGGGCCGAACAAAATGCTCGGCCCTTCCTCGCATCTAGTAGGTGCTATAGACAAATTGCCATTTATCAGTTGTGCCAAGAACACCACAGGAGCACATTGCAGCGAGGCGGGATTCCCTATGATGCGCGGATCGGCGATAGCCATTTCGGTAGGAGATCGTCTTGTAAGAGATGTTGAACATCGAGATGCTGTGCCCGCTTACGCCGCGAGGACAGCTGTAGCTCCAGTAGGTATCGACGACGTCGTCCGTATACCCGAGGGGCTCAACGAGGGCACACTGGCTGCTCTCCTGGGAAGGAGGCATCGGGGTATCCGCAAAAGCGGGGGCTCCCGGCAGCAACAGACAAAGAGCGAGGCCGAGGAAAACCAAGAGCTTACACTACTTAACAGTACTGAACATAATCCTCTCCAATCTAGAGGGGTTTCGGTTGCAGCATGCTGTGATTACTTGCCGGCAAAGTCAATTTAACATAAACTGTTAAAAAGTAACCTGAGTTTTTTAAATTCTTCGGAGGTTATTATGAGTTCCGACAATCGCACTCCCCGGCTTCATTCCTTCCGCATCGCATGTGCGATAGCCTCTGCGACCCTTTGCGCCACCGCCATCGCACAAGTGGCGTTCTCCTTAAAGCCAGCAATCGAAGTGCTCGACAACCCTGTAATTGCAGACTCCCCCGCGTATCCAGCCCTTGCGATCTCGACATTGGTCCCTGCCGTCATCGGTATCGCTACGACCATCCTCAGCGCCGTTCTCGTGTGGACGATCAAGAGCGGAGACCCCTTCAAGAAAGGGTCTGCGACATGCTTGAAGGTGCTCGGCATTCTCTTCGTTGTTCAAGCTGCCACCAGCCTCTACGCCGGCTCACTCAAAACCTCCGTTTCGATGTTTGGCGGCGAGGGGGCCGTCGGCGCCCAAGAGATCGCTTCATCATTCGATTGGACCTCTCTGGTTCTCGGCATCGTCCTGTTCATGCTTTCCCAGCTCTTCTTGTACGCCCGAGAGCTGTACCTCGACTCCGACGAGATTGCGTAAGGAAACGCCATGCCCGTAATTGTTCGCCTCGACAAGATCATGGCCGAGCGAAAGATTTCCTCGAACGAACTTGCCGAAAGGATTGGAACCACGCCCGTGAACCTGTCCCGTATTAAAAAAGGGCATATTCGCGGCATTCGCTTCAACACACTCGAGCAGCTATGCCTCGCCCTTCGTTGCCAACCCGGAGACCTTCTCGAAGTCATGAGCGAAGAGGATGCCCGAAAGGAGTTCGGACTCGATTGGTCCGCCGAGGATTAGAGGGCGGTCGTACTCGCCCTGCACACGGGGATGCGAATCGGCGAGGTCTGCGGCCTTCGGTGGTGCGATGTGGATTTCGAGACGGGCCTGATCTCGATCAGACACTCGGTGGCGTACGCGAAGGGAATGGGTTCGTTCATCAAGGACACCAAGACCCATGACGCCAGGGGTATCCCCATCGACCCGGTCGGCCTACTCCCCTTCCTGAAGGAGACCCACGAGATCGACTGCGGAAAGCTGCGCTTGCGCGGCCTTACCGGGGCGGTCGAGATCGGGGACTGCTACATCCTGTCGAAGCCGGGCGCGACCTTCGCGACGACAAGCTATATCCGCAGGGCGTTCAAGACGTTCTCGGAGACCAACGGCCTCATGGGCACCAACGACGAGCTGATCACGTTCCACGGCCTTCGCCACACGTTCGCAACGCAGTGGATCCGCCAAGGCGGCGATATCAAGGCGCTCCAATCGATCCTCGGCCACAAGGACGCCATGGCGACGCTCAACGTCTACGCCGACATCGAGCCCATCTCCAAAATCCATAACATGCTGCGCGCCACGCCGTGCCTTTGGCGCGGGCACCTCGGGCCGAGGGTCGATCCGGGTCCCATGTTCCAACAGAGGATCCAGGAGTCCATCGAGACGCTCCAGGCGTTCGGCTACGGCATCACCGAGCCGGACGACCGAAATATCGCCATACGCGACGTGAAGACGAACAGTTGGCTCTAGCTCACCGAGTACGCGGCAGTGCTGGGCCCATCCCAACTGAGGTCACGGTGGTCCGATAGGGGCGCCGCCCGCGGCATGCGCCGCGGAGCGGTATCCCCTACCGAAGGGCGGGGATGCCCTCCGCTTCCAGTTCGGAATCAGCCGTCGGAGGCGTTCGGCTGACTGCGGGAACGGCCTGTCCGCTCAATGTGTTCGGCTGAGATCGGAAATCAACCCAACACGAGCCGGACACGCGCCAGACGGCTCTTCCCCGTGCGGCCTTCCCCCTTACGCTCATGTTGCAGGCATGTAACGCCGCAGCGAGCGCGCCTTTTTTGCGCCAGACAGGTACAATGATGAACACTGTACCGTAGCGGAGCGCCCCGCGCGCGCCGCAATCACGCGAAAGGGTTTCCCATGGCCGAGATCTCGTCCTCCCGTATCGTCATCACCGTCCTTGGCAAGAACCGCCCCGGCATCGTCGCCGGCGTCACCCGTGTCCTAGGCGAGGCCAACGTCGACATCCGCGACATCACGCAGTCCATTATCGAGGACATCTTCACCATGACCATGCTGGCCGATACCGCCGAGTCCAAGCTCGACTTCGCCGAGCTGCAGAAGGCGCTGGCCGAGGCCGGCGAGCTTTCGGGCGTCAACGTGTCCATCCAGCGCGAGGACGTCTTTAACTTTATGTACCGCCTGTAGCGAGCAGGCCGCTGGGGATAGCCTGACACGCGCATGCCCATGCAGGCCACCCCGATGCGGCCCGGAGAGGAGCGCGCATGGCCTACGACGCCAAGAAAATCTATTACCGCTTCGATGACCACTTGAGCCGCCTGGTTCTGGATTACGAAGCAAGCCGCCAGATTTCGTCTGAGAGCGAAAGCCTCTACCACGGCCTGCCGACCGACCCTTATGACGAGGGCCTGTTTGTCGAGCACAATGTCAAGCGCGGCCTACGCAATGCCGACGGCTCGGGCGTGGTCGCGGGTCTCACTCGTATCTCGGATGTGCACGGCTACAACAAGGTCGACGGAAAGGTCGTGCCCGATCAGGGCAAGCTCACGCTTCGCGGCTACAGCATCGAGGATCTGGTCAACAATGCCCAGGCCGAGAATCGCTATGGCTACGAGGAAGTCGCTTATCTGCTTATCACGGGTTCGCTGCCCAACAAGGAAGAGCTCGACGGCTTTTGCGAGCGCCTGGGCGCCTTTAGACATCTGAGCGACGAGTACGTTAAAGAGTTCCCTATGACCACGGTATCGTCGAGCATCATGAACGTGCTCCAGCGCGCCGTACTGCTGCTCTACGCCTTCGATGCCGAGCCGGACGTGATCACGCCCGAGCACGAAATCGACGTCGCCATTTCCATGCTCGCACGTCTCCCGCGCATCGCCGCCTTCGCACACATGGCCTCGGTCGCCAAGCTTCGCGGCTCCGAGGTTCACGTGCCGCACCCTACGCCCGGTCTCTCCACCGCCGAGACCATCCTACAGGTCCTGCGCGGCGGCATGGCGTTCACCCGCGATGAGGCGATGCTGCTCGACGTTATGCTCATGCTGCATGCCGAGCACGGCGGCGGCAACAACTCCACCTTCGCTTGCCGCGTGCTGTCGTCTTCGGCCACCGACCCGTATTCCGCCTACGCCGCGGCTATCGGCTCGCTCAAGGGCCCGCGCCACGGTGGTGCCAATGCCAAGGTCGTGTCCATGCACGAGGACATCCGCGCACATGTCTCCAACTGGGAGGACGAGGACGAAGTCGCGGCCTACCTGGGCAAGATCCTCGACAAGCAGGCCTTCGACGGCACGGGCCTCATCTACGGCATGGGCCACGCCGTCTATACGCTCAGCGACCCGCGCGCCGAGGTCTGCCGTCGTTACGCGCGCTCGCTGGCAGCCAAGAAGGACTTGGGCGAAGAGTTCGCACTCATCGAGCGCATCGAGCGCCTGGCACCCCAGGTCATGCGCGACCACGGCATGACCAAGCCCATCTGCGCCAACATCGACCTGTACACAGGCTTTATCTACAAGATGCTCGGCGTGCCCGAGACGCTTTTTACGCCGTTATTCGCCGTCGCCCGCATGGCCGGCTGGTCGGCACACCGCATGGAAGAGCTCTTCTGCGCGCACCGTATTATTCGCCCGGCCTATCGTCCGGTGATCGAGCCGCTGGAGTACAAGCCGATCGCCGACCGCTAGGACGCGGACCGTTATAGAACTCGAACGTGGCCAGGGCATCACCGCCCTCGGCCACGCTTTTTATGCCAGTAGAAAGGGCTGCATCGAATGATTGTTTTTTCCGATATGGATGGAACACTGCTGACGAGCGACAAGCAGATGGGCGACGCCACCTGGGCGATGCTCGACGAGCTCGCACGTCGCAGCATTGAGTTTGTACCGTGCACGGGGCGTCCGCTGTCGGGCGTCTTTGAGCCCATCCTCGCCCATCCTGCCGTGCACTACGCGGTCTGCGCCAATGGCGCCAGCGTCTGGCAGCTCGACGACGATGTGCCCAACGATGCCTCGCGCGCCACGCGCATTTTGAGCCGTCCGCTCGATCGCGGCATTGCCCATCGCGTCCATCGCATCGCCGCCGGCCACGATGTGACCTTCGATATCTTCGCGGATGGGCAGTGCTTCCTCCCCCGCTCGCTTTACGGGCGCCTGGATGAGTTCTGCGGCGGTGACCCCCACATCGCGGCTTCGCTCAAGCGCACACGAACACCGATCGACATGGATATCGACAGTAAGATCGACGGGGTCGAGACGCTCGAACGCATCGCCATGTACTGGCACGACCCGGCCGATCGCG
>USAX01000047.1 GCA_900552705.1 uncultured Collinsella sp. | reverse complement strand
ACGAGCTCGAGCTTGCGCAAGCCAAGCGCGCGAGCGATGAGCTGATTCGCTATAAGGATGAAGAGATTGAGCGCCTTAAGGACATGAAGGTCCGCCTGTCCACCAAGATGGTGGGCGAGTCGCTCGAACAGCATTGCGAGACCGAGTTTAACCGTCTGCGCATGACGGCGTTTCCTAACGCGTACTTCGAGAAAGATAACGATGCGTCCGAGGGCACCAAGGGCGACTTCATTTTCCGTGAGTGCGACGCGAGCGGCAACGAGGTCATCTCGATTATGTTCGAGATGAAAAACGAGAATGACGAGACCGCGACCAAGCATAAAAACGAGGACTTCTTTAAGAAACTCGATCACGATCGTCGCCAGAAAGGCTGTGAGTACGCGGTGCTCTGCACGCTGCTCGAGCCCGAGAGCGAGCTCTATAACGCAGGAATCGTGGACGTGAGCTATCGCTACGAGAAGATGTACGTGATTCGCCCACAGTTTTTCATTCCCATGATCACGCTTCTTCGCAACGCTGCCATGGGTTCGCTGCGCTATAAGCAGGAGCTGGCGGAGTACAAACAGCAGAACATCGACGTCACGAACTTCGAGGCCAAGATGGAGAAGTTCAAGAACGACTTCGGCCGCAACTACGAGATCGCGAGCCGCAAGTTCCAAACGGCGATCGATGAGATCGACAAGACGATTAGCCACCTGCAGAAAACCAAGGAGGCGTTGCTGTCCTCCGAGAACAATCTGCGCCTTGCCAACAAGAAAGCCGACGATCTTACCATTCGCAAACTCACGTGGGGCAATAAGACCATGAAGGCCGCCTTTGACGAGGCGCGCGGGGCTGCGCCAGAGACAAACGATGAGCCAGCCGAGGCGGATTCGTATGAGGTCGAGGATGCCGAGTAGGGGATAGCGTATCGCACGAAAAGCGGGGCCGCTGGCGATGTTGCCAGCGGCCCCGCTTCGTTTCGTCCCATTGCGCCCGGCTAGTCTTCGAGCAGGTCCTCGATAAAGCCGACACGGTAGTTCTTGAAGATGACCTCGCCGCCGTCTTGCGTGGCATCCAGGTCGACGTCGCCCATGATGCCAAAGTCGTGGTCGCCATCCTCGTCGGCAAAGATCTGATGCACGTGCCACACGTGATCGGTCTTCTCGTCGGACTCATCGATGGAAAACATTGCGGCACTGCGGGCATCTCCGTCGGTGAGGATTTCCTCGTGCTGCTCATGGTAGGCGTCGAGTGCTTTTTGCCAGCGGATCTCGCTCATGCCCCAGTCGTCGTCGAGTTCGCCCAGGTCGCGAATGTGCTCGCGGGCGGCAAGGGTCACGCGGCGGAAGAGCGCGTTGCGCACCAGCAGGGTGCAGCCACGGCGGTCTGCCACGACCTCGTCGATGCCCTGCGGCGGTGCGGCATCGAGGGCTGCCGGGTTGCCGGCGTTCTCCCATTCGTCCACCAGGCTCGAGTCCACCGAGCGCACCACAAAGCCCAGCCACGAGATGATGTCGCGCAGGCGCTCGTCGCGCTTCTCGATGGGTACGGTGCGATCGAGGGAACGGTAGGCCTCGGCTAGGTAGCGCAGCAGAATGCCCTCGGAGCGGGCGATGCCGAGCTTTTGGATATAGCCCTTAAAGTCGCTCGCGCTCTCCAGCATGTCGCGCAGGACGCTTTTAGGCGAGAGCTGGTAGTCGTTGGCCCAGGGTACTTCCTGACAGTACTTGTCGAAGGCGGCATCGAGTAAGTCCTCGAGCGGCTTTTCGTAGCTGACATCCTGGATACGCTCCAGGCGTTCCTCATAGTCGACGCCGTCGGCCTTCATCTCGGCCATCGCGCGGTCGCGCGCAGCGCGCTCCTGTGCGCGCAATACCTGCTTGGGGTCCTCGAGCGTAGCCTCGACCATCGAGATGAGGTCCATGGTATAGGTCTCACTCTCGGGGTCGAGCAGCTCCAGCGCGGCAAGCAAAAACGGCGAGAGCGGCTGGTCGAGCGCAAAGTCCTCGGGCAGGTCGACCGTCAACGCGTAGTCGATGTCCGGCGCGGCGTCAGCCGGAGCGTCAGGTGCGGGCGGCACCTCGGTGCGCACGACGACGCCGGAGTCGATGAGCGTGGCGAAGATCTCGTCGGCACGAACCTCGAGCTTTGCCTTTTCCTCGGGCGTTTGCAGGCTTGTCTCGATGAGGTCGTGCACGCGGGCGCGAGCGTCGCCGCCCTGCTCGACCACGCTAATCACCATGGAGTGTGTGATGCGAAGGCGCGGCTTGAGCGTTTCGGGTTGCGTCTCGATCAGGCGCTCAAAGGTCTGCTTGTTCCAGGTGACAAAGCCCTCGGGAGGCTTCTTCTTTTTGATCTTGCGGAGTTTTTTGGGGTCGTCGCCCGCCTTGGCCATGAGCTTGGCATTCTCGATCTCGTGCTCGGGTGCCTCGGCAATCACCATGCCCTCGGTATCGAAGCCCGAGCGGCCGGCGCGACCGGCAATCTGATGGAACTCGCGGGCGCGCAGACGACGCATCTTGTAGCCGTCGAACTTGGTGAGCGCGGTGAGCACCACGGTGTGGATGGGTACGTTGATGCCGACGCCGAGCGTATCGGTACCGCAGATGACGGGCAGCAGGCCCTGTTGAGCTAAGCGCTCGACCAGCAGGCGATAGCGCGGCAACATGCCAGCATGGTGCACGCCGACGCCGCAGCCGAGCAAGCGCTTGAGGATCTTGCCGAAGGCCGTCGAGAAGCTCGTCCCCTTTGCCGCTTCTTTGATGGCTTCGCGCTGCTCCTTGCTGGCGATGCCAAAATTGGCGAGCGACTGTGCCGTCGCAAGGGCGGCATCCTGGCTAAAGTGCACGATATAGAGCGGGGCCTCGCCGCGGCGCATGGCGAGCTCGACCGTGCCCTCGAGGGAGGTCGTCACATAGTCGTAGCTCAGCGGAACAGGACGCGGGGCGTCGACAACCAAGTCGCAAGCAGCGCCGGTGTGCTCCTCGAGTGAGGCGGCGATGGCAGTGACATCGCCGAGCGTGGCGCTCATGAGCATAAACTGCGTGTGGGGCAGGGTGAGCAGCGGCACCTGCCAGGCCCAACCGCGATCGGGGTCGGCAAAGTAGTGGAACTCGTCCATGGCCACGCAGCCCACATCGGCGTCCTCACCCTCGCGCAGCGCATCGTTGGCAAGGATTTCGGCCGTGCAGCAGATGACGGGTGCTTTGGTGTTGATGTGCGTATCACCGGTTATCATACCGACGTTATCGCGGCCGAGTACCTGTACCAGGTCGAAGAACTTTTCGCTGACCAGGGCCTTGATGGGGGCCGTGTAATAACAGCGTTTGCCCTGTGCCATGCCTATAAAGAGCATGCCCAGCGCGACGAGCGATTTACCCGAGCCGGTCGGTGTGCCTAAAATGACGTGATCGCCGGCTGCCAGGTCCATGAGGGCCTCTTCTTGGTGATCCCACAGCTCAATGCCGCGGCCGCTCGTCCATTCAAAGAAGCGTTCGAAGGCCTGATCGGGCGTGAGCCATGGTTCGGGCTCACTGCCGTCCTCGGGCTCCCACCAGGTGGGGGAGAGCGCGCCGAGCGAGCCGAACTCGGCTTCGGTTCCCGTGCCACCCGAGAATGAGCTGGCGGCGCCGGCGCCGGAAACGGTGCTGGCGGTGATATCTGTCGTGGTCTGTGCCATGTGGTTGCTTTCTCTCGCCGTTTGTCCGTCAACTATTATGGCGTAGCGGCGGCGCGGGGTGCCAGCGGGCGAGAAAATGCAGGAAATGGGCGCGCGGTGCTAGCGTTCCTGAGGCAGGCGTTTCTTGCCTTTACGGGCGCGGTTCTTAAAGTTCTCGACGGCCTCTTCCATGCCCAGAGGTACATAGGTGAGCTCATCAAGGTTTTCGGGCAGGTAGCAGGCAAGGCTTTGCTCCTGCGCGCGGCCCGCCGCGAGCTGTTCATCGCTGGGCTGCGCGCCGGGTGTGGCGCAAATGCCATAGACGGCGGCGCCCATCTCGCGTGTGCGGCATTCATATTCGGTCTCGGGGTGCTCGGGATGGTCGCGGCGGACGTCGTCACTTACCCAAAGCGTGTCGTAGCCTGCCGCGGCAAACTGCCCCAGGGCGTAGTCGCGCAGTGGCTTGCTATCGGTGCGCAGCGTGACGGTGGCGCCGGCCGTAAGGAGCGGGCGGTAGAGCATCAGATGGTCGACATGGACGAGTCGTTTTTTGGCGTACTTGGCCTTGGGCTGCGGCGTGGGGAAGTTGATGGTGATGGCATCGAGCTCGCCTGCGGCAAACAGCTGCGGCAGCGATGCGGCACCTCGGGGCAGGACGAGCGCGTTGGATAGCTCCTGCTCGCGGATTTTCTGTGCGGCATAGGCGATGCAGATGGGCTCCTGGTCCATGCCGATAAAGAGCGTGTTTGGCTCGTGGGCCGCGCGCTCTACAAGGTACGTTCCCTTGCCACAACCAAGATCCAGGTGAAGGTGTTCGAAAGGCTTGCTGCCTGCGGGCGCACAGGCCTTGCGCCAATCTCCGACATAGGCCTCGGGGTTCGTCTCAATCGCATCGGCGTAGCGCTCCAGGCGCTCCTCGAGTACAAAGTTCTTAGGCGTGCGAACGTGGACGGCTCCCATGAGGCTCCTTGATCATAAATGCGAAACGCATGGCTGCGCGTTTCGGTGATGCGTTGGAAGAAGGTGGGCATAGTTTGCCCGAAAGATGCGGCTCGGCTCGGCGGCGCGTCGTCGGTGCCTACAGACGCTTGAGAATCACATAGCGGTTGAGCTCGCCGCTGCGACCGTCGGCATGGAAACGCTCAAGCTCGCGCACGGGGACCTCGCCGCTCTTGTAGAACGTACGGACGCCGCGCACCAGGTCGGTGATCTGCTGATCGTCAAAGTGATGACAATAGCGGTAAGCGTGGCGGTCGTTTTGCCAGCCAATGAGGTGGTCGCCGGCTTCAAACTGCGCGGAATCGTAACCCTCAAACGGTGGGGTGAGCTCGGCGCGGGCTTCGGCGCGAACGGCCTTGCGCGCCATGCGCTCGTCGTTCATAAACTCCCAAAAGCTGATGGCGATGATGCCGCCCGGTCGCGTCTGGCGCACCAAGGCGTCGAGCACGCGTACGCGGTACTCGCACGACGGCACGTGGTGCATAAAGCCAAAACAGACCGAGATATCGGCGAGCGGGGCGTCGAAAAGCACGTCGGGTGTCTCGGCGGGGTTGAGCTTCATGAGGGCGTCGAGCACGTCGAGTTCCTGGAAGTGCAGATTGGGAATGCGCAGGGCGTGGCCGTGGGCATCGATGGCCAGGTCCTGGCACGAGTCGACACCATAGAACTCAAACGGGCAGCTGGCATCTGCCGAGGGGTTTGTGCCGTCGATGCCCTTGGCGGCAAGTGCGCCGCCGGCGGCAAAGTTCTCGAATCGCATATTGCCGCAGGCAAGATCGAAGACGCGGACGGGATGCTCGATCGTGGCCGCATCGAGCTGTTCGAGCGCGATGTCCATGGTACGCACCCAGCCGGGCCACGGGGCCTGGCGCGTATCGGAAAAGGAAGCGGAGTGCTCGCGATAGAACGTATTGTTGAGCTGGATGAGCGATGAGGCGAAATCGCGGTTCACGGCGCGGAACTCCCTCCGTTGGCGGTGCGGAATAAACAGTACGACCATACTACCGTTAACGCCGCAACGGGGACAACCGAGCTGCGGGTCATTGCTTTGTTTGGACACATTTCCGCAGCTCATATGCACCCGCAACCGCCGGTTGTCAAAAATCTCACTAGAATAGGTGGCATGCTTTTGGCGGTGGCGGATAGATTTTTAACTGTGCAAGGCGCCTTAAGAACAAAAACGGTCCGGCGGCACGGCTGGCATCACATAGGAGGAACCATGAATGTAGAAACTGCGCAGCGGCTCGCCGACCTTCGTCGCAGCAAGGGTTTTAGCCAAGAAGGGCTTGCACGAAAGCTGGGACTGTCGCGCCAGGCGGTCAGTAAATGGGAGCGCGCGGAGAGCTCTCCCGATACCGAGAACCTGATCTCGCTCGCAAAACTCTATGGCGTGAGTCTGGACGAGCTGCTCAATCCGAGCGACGAGATTGAGGACGATATCGAGTTTGAGAACGAGGACCGCGCCCGTCAGCGCGAGGCTGAGGCGGCGGAGCGCGCCCGTACCCATGAGGCGGCGGCACGTGCTACCGAGGCGGCAACGCAGGCGAGTGATGCCGCCGCCAAGGCGGCGCAAGCGGCAAGCTGGAGTGCGCAGGCCGCCAATGCCGCTACGGCACAGGCGACGAACACTGGTGCGCTTAATCCGACTCCGGTGAAGGGGCCATTCCAGTCGTTCCCGTATTGGGCTGTGTGCTGGCTGCTGTTCTTTTTGCTAATGTTCCTGTTTGGTGCCGGCCCCTTTGCCGCGCTAATCTTCTTTACGATCCCCATCTATCACTGGGTGGCGCGTGCGCTCGATGGCGATTGGGCGCGCGGGGATATCCAGGTTGGTCCGGCGCCGGTGGCGATCAAGGCCCAGGGGAAGGATACTTCTGCGGAACCTGATGCTGACGTGGCTACCGCGACCACCGCTGCGCCGATTTCCAAAGAGGGTGACGAATGATGAAGCTTTCGCATGAATCCAAGGTACGCCTGGGCGTTGGCATCGGGGCGTTTGTGCTCATTGTTGGGCTTGTATTTGGCGTTTCACGGACATTGATTCATTTTGATGGCCCGTGGGATCTCGACGATGTTGTATCCGGCTTGTCCGGTAGGGACGATGTGGCGGACGAGGGCGATCTTTTGGATGACGGTAACTATTCCGCTCAGCCTCAGCAGCTTTCGAGCACGACTTTTGATGCCGATATGTTCCGCTACCTCGATTTCGATATCAATGCGGCTTCGGTGGACGTCAAGGTTGTTGATGGCAACAAGGCTCGCGTTATCGAGCGGGGGCGCGTTGCCAAGGGTATGGATGCCTCCAAGGCCGCGGCGCAACACATCGCATCCGTCGAGGACTCGACGCTCAAGGTTTCCCAGTTTGGAAGTGATGACGGTAAGGCAATCGATTGCTCGGTTACGGTTGAGCTGCCACGCCGTGTTGCCGAACATCTGAAGGGGATCAACGCGCACGTGGGCTCGGGTGATTTGCAGATCGCCGGTGTCATCTGTGATGGTTTTGACCTTTTCCTGGGTGCGGGAGATGTAGAGTTTACGGGCAGCGTGACTGATGCGCTCAGTGCAGAGGTCGGTTCGGGCGATGTGACGTTCGAGCTCTACCAGGCCCCCGCGAAGTCGATGAACGTAAGCGTGGACTCGGGCGATGTGGAGGTAACGGTTCCGAACTCTACGGGCTTTACGGCGAGCCTTACTCTGGGTAGCGGTGACTTCGAGAGCGATTTCCTTCCGGATAGCTACGACGACGAGGCGATTTCGAGCCTCGAGTTCGAGAATGGCGACAAGTCCGCCACGTATCGCTTTGCGGTTGGTTCGGGCGACATGTCGTTCAATCCGGAATGACGACGGCGGACTAAGTCCGCAAACATAGATGCTTATACGCGCTGTTTGATGTAGGTGCCGGAGCCGTGACGGGCTCCGGCGCCTTTGCCTTTACAATGGGGTCATGGAACAGATTATTTTGAACATACTCGATGCCCTGCGTCGCGGCGAGACCGTGGACGACAAGGCACTCGTCAAACTGATACATGCCGAGGCGCGCCGTGAGGGTGCCGACAAGCGTGATCTGGCCAAGCGCCGTCTGCTGCCGTTTTACCAGCGGGTTAAACGCGAGGAGCCGGCTCGTTGGACTGCGTGGAATGTCGATGCCGATCTGGAACGCCAGTTGCTGCGAGTGCTGAGGATGAAGCCGCGTCGCACGGCTTCGGGCGTGGCGACCATTACCGTCATCACCAAGCCCTGGCCGTGCTCGGGCGATTGCCTGTTTTGCCCCAGCGATCTGCGCATGCCCAAAAGCTATCTGCACGACGAGCCGGCGTGCGCCCGTGCGGAGCAAAACTGCTTCGACCCGTATCTGCAGGTGAGCGCTCGTCTGACGGCGCTTTCGCAGATGGGGCATGCGACCGATAAGATCGAGCTCATCGTGCTCGGTGGCACCTGGAGCGACTATCCGGAAGGCTATCAGACATGGTTTATGTCGGAGCTTTTCCGTGCGCTCAATGACGATGCCGTGGCCGGCGTGGCGGCCAATCCCATGCTGGCGCGTCCGGGTATCAGTCGTGCCGAGGCAGGGCGCGTGCTCGATGATGCTCCCGCCGATGCTCTTCCGTCGGTAGTGGCGGAGCGTCGCGAGCGCTATCGGGCCGCCGGCATTGCGACAGACGAGGCTGAGCTTACTGCCGGCGTTGCCGACGAGCAGGAGCGTGTGGATGCCGCCGTGGGCGGCTACAACCGCGCGGTGCGTCGTCTGTACGGCCCATGTACGCCGTGGGGCGAGGTTGCCGAGTGGCAGACCGCCACGATGGAGGAGCTTGAGCGGCAACAGCGCATCAACGAGACGGCGAAGCATCGCGTGGTGGGACTCGTTATCGAGACCCGGCCCGATGCCGTGACGCCGCAAGCGCTTACGCTCGTTCGCCGCCTGGGCTGCACCAAGATTCAGATGGGTATCCAGAGTCTCGACCAGCACCTGCTCGATATCAACGAGCGTCGTATTTCGGTGGCGAAGATCGAGCGAGCGTTTTCGCTCGCGCGCCTATTTGGCTTTAAGATCCACGCGCACTTTATGCTCAACTTGCTCGGCGCCACGCCCGAGGGGGACAAGCGCGACTACGAGCGCTTTATGACCGAGGGCGCCTTTATGCCCGACGAGGTCAAGGTCTACCCGTGTGCGCTCATTGAGGGCTCGCGTCTGGTGGGCTGCTATGAGCGTGGCGAGTGGCGCCCCTATACCGAGGACGAGCTGCTCGATGTGTTGGCCGACGACATCGTGGTGACGCCGGCGTTCTGTCGCATTAGCCGCATGATTCGCGACTTTAGTTCCGACGACATTATGGTGGGCAACAAGAAGCCCAACCTTCGCCAACTGGTCGAGAATCGCCTGGCGGCGCAGGGCAAGGGCGCCAAGGTGCGAGAGATTCGCTATCGCGAGATCAGCACCGCGGGCGCCGACCTGGACGAACTGTCTCTTGATGAGGTCGCTTACGAGACGCCGGTGACGCGCGAGCGCTTTTTGCAGTGGGTGACGCCGCGGGGCAAGATCGCGGGCTTTTTGCGCCTGTCTCTGCCCGACCATTCGTTTGTAGCCACGCATGCGGACGAGTTGCCGACGACGCTGGACGAGGCGATGATTCGCGAGGTGCACGTGTATGGCATGGCGGCGCGCGTGGGGGATCAAGGCCGGGCGGCGCAGCATCACGGTTTGGGGCGTTTGCTCGTAGAGCATGCATGCGAGATTGCCCGGGATGCGGGTTATGCGCGCATCAACGTGATTAGCGCGATTGGCACACGCGAGTACTATCGCCATCTTGGATTTTATGACCATGGCCTTTATCTGCAAAAGGAGCTCTAGATGAACAAGCCGAGTGTTTCTGCCGGCGTCGTTGCCGGCGTTGCTCTGGGAGCCGCGGCGCTTGGTGCGGCCGCTGTCGCTGTTCGTGCTGCCTGTCTGCAGGTCGCACGTACCCGCAACGGGTTGGCGCGTGTGAAGCGTGTACACGACGAGAGCGGTGACGAGGTCCGTGTGCTCGTGCAGGGCGGCGTCTACCAAAGCGCGAGCTACGTTGGCGAGCGTTGGGCGGAGCCCGTCTTTGCGTACTATCGTGCGTTTGACGATGTGTTTGAGGCTGAGGGCGCAATGCGTGACGCTTATGGTCACGGTATCGACCGCATGCTCATGCTGGGCGGCGGCGGGTTTGCCTATCCTGAGTTCGCGCTGATGTCGCACGAGGGCTTGCGCATGGACGTTATTGAGTATGACGGAGAGATAACGCGTCTGGCGCGCCGTTGGTTCTACCTGGATGAGCTGGAGCACACGGTGGGCGATCGCCTGCGGGTGATTACCGCTGAGGCTCGCTCATATCTGGGCGTGACGAGCGTGGGTCATCGTCGCTACGACGTGGTCGTGAGCGATTGCTTTGGCGGTGCCGAGCCCGTGCGCGAGCTGGCAACCGTTGAGGCGTTGCGTTTAGTGCGGGGCAGCCTAAATGTCGGCGGCATCTACGTTGCCAATATCGTGAGTGCGAACGAGGGGAGCGATGTGTCGTTCCTGCGCGATTGCGCCGCCACGACGCTCGAGGTGTTCGATCACGTTTGGGTGGTGCCCTGCGGCGATGCGGAGTTCGGCGGCGAGGAAAACTACCTGCTCATCGCCAGCGACGGCGACTACGCCTTTGCCGAAACCGTGCCCTTCGACGCCGACTTCCTTGGCACTGCCCTCCGCGACTAGCCTATTGGGAGTAGTCAGTCCCGTCTTAGGTGTGGTCGCGCCAGCTGCGGACGCGCTGCTTCATGCCCTCTATGTCGAGCACGCCTTCGGCGAAGCCTTTGCGCACGAGCTCTTCGGGAACAAACTCGTCGTAGCGGTCAAAATAAGGCACCTCGCCGGGATAGACGAGCTCGATGGGATCGAAGTCCTTTTCGGCCTCGGCGGCGAGTACCTCAAAGAACGTCTCCTCGTCGGCCTTCATCTTAAACTGCATAAAGTACGGGCGCGACGGATCGAGCCCTCGAAGGCCCAGTTCGGCTGCACATTTAATCTTGAGCATGCGCTCGAGTGCCAAAAAAGCGTAGCTACCCAGCCAGGGGAAGAGCACCCAGGTGTCGCCGCCCAGGTTAATGAGCGGTTTAGTTCCCGCCCCCGAAATCTCGGCGGTATGACGAGCCTGTGCAAGGCGTGCCCGTGCGTTGCCCATGAGGTACGGATATGCCGCGTGCTCGTTGAGCGCCTTGCGCATGCGCTCGAGTACGTGTGTATTGATGTCGCCGGGGCAGTCGCCAAAGTAGGCCGGCACACGGCCCTTGACCTGCGTGGCAAAGACGTTATGACGCTTCCAGTCCACTTCCTCGACAATCCAGCAGTGTCCGGCGATGGCGATGCGCTCACCGGGCGGGGGCGGATTAACGATCGTGCCCAGCTCGGCCGATTCGCTCCGGACGGTAAACTCCTCGTTTTCCTGGAACACGGCGTAGAACTTAAAGTTGTTGATGATGCGCTCGCCCGCGAGGCCCACGATAAGCCCGCCACCTTCGGTGACCTGGATATGGTCGATTGTAATGAGGTGACGTAGCAGCACACGGTAATCGTCTGCCGAGACACGGTGGAAATAGCTGAGCGTGAGCACGCGCTGGGCAAGCTCTGCTGGCGTGAGCTCTCCGGTGCTGGCGAGCGTCGACATGGTCTGGTGATAGAGCAGGCTGTAGGGGAGTCGATCGAGCTCGGGCGGTTCGACCCACTTTTCTTCGCGATAGAGTTGTACGAGCGCGATGCCCTGTAGGAGCTTCCAGGGAATGGTCTCGGGCATCATCGTGCGCGGCTCGGGCTCTTCCTCGCGCATGACGAACCACATCTCGGGCGGAAGATCGCGGCGTCCCGTGCGGCCCATGCGCTGCAGAAAGGAGCTGACGGTAAACGGCGCATCGATCTGAAAGGCACGCTCCAAGCGGCCGATATCAATACCGAGCTCCAGCGTAGAGGTGGTGACGGTTGTTTGCGCCTGTTCCTCGTCGCGCATGAGCTCCTCGGCGGTCTCGCGTAACGATGCCGAAAGGTTGCCGTGGTGGATGAGAAAGCGGTCGGGCTCGTGCCGGCTCTCGCAGTAACTGCGCAGCATGGAGCATACGGCCTCCGCCTCCTCGCGCGAGTTGGCAAAGACCAGGCACTTGCGGCCGCGCGTGTGCTCAAAGATATAGCCCATGCCGGGGTCGGCGTTGTCTGGCGCTGTGTCGGTGGGGTTGAGTAATGCCTGTTCGGGTGCTCGGGGGATATCGACTTCGCCCTCGGGGGCCGAGGAAGTGCGGGGACCCTTCGGTGCAGCCTTGCCCTGTGCCTGTTCGCGACGCTGACGGCGCTCCTCCTGCGTGAGCTGTCCGCTGTGGCACCTGTCCTGGGCGCCGGCGGGCAGCGCCGCGGGTGCCGCTGCTTCAATGCGCTCGCACGCAAGCACTTCGGCCTCTTGAGGACCTGTGCTCTCAAATCCTCGCTGCTGCGCCTGGGGACCCGAGTTGTAGAAGTGCTCCATGGAGATACGCCACACGCGGCGCGGCTCCTCAAAACGGGGGATAACGCAATCGCGTCCCGTTCCCTGTGAGAGAAAGGCGCCCGTGCGCTCGGGGTCGCCGATGGTAGCAGAAAGGCCGACGCGGCGGGGCTGCACGCCTGCCATACGCGAGAGTCGCTCGATAAGGCAGAGCGTTTGCCCGCCACGGTCGCCGCGCATAAGCGAATGAACCTCGTCGATAACCACATAGCGCAGGTCGCAAAACATGCGCGGGATTGCCATGTGCTTGTGGATCAGGAGTGCCTCGAGTGATTCGGGCGTAATCTGTAGGATACCGCTCGGCTTTTTGATGAGCTTTGCTTTGTGCGACTGCGAGACATCTCCGTGCCAGTGCCAGACGGGGATATCGGCTTCTTCGCACAGGTCGTTGAGGCGGACGAATTGGTCGTTGATGAGCGCCTTGAGGGGGCCAATGTAGAGGGCGCCCACGCTCGCGGGCGGGTTCTCCCAAAACTCGGTCAGGATGGGAAAGAAGGCCGCCTCAGTTTTGCCAGATGCCGTGGATGCCGTCAGGAGCACATTGTCTTGCGTGTTGAAGATGGCATCTGCCGCCGCAACCTGGATGGAGCGCAGACTCTCCCAATCGTGGGAGTAGATGAAGTCTTGGATAAACGGGGCGTAGCGGTCAAAGGCGTTCACGGGGCCTCCTTTCAACAACGAATCTCTCAACGCGGCTGGCAACGGCTTGCTGCATTACTGCT
>USAX01000046.1 GCA_900552705.1 uncultured Collinsella sp. | reverse complement strand
GCTGCGCCGCACGCCCGAACGGCATCTGGAGGATGTGCGCGCCGAGATCCTTGCGGCCGTCGACCGCGGGATGAAGGTGAACCTCTACCTTGAGGATTGGTCCAACGGCATGCGCCGTTCGCCCGACTACGTCTACGCGATGCTCGACGGACTGGCCGACGCTCCCGTCAGCCGGTTCATGTGCCCCGATACGCTGGGCGTCCTCGACCCCTACGACACCGAACGTTTCTGCCGCGACCTGGTGGAGCGTTATCCGTCGCTGCATTTCGATTTCCACGCCCACAACGACTACGACCTCGCCGTGGCCAACACCGCCGCCGCCGTGCGTGCGGGTTTCCACGGCGTTCACGTCACCGTGAACGGGCTGGGTGAGCGGGCCGGCAACGCGCCGCTGTCGAGCGCGGTGGCCGTGCTGCACGACCGCCTGGGCCGCACGACGGGGATCGACGAAACGAAGATCAACCGCGTCAGCCGCACGGTCGAGAGCTATACGGGCATCCGCATTCCCGCCAACCGACCGATCGTCGGCGCGAGCGTCTTCACGCAGTGCGCGGGCATCCACGCCGACGGCGACAGCAAGAACAACCTCTACTTCAACGAACTGCTTCCCGAGCGTTTCGGGCGCGTCCGCGAATACGCCCTGGGCAAAACCTCGGGCAAGGCCAATGTCTTGAAAAACCTCGAAGCGCGCGGCATCGACCTCGACGAGGCCGCGATGCGCAAGGTGACCGAACGGGTGGTCGAGTTGAGCGACAAGAAGGAGCAGGTGACGGCCGAGGACCTGCCGTATATCATCGCCGACGTGCTGCGCTACGACCCGGTCGACACCCCGGTCCGGATTCTCAATTACAGCCTCTCGCTGGCGCAGGGGATGCACCCCGTCGCGACGCTCCGGATCGAGATTCACGGCTGCGCGTACGAGCGGACCTCGGCGGGCGACGGCCAGTACGACGCCTTCATGCGTGCCCTGCGGCAAATCTACCGCGAACAGCTCGGGCGCGAGTTTCCGATGCTGCGCGACTATACCGTTTCGATTCCGCCCGGAGGCCGCACCGACGCCTTCGTGCAGACGATCATCACCTGGGAGATGGACGGCCGCGAGTTCAAGACCCGCGGGCTGGACGCCGACCAGACGGAGGCTGCCATCAAGGCGACTGTCAAAATGTTGAATATCATTGAAATAAACTATAACGACAATGGATGTTAAAATCGCTCTTTTAGCCGGCGACGGCATCGGTCCCGAGATCGTCGCCGAAGCCACGAAAGTGTTGGACCGCGTGGCGGAAAAATTCGGACACAAGATCGAATACCGTCCCGCATTGGTGGGCGCCGCGGCCATCGACGCCGTGGGCGACCCCTATCCCGACGAGACGCACGCCGTCTGTCTTGCGGCGGACGCCGTGCTGTTCGGAGCCATCGGGGACCCCAAATACGACAACGACCCCACGGCGAAGGTGCGGCCCGAGCAGGGGCTGCTGCGGATGCGCAAGTCGCTGGGGCTGTTCGCCAACCTGCGCCCCGTGGCGCTGTTCGACGCCCTGGCCGACCGTTCGCCGCTCCGGGCGGAGGTGGTCCGCGGCACGGATTTCATCTGCGTGCGCGAACTCACGGGCGGCATCTACTTCGGCCGTCCGCAGGGCCGCGACGAGGAGGGCGCGCGCGCCTTCGACACCTGCACCTACACGGTCTCGGAGATCGAACGGGTCCTGCACGTGGCGTCTCGGCTGGCCGTGTCGCGCCGCCGCAAACTGACGGTCGTCGACAAGGCCAACGTGCTGGAAACCTCGCGTCTGTGGCGTGAAACGGCCCAGCGGGTAGCCCGGGAGTATCCCGAGGTGGCGGTGGACTATATGTTCGTGGACAACGCTGCCATGCAGATCATCCGCCAACCGGCTTATTTCGATGTCATCGTCACCGAAAACATGTTCGGCGACATCCTCACCGACGAGGCCAGCGTCATCAGCGGTTCGCTGGGCATGCTCTCCTCGGCGAGCGTGGGGGCCGAAGTGGCCCTTTTCGAGCCGATCCACGGCTCCTATCCGCAGGCCGCGGGAAAGAACATCGCCAACCCGATGGCCACGATTCTTTCGGCCGCGATGCTTCTGGAGCACCTGGGTCTCGATGCCGAGGGCAGGGCTGTGCGGCGTGCCGTCGATCGGGCGCTGGCCGAAGGAGTCGTCACCGAGGACCTTGCAGCGCCGGGCGAAAAGGCCCGTTCGACCTCCGAGGTGGGGGATTACGTCGCTTCGCAGATTTAATCCCGTTATTCCGAATTGCCGGCAGACCGTTTTTTCGCGGTCTGCCTTTTTTGGGTGTCGTAACGACACTTTTATTTTTGTTGCGGCGTTTTACCGAACTGCATGCGAATCAATTTTGTTCTCGTCCGACTTTTATGTGCCTTTGTCGCTTCAAGAACAATGAATGACATGGCAGGTTCCAATTTCGTAGATTACGTAAAGATATTCGCCCGCTCGGGGCACGGCGGCGGCGGCTCGACGCATTTTCGCCGCGAAAAATTCGTGGCTTTCGGCGGTCCCGACGGCGGTGACGGCGGCAAGGGCGGGAGCATCGTCCTGCAAGGCGACAAGCAGTACTGGACGCTCATCCACCTCAAATACCAGCGTCACCAGTTCGCCGAGGACGGCGAGCACGGCTCCGGGGCGCGCTCCTCGGGCAAGGATGCCCGCGACATCGTGATCCCGGTTCCGCTGGGCACGGTAGCCAAGCGCGTTTTCGAGAACGAGGACGGGACTGCGACCACCGAAACGGTGGGCGAGGTGACGGCCGACGGCGAGCGGCTCGTGCTGCTCCGGGGCGGCCGGGGCGGTCTGGGCAACTGGCATTTCAAGAGCGCCACTAATCAGACGCCGCGCTACGCCCAGCCGGGCGGGGGGGGGCGCGAGATGCCCGCTCGCGCGGGCCCTGGAGGGGGGCGCGCCGTCGCGGCACATGGCCGGCACAAACATGGCATCGTAGGCGCTACCCAGCGCATACGTGGGGAAGTAGCCAAACGAACCGCCGCTCCAATGCGTATCCTGCAGGCAGCCGTGCGTGTCGTCGGGAACGGGAATGCCCAGGTACTCGTCCATAAAGCGGTTCCAAAGCGCGGGGATGTCCTTGGCCGCAGCCTCGCCGGCAAACAGCATACGCTCAATCTGGTAGCGCACCATAATATGCAGCGGATAGGTGAGCTCGTCGGCCTCGGTGCGGATCAACGACGGCTGCGCGATGTTCACGGCGCGGTAGAGCGTGTCTTCGTCGACGTCGCCGTAGACCTCGGGCGCGTGACGACGCAGCACCTCGAGCAGCGGGCCCATAAAGGCGCGGCTGCGACCCACGGTGTTCTCGAAAAAGCGGCTCTGGCTCTCGTGGATGCCCATGGAGGTGCCGCCCTCCAGGCAGGTGCGCGCGTAGGCGGGATTGACGCCCAGCTCGTACATGGTGTGCCCCGCCTCGTGGATGATGCTGTAGACGTTGGAGATGCAGTCGTCCTCGTAGATGTGCGTCGCGATGCGCGCATCACCCACGGCAAAGCCCTCGCTAAACGGATGCTCGGTAAAGGCAAGCGTGGTGTCGTCCAGGTCCAGGCCGACAAGCTTCATAAGGTCGAAGCTCATGGCGCGCTGGGCAGCCTCGGGCACGTGGGCGTGCAAAAAGTCGGCAGCCGGCTGCTGGCCGCGCTCGCCGATGGCGTGCACGAGCGGCACGACCGTGGCCTTGACCTCGTCGCAAAACGCGTCGAAGCTCTTGGCGGAAAGGCCGCGCTCGTACTGGTCGAGCCAAACGTCGTATGGATCGCGCTTGGGGTCCATGAGCTCGGCCTGATGCTTAAGTTGGGCGACGATTCTATCCACATAGGTCTCAAAGCTCGCCCAGTCGTTGGCTGCCTTGGCCTTGTGCCACACGGCGTCCGCCTCGCAGGTGAGCCTGGTCCAGGCCTCGGCTTCTTCGGTGGGGATGGCACTGGCCTCACGTTGATCGCGGCCGAGCACACGGATCTCGTCGAGCAGCTGCGGGTCGTCGATCTTGCCGCCGGCGACGGTCTCGCGTGCCAGCGAGCGCACAAGCTCGACAGACTTTTTGCTGGTCAGGAGCTTGTGATGTTCACCGGCAAGGGTGCCCATGGCATCGGCGCGCGCTGCGGCACCGTTGGCGGGGGCAATGGTCGCGCCGTCAAACTCGGCAATCTTGAGCAGGTACTCGCGAGTCCACAGCTTGCCTTCGAGCTTGCGGAGCTTCTTGATGCTCTTGCCCGCCTTGGCCTTCTTATCGAGTTTCTTTCCCATACCTATATCCTTGATCTCGCAGACCGGACGCCACGGGTGGGCGTGCGGCCAGTTTGCACAGCTACCTGCCTTGTACCCAGTGCGAACAAAACGGAACGCGGCGATATGCTCGCAGAATGTGTTATCCTGTAGCCCAATGCGTTGACGGAGAGGGTTTTGCCCGCCGCGTCGCCGGCAAGAGAGGGAAGGCCATGGGCTGCAAGCCTTCCTGCGGTGGCAAGGGCCAAGCGTTCACTCCCGAGCAGCGACCTCAACGGGCGCGCGGCCAGCGGCGGCGAAGCCCCAGTAGGGAAGCCGTGAGCCTCGCGATAAGGGGCGCAGAGTGGGCACGGCGGGCCAGACATCCGCCGGGTCAAACAAGGTGGTACCGCGGAATTCAACCGTCCTTGGGCAATGCACATGCCCGAGGACGGTTTTTTATTACCGAACCGGGCCGCGTTTTCGCAACGTCAGACGGCGGCAGCCGCCTCGGCAAACGGAGAGCGCGAGAGACGAAAGGGAAGACATGAGTCTGATTGATGATCTGGTCAAACTCGAGGAAGAGGCCAAGGAGCTCGTCGCAGGCGCCGACGACGCAGCCAAGCTCGAGGCTGCGCGCGTTGAGCTGCTCGGCCGCAAGGGCCGCATCACCGGCCTGATGCGCATGATGGGCAAGCTCGCCCCCGAGGATCGTCCCGTGATGGGCAAGCGCGCCAACGAGATGCGCCAGCTGATCGAGGGCATGCTCGACGAGCGCAACACCGAGATGAAGGCCGCCGCCCTCAAGCGCGCACTCGAGCACGACGCCGTCGACATCACGCTGCCGGGCATCCGTCCGCAGATCGGCCACCAGCACCTGATCAAGCAGATCATCGAGGAGGCCGAGGACATCTTCTGCGGCATCGGCTACACCGTCGAGTCCGGTCCCATGGTCGACACCTCCTACTACAACTTCACCGCGCTCAACGCCCCCATGGATCACCCGAGCCGCTCGGCCCGCGATACCTTCTACGTGGTCGACAATAACCCCGGCAGCGTCGCGCACCCCGAGGCCCACGCCCACGGCGAGTCCGACGTGCTGCTGCGCACCCAGACCTCGGGCGTGCAGATCCACACCATGGAGTCGCAAAAGCCGCCCATCTACATGATCTGCCCGGGCACCGTCTACCGTCCCGACACGGCCGATGCCTGCCACCTTCCGCAGTTCAACCAGATTGAGGGTCTGGTCGTCGACGAGGGCATTACCTTTGGCGACCTTAAGGGCACGCTCGACTACTTTGTTAAGTGCATGTTTGGCGAGGACCGCAAGACGCGCTATCGCCCGCACTTCTTCCCCTTCACCGAGCCCAGCTGCGAGGTGGACGTGAGCTGCCACGTGTGCGGCGGCAAGGGCTGCAACTTCTGCAAGCACAGCGGCTGGATCGAGATCCTGGGCTGCGGCATGGTCGACCCCAACGTCCTGATCAACTGCGGCATCGACCCCGAGAAGTACACCGGCTTCGCCTTTGGTATTGGCGCCGAGCGCGTCGCGGCACTGCGCTACGACCTGCCCGACCTGCGAACGCTCATGACTGGCGATATGCGCTTCTTGAACCAATTTTAAGTTGACCTGTCCCGGCGGCTTCCCGAGCCACCGCACCTTGCCTTTCAATCGTCGGTTGCGTACCTAAGTACGCGGCCCTCCTCTTTCAAGGCAATCTGCGGCACCTCGGAAACCCGTCTCCGTAGCTGGAGTTTTCCGTCTGCTTATTGCAGGCGTTACAGATGAAAGGAGACCAGTTAGATGCGCGTTTCTTACGACTGGCTCAAGACCATGATCGATATTCCGGAGGATCCCAAGACCCTTTCGGACGAATATATCCGTACCGGCACCGAGGTCGAGGCGATCGACACCGTGGGCGAGTCCTTCGACCACGTGGTGACTGCCAAGGTGCTCACCAAGACCCCGCACCCCGATAGCGACCATATGTATGTGTGCTCGGTCGACGTGGGTGACAAGAATCTCGACGCCGACGGCAACCCCGCTCCGCTGCAGATCGTCTGTGGCGCGCAGAACTTCGAGGCCGGCGACCACATCGTCACGGCCATGATCGGCGCCGTGCTTCCCGGCGACGTCAAAATCAAGAAGAGCAAGCTTCGCGGCGTCGTGTCCATGGGCATGAACTGCTCCGCACGCGAGCTCGGCCTGGGCGGCGACCACTCTGGCATTATGATCCTGCCCGAGGATACGCCCTGCGGCATGCCGTTTGCCGAGTATGTGGGCTCGAGTGATACTGTGCTCGACTGCGAGATCACGCCCAACCGCCCCGACTGCCTGTCCATGATCGGCATGGCCCGCGAGACCGGCGCCATTTTCGATCGCGATTTCCACGTTGAGCTGCCCGCCATCAAGGCGGAGACTGGCCGCGCGACCGACGACGAGCTTTCCGTCGAGATTGCCGACGAGGGCCTGTGCGACCGCTATGTCGCCCGCATCGTGCGCAACGTGAAGGTCGGCCCGTCGCCCGACTGGATGGTCAAGCGCCTTAACGCCCTGGGCGTGCGTCCGCACAACAACATCGTCGACATCACCAACTACGTGATGATGCTCACCGGTCAGCCGCTGCACGCCTTTGACCTGGACACCTTTGCCGAGCGCGATGGCCACCGTCGCGTGGTGGTTCGCGCCGCTCAGCAGGATGAGAAGTTCACGACCCTCGACGGCGAGGAGCGCGTGCTCGACGCCGGCATGGGCCTTATCACCGACGGCGAGCGTCCCGTGGCACTGGCCGGCGTTATGGGCGGCATGGATTCCGAGATCGAGGACGACACCGTCGACGTGATGGTCGAGAGCGCCTGCTTCAACGCCGGCCGCACCTCGCATACCAGCCGCGACCTGTCGCTGATCTCCGATGCTTCCATCCGCTTTGAGCGCCAGGTCGACGAGACCGGCTGCGTGGACGTCGCCAACGTCACGTGCGCACTCATCGAGGAGATCGCCGGCGGCGAGGTTGCTCCCGGCTACGTCGACGTTTTCCCTGCGCCCAAGACCATCGACAGCATTAAGCTGCGCCTGGCCCGCGTGCACGCCATCTGCGGTGCCGACATCGAGCCCGACTTTATCGAGCGTTCGCTCACCCGTCTGGGCTGCACCGTCGAGCGCGACGGCGAGGACTTTATGGTCACCCCGCCGAGCTTCCGTCCCGACCTGCCGCGCGAGATCGACCTGATCGAGGAGGTCCTGCGCCTGTGGGGTATGGGCCGCGTGACGGCGACCATCCCGGCCGCTAAGAACCATATCGGCGGTCTGACCCGCGAGCAGAAGCTCACCCGCAAGGTCGGCGAGATCCTGCGCGCCTGCGGTCTCAACGAGACCACGACCTTTGGCTTTGCCGCTCCGGGCGATCTGGAGAAGATCGGCATGTCCACCGAGGGCCGCGGCTGCCCCGTGGTGCTCATGAATCCGCTGGTGGCCGAGCAGACCGAGATGCGCCGCTCGCTGCTGCCGGGTCTGCTCCAGTCCGTTGCCTACAACGAGGCCCACGGCACGCCCAACGTGCACCTGTACGAGGTCGGCAGCCTGTTCCACGGTCGCGAGAACGCCAGCCTGCCCAAGGAGACCAAGTCCGTGGCGGGTGTGCTCTCGGGCCAGTGGAGCGAGCAGTCCTGGAACATGAAGTACCGCAAGCTACGCTTCTTCTTTGGCAAGGGCATTGTCGAGGAGCTGCTCGCCCAGCTGCGCATCGAGAAGGTTCGCTTCCGTCCCGTCGAGGGCGAGGGCTATGCCTTCTTGCAGCCGGGCCGTGCTGCTGAGGTTCTGTCCGGCGGTACCGTGCTGGGCTGGGTCGGCGAGATCCACCCCGAGGCGCGCGAGGCGATGGGCATCGATGAGGTCGTCGTTGCCTTTGAGCTCGATCTGGACAAGCTGATCAAGGGCGCCCGCAACCAGGAGAACTACCGCGAGTTCTCGCAGTACCCGGCCGTTGAGCACGACCTGGCTATCGTGGTTGACAGCTCCGTGACCTGCGAGGATCTTGAGCGTCGCATCACCAGTGCCGGCGGCAAGCTGCTCGAGGGTGTGCGCCTGTTCGACGTCTACCGCGATCCGGTCCGCATCGGTGTGGGCAAGAAGTCCATGGCCTTTGCGCTCACGTATCGCTCCGACGATCACACGCTCACCAGCGAAGAGGTCGAGAAGGCGCACCAGAAGATCGTCACCAAGGTGTGCAAGGGCGTAAACGGCGAGGTCCGCTCGTAATCTATGCTGTTCGGAACCCGCCCCCTGCGGGGTTTTCACGGCAACGTCCTCGCCGCTTCGCGGCTGCGGGATGTTGCCTTAGAAAACCCCTCTCGGGGGCGGGTTCCTGCGTTAACCTTGTTGCGAGCGGACCGCACCTTCTTCCGGGTGACCGGAAAGTTGGGAGTGCATGGGCCCTTTATTGGGCGGTGCGTGGACCTGGGTTAATAACGTACGTATTGCAAGGACGTGCTGCGTTGTGGGCGGTGCGCCTTTTTGTTAGTATGCTGAGTCGGTGTTACGGATTGTTGGAAACGTAACACGCAACGTTCTGATTGAGAGGGCTCATGCATATTCCCGATAACTATCTGTCCCCGCAGACCGATGCCGTCATGGCGGTGGCGATGGTGCCCGTTTGGGTCCATTGCATCAAAAAGGTACGCGCCACGCTCGATCGCGAGCATATGGCGTTCCTGGGCATCTGCGCCGCGTTTTCCTTCTTGCTCATGATGTTCAACGTGCCGCTCCCCGGTGGCACCACTGGTCACGCCGTTGGTGGCGCGCTCATCGCACTGCTGCTGGGTCCCGAGGCCGCTGCCATCGCGGTTTCGGTCGCGCTGGCGCTGCAGGCGCTGCTGTTTGGCGACGGCGGCGTTCTGTCCTTTGGCGCAAACTGCTTTAACATGGCCTTTGTGCTGCCGTTTACCGCTGCTATCGTGTTCCGTGCGCTCAACAGCCGTCTGCACGACAAGAGCTGGGGCACCTCGGTTTCTGCCATCGTGAGCGGTTGGGTCGGCCTGTGTCTGGCGGCCCTGTGCGCGGCGATCGAGTTCGGTATTCAGCCGATGCTCTTCACCAACGCTTCGGGCGCTCCACTGTACTGCTCCTTCCCGCTGTCCGTTGCCATTCCGGCCATGATGATTCCGCATATGTTGGTTGCTGGCGTGGTCGAGGGCGTGGCGACGGCCGCCATCTACGGTTTCATTAAGAAGACGGCGCCGAGCGTTATCGTCGGGCCCGAGGCCGTCGATGGCCAGTTTGCTGCCGAGGGCGCTGCCGCCAAGAAGACCTCGCTGGTCCCCACGCTCATCCTGGTCGCCGTGCTTGTCGTGGCCACGCCGCTGGGCCTGTTGGCCACAGGTGACGCATGGGGCGAGTGGGACGCCGAGGGCGCCGCGACCGCCGTTCAGGAGACTGGTGACGACAGTCTGCAGGCTTCGGTCGGCCTCGATACCCCGACCTTTGCCGACGCTCTGCCTACGGGCGATTATCTGCAGGCCTATTCCGAGGAGCAGGGCCTTGGCTTTGCCGGCCAGGCCGCGATGTATATTCTTTCGGGCGTGATTGGCGTGGCGGTGCTCACCATCGCATTCCGCCTGGTCTCGCTGACGGTCAAGGAAAGCGGAGCCCATGGCGACGGTCGAGCTGCCTAGCTGGCTTGCGGTCGAGCAGCGTTACGAGCCCGCGGGGGCTCGGCATCGTGTAATGCAAAAGAATGTCCTGCACCTGGCGAGCCTGCTTGAGCGGGTTCGCCTGGGTGGAGGCGCGAACGAGGGCGGGTCGATGGTCGACCGCGCCCTTTCTTGCGTTTCGGCTCCGGTGCGCCTGGTGGGGATGTTCGTCTGCGTTCTGTGCGTGTGCCTGACGCAGAGCCCGCTGTACCTGATGTTGATGGCGGCTATCGCGTTGGTGCTGGTCGCGGTGCGCCCTGTACGCGGGCTGTGCGCTACCTTTGTGCCGGCGTTGGCTGCCGCGGGGTTTGCCGTGGTTTTGGCGCTGCCTGCCCTGCTGCTGGGTGCTTCCGCCACGGGCGCCATGCTCAAGATTGCACTCAAGACGTTCATTAACGTGTCGCTGGTGCTGGGCGTTTCGTGGACGCTCACCTGGAGTCGCATGTCGGCGGCGCTTAAGATGCTGCGCCTGCCCGACGAGGTCATCTTTACCTTTGATATGGCACTCAAGCATATCGAGGTGCTGGGATGCACGGCGCACGATCTGTGCGAATCGGTCATGTTGCGCAGCGTTGGCCGTGCGCCTGAGGGATTTTCGCGTACCGATTCGATCGCGGGTATCATGGGCATGACCTTTATCAAGGCGATGGAATGCAGCCGCGCGATGGACGAGGCTATGCTTTGCCGCGGCTTTGCCGGTGCGTATCCGGCTGCCGCGCGCGCCAGGTTTGGCTGGCGCGATGCGGTCTATGCGGCCGGCGTGGCGCTGCTGGCAGTGTTGTGCGCCGTGCTGTAGGCGCTGCTGGTTCCGACTGGGGATGCAAATGGGGAAGGGCGACATTTTGACGATCGATATGAATAGTGCGGCGGGCACGAACGGTGCGGGCGGCGCCGAGGTCGCGCCGCTCATCGAGCTGCGCGACGTGGTGTTCTCCTATGCGGGGCATACGGTTGTCGATGGCGTGTCGCTGCAGATCGATCGTGGTGAACTCGTTGCCCTGCTCGGTCCCAACGGCTGCGGTAAGACGACGATTATGCGTCTTATTAACGGCCTTGAACTCGCGGACGCAGGGGCATACCTGTTTGACGGGCACGCGATCGACGCGGCGTTTCTAAAGAATTCCGCGGCCGCTCAGCGTTTTCATCAGCGCGTAGGTTTTGTGTTTCAAAATGCCGACGCCCAGCTGTTCTGCGCTACGGTGGGCGAGGAAGTTGCTTTTGGTCCCGCGCAGATGGGGCTGCCGGCAGACGAGCTCGAGCGCCGCGTGCGCGATGCCATGGAGCTGTTCCAGGTTGCCGATCTGGTCGATGCCTCGCCCTATCAGCTTTCGGGCGGGCAAAAGAAGCGCGTGGCGCTGGCTGCCGTCGTGTCGATGAACCCCGATATCCTGGTGCTCGACGAGCCTACCAACGGACTTGACGAGGACTCGTGCGACATCGTGGTCAACTTTCTACTGGCCTATGTTGCTGCCGGTAAGACGGTCTTGATGAGCACGCACCATCAGGATTTGGTACGACGCCTGGGTGCCCGCGCCATCTATATCGATCGATATCACCATGTGGTCGAGGCGCCGGTGTCGTCGTATGGAACCGAGAGCGGCGCTGCGGAATAGTTGCTGCGTAGAGCGTGCGTAGCCGCCCGCGCGGCTTTGCCGTGATGGTATAGTTATCCAGGTTTTTATGGGGGTGGCTATGCCAAGCTGGAACATTCATATTGCTCAGACGGAGCGTTTGCTGGAGCGCACCGGTGCGCTTGCCAGTAGCGTGCGCGACCGCAATGCCTTTTTGTTTGGCTGCGTGGTTCCGGATATCTTCGTGGGCTATATGGTCCCTGGCATCGCCGATCCCATCCCGTACCGCATTACGCACTTTGCCAAGCCTGAGCCCATCCCTAAGCCTCGTGAGCATGAGTTCTGGGATACCTATGTGGCACCGTTGCTTAAAAGTTTGCCCACCGGTGCGCCGGCCGCGGCGACCTCGATTATCGAGGAACGCGAGCGACTGAACCGCGTGCACTATCCCCAGCGCTACAAGGATGCCGAGCCGGTTGCCGGTCCCGGCGCCTGTGAGTTCTCGCTTGCGTCCGAAGATGTGGCGCAGTCGCTGCTCGATTTAACGCTGGGCGTCTGGTCGCATCTGGTGGCCGACACGGTATGGAACACGCGTGTGAACCAGTATCTGGAAGCACACGGTGGCAAGCCGTGCGAGGAGTTCCGCATTAAAAAGCAAGGCGACTTTGACTGGTTTGGTAAGACGCTGGGCATTGTTTCCATCCCGCGTGCGACCGATCGCCTGTATACCGCTGCGACGCGTTTTGGGCAGTATCCCATCCATAAGGAGTATGTGCTCAAGACCATCGGCGTCATGCACGAGATTGTACGCGAAAACCCCGGCGAGCCCGATCATCCGCCGTATCGCCTGCTAACCGAGAAGTTCTTCGACGCAACGTTTACCGAGGTCATCGAGCTGACCGAGGCGGGATTTGCGGCCCGCGTTGCTGCTTCTGACGTTCCCGCAGTCCCCCTGATCGCTAGCTGCTAGCCGGCCGGCTTAACGGTGAACAGTTCATTCCAATTGACCAACGGCTCCCGTCGCAGGGCGTCTTCGGTGGTGCGCTCGGCATCGGAGAGGCTTGCGACTGAACACAAATCGATGATGCGGCATACGAAGAAGGTCTAAAAAGGGCCCGGAAGGCAAAGCCTTCCGGGCCCTTTTGCAATGCAAGCGTGCTTGCAAGTGCGATTTAGCGCACCTGAGCGACGTAAGCGACGTTGGTCGAGGAGACCTTGTCCTCGAGCTGAACACTCATGCGGGGATCGCCGGCGGTAGCGACGGTCAGATCGCCGGCCTCGACGTAGCCGAGCTCCTTAGCGGTCTCGATCGCCTTGACGATCGTGCCGTTGACGGTGCCCTGGGTAATCTCGGCCTGGTGCGGGATAACGCCCCAGTACATGATCATCTGCTGGACGGCCC
>USAX01000045.1 GCA_900552705.1 uncultured Collinsella sp. | reverse complement strand
CTTGTAGTGGTATCTTCATAAGGTAACCACCTTTACCTACCGTTTACCGCCGGTTTTAGCACGTTTACCAAACCGCGCACCCTCTGCTCAAGCCTGTCCAAAACCCGCCGTATAGTTCCCTCACGGCCCGCATCCGGCGGGTCGATTCGTTACCACGGTCGTGCGCGTAAGCGCATGGAAGGGGAAGTATCGTGAGTGATTGCAAGAGGGTTTACCGTTTTGGAACCGACGCCCAGGGCACCTGTGTCACTGAGGGCGACAAATCCATGAACTTCGTGCTTGGCGGCAAAGGCGCAAACCTTGCCGAGATGAGCCGCATCGGTCTGCCGGTCCCCGGTGGCTTTACCATTACCTGCCAGACCTGTGTCGAGTACTCCGGTGCCGGCAATGTGTGGCCCGAAGGCGCACTCGATGAGATTGTTGCCGCCGAGGCCGACCTCGAGGCCCGCTGCGGCAAAAAGCTCGGCGATGCCTCCGATCCGCTGCTCGTATCGGTTCGCTCGGGCGCTCCGTTCTCCATGCCCGGCATGATGGACACAGTCCTCAACCTGGGCCTCAATGACGATTCCGTTCAGGGCCTTATCGCCCAGACGCAAAACCCGCGCTTTGCCTGGGATAGCTACCGCCGCTTTATCCAGATGTTCTCCAACGTCGTCATGGGCGTCGACGCCGACCTATTCGAGAACGCCCTGACCCAGGCCCGCCTGGTCGCCGGCGTTCGTGTCGATTCCGAGCTTTCGGCCGAGGACCTGCAGGAGCTCGTCGAGACCTTTAAGGGCATCTTCTCCGAGAACGTCGAGGCGACCCTGTATCCCGAGCTCGAGGTCGCCGACGGTAAGCCCGTTTTCCCGCACGATCCGGAGCTCCAGCTGCGCCTTGCCATCCAGGCCGTCTTTGGCAGCTGGATGAACGAGCGCGCCTGCATCTACCGCAAGCAGCACGGCATTTCCGACGAGCTCGGCACCGCCGTCAACGTCCAGGCCATGGCCTTTGGCAACAAGGGCGAGACCTCTGCGACCGGCGTCGCCTTTACGCGCAACCCGGCCGACGGCACCAAGGAGTTCTATGGCGACTTTTTGGTGAATGCCCAGGGCGAGGACGTCGTCGCCGGCATCCGAAACACCGAGCCCATCGCCGACCTCAAGACCACCTCGGGCCTCGAGTCCGCAGGCGAGGAGCTCGAGCGCGTGTTCCTGACGCTCGAGGATCATTACCGCGATATGTGCGATATCGAGTTTACCATCGAGCAGGGCAAGCTCTGGATGCTCCAGACCCGCGTGGGCAAGCGCACCGCCACCGCCGCCCTGCGCATCGCCATCGAGATGGTCGAGGAGGGCCTCATCACCCGCGAGGAGGCTGTGAGCCGCATCGATCCCGCGCAGCTCGACCAGCTCCTGCACCCGCAGTTCGACGCCTCCAAGAAGTACGAGGCCCTGGCCAGCGGCCTTAACGCCAGCCCTGGTGCCGCAGTGGGCGAGGTCGTGTTCTCGAGTGATGACGCCGTCGCGCGCGCCAACGAGGGCCACAAGGTCATTCTGGTCCGCTGGGAGACCAACCCCGACGACCTGAAGGGCATGGTCGCCGCCGAGGGCATCCTGACCAGCCACGGTGGCAAGACGAGCCATGCCGCCGTTATCGCCCGCGGCATGGGTACGCCCTGCGTTTGCGGCGTTGAGCGCTTCCATATCGACGCCGCCGAGAAGGTCGTACACATCGAGGGCAGCGACCGCGTGCTGCGCGAGGGCGATGTCATCTCCATCGACGGCACCCAGGGTATCGTCGTCGACGGCGCGGTCGACCTGGTCTCTGCAGAGCTCACCGGCGACCTGGACACCATCCTGTCTTGGGCCGATGAGATCCGTTTGGACGAGACCGGTGGCCACGCCAACCACGTGCGCGTTAATGCCGACAACCCCGAGGATGCCGAGCTCGCGCTCGAGTTTGGCGCCGAGGCCATCGGTCTGTGCCGCACCGAGCACATGTTCCTGGGCGATCGCAAGAACATCATCCAGAGCTTTATCCTGTCTGACGATGAGGCCGTGAAGCAGCAGGCCCTGGCCGACCTGCTCAAGGTTCAGACCGAGGACTTCCTGGCGATGTTCAAGACCATGTCCGGTCGCGATGTGGTCGTCCGCCTGCTCGATCCGCCGCTTCATGAGTTCTTGGATAATCCTCGAGAGCTCGAGGTCGCCATCACCAAGAAGGAGGCCGCCGGCGCTCCCGAGGAGGAGCTCACTGCCCTGCGCGCCCGCCTGCGTCGCATTGACGGCATGGTCGAGTCCAACCCCATGCTGGGCTTGCGCGGCGTGCGCCTGTCCGTCGTCTTTGGCGATCTGCCGCTCATGCAGGTTCGCGCCGTCGCCACGGCCGCTGCCCGCCTTATCAAGGAGGGTGTCGACCCGCGCCCCGAGATCATGGTTCCGCTCGTTTCCATCACGGCCGAGCATGTCCAGACCCGCGAGGTTATCGAGCGCGTGATCGCCGAGGTTTCCGCCGAGGAAGGCGTCGAGCTCAATATTCCCGTGGGCACGATGCTCGAGCTGCCGCGTGCCTGCATGGTCGCTGACGAGATCGCCCATCATGCCGACTTCTTCTGCTTTGGCACCAACGACCTCACCCAGACGACCTTTGGCTTCTCGCGCGATGACGCCGAGGCCAAGTTCATCCCGCTGTACATGCATAAAAAGATCCTGAAAGACAACCCCTTCGAGACCATCGACGCGGCAGTGCTGGAGCTCGTGCGCTTGGCCGTCGAGAAGGGCCGCGCCACCAATCCCGACATGCACTTTGGCGTGTGCGGCGAGCACGGCGGCGACCCCAAGTCCATCAAGGGCCTGTTTAACGTGGCCGACGTGGACTACGTGTCCTGCTCGCCCTATCGTGTGCCCCTCGCGCGCCTGGCTGCCGCTCAGGCCAAGCTCGAGGCCAAGCGTTCCGCCTAGCGTTTAGCGTTTAGACGCCTAGCGTAGTCCCCCTTCATGCCGCCCGTCTCATTCGTGAGACGGGCGGTTATCATGTGCGGGTTTTGTCTTTTTGTCTGCGTGAAAAAATGTTCTTGCAGCAGAAACCCGCGCGTGTATACTCGAATACGTTTGTTCAACTACGTGCCGGCCAAGGTGGTACGGCACCTCTAGAAGAGTAAGGAATTGCACATGGATTACATCCGCGCAATCGAGCGTCAGCAGATCCGCGAGGACATTCCTCAGGTTCGCGTCGCCGACAACGTCAAGGTTCACTACCGCATTAAGGAAGGCGACCGCGAGCGCATCCAGGTCTTCCAGGGTGACGTCATCCGCATGGCCGGCGCCGGTGCCCGCGAGACCTTCACCGTCCGCAAGATGTCCTTCGGTGTCGGTGTTGAGCGTACCTTCCCGCTTCACAGCCCCAAGATCGCCAAGCTCGAGGTCGTTCGTCATGGTCGCGTCCGTCGCGCCAAGCTGTACTACCTCCGCGACAAGGTGGGCAAGGCTGCTCGCATCCCCGAGAAGCGCTAAGAAGATCGCAGCGTCTGTCCACTCGTTTGGACACAAGGGTCACCTTCGGGTGGCCCTTCTTTTTATCTGATTTGCATGCAAGGAGGGCCTGGTATGGCCAATATGACGAGCTCGGTTTCGGCATCGCAGGTTGCCGGAGAGCTGGCGAGCGCAACGTTTGAGGAGATCCCCGCCCTCGTGGAGCATTATCGCGAGGACCCGCGCCAGCAGGTGATCAAGGCTTGCGAGCGTGCTCTTAAGCGCCATGCCAAGGAACTTGCCGAGCGCGAGCGCGTCAATGACATGTACGAGCTTATGCATGAGCTTGGCGGCAATGGGGTGGTCGTTGGTGTCGACGAGGTGGGTCGCGGATCGGTGGCCGGTCCTTTGACGGTATGCGCCGTCTGCCTTCCTATGGAGCCGCGCGTCTGGGGCATCAACGATTCCAAAAAGCTCACGCCGGCGCGCCGCGAGTTGCTCTCAGTGAAGATTGCCGAGGTGGCGACGGCGATCGGTTTTTGCCATATCGCGCCTAAGGATATCGATGAGATGGGCATGGCCCGTGCTATCCGTACCGCCGTTGCGGGCGCCGTGGCCGATACGGGACTTGAACCCGACTGCGTCCTCATGGATGGCAACCCCTTGGGCGCCGTTCCTAACGAGCGCGATGTGGTGAAGGGCGATGCCAAGATCGCCTGCATCGCCGCGGCGTCCATCATGGCCAAGGTCACGCGTGATGAGATGATGGTCGAGTACGATGCCGAGTATCCCGAGTACCATTTGGCCGAATCGAAAGGCTACGCAAGCCCCGAGCACATCGAGGCCATTCGCAAACATGGACTTTGTCCACTGCACCGCGTGAGCTTTTGCGGAAACTTTCTGCAGACTGAGCGCCTTTTCTAGGTCAATTGTGGAGACAGGGACCTCAGGGGTTTTATAAACCTGCTGGTAGCGGGCCGTATGCAACACCATTGCTGCGTACGGCCCGTTTTTTGACGGCATTTGGTCAGCTTTTGGTTTGCTTCCGGTACTTACCCGCATGAAAGGTGCCCTCATCATCGGGGCAATGCAGCGTGCGGGAAAGGAGACCCCATGAGTGCCGCAAGCAAAAAGAGCAAGACGCAGCAGCTCAAGGAGCGTTGGGAAAACGGCGAGCTCGACTGCGGGGCGATGACGCCCGAGTTTATCAAGGGACTCAGTCCCCGCGAGCTGGGCATGCTGGGCGAGCTGATCACCATCGACTACTTTAACGAGCGCGGCTACACCTTGCTGGAGCAGGGTTATCGTTGCACCGAGGGCGAGGCCGATCTGGTGCTGCTCGATGAGCTCGACGATGTCGTGGTGATGGCCGAGGTCAAGACCAGACGCGTTGCACTGGATTGCAGCACGCGGGTCTTTCCCGAGGAGGCCGTGGACGCTCAAAAGCAACGCCGCTACCGCCGCATCGCAAGTTGCTATCTCATGGAGCATTATCCGCTCAAGGCGATTCGCTTCGATGCCGTGGGTGTCACCATTCGTGGCGGGCATATCGCTGAGATCGAGCATCAGTACAACGCGTTCGATTGGCAGGTGTCGTGATGGCGTTCGAGACGTTTGCCGTTCACGCGGCCTGCATCCGTGGCGTCGAGGCGATTCACGTCACGGTCGAGGTCTCGCTTGCCGGTGGTGTTCCGGGCATCCAAATGCTCGGCATTCCGAGCATGGAGGTGATGGAGTCACGCGGTCGTATTCGCTGCGCGATGCGCTCCGCCGGGTTCGAGATCCCACGCTCGGGCATTACGGTCAACCTAGCGCCCGGCGATATCCGCAAGACCGGTAGCGGCTTTGACCTGCCCATCGCCATCGCGGTTCTAGCGGCCGATGGTCAGATTCCCCGTGACAACCTCGATCGCTGCCTTATCGCCGGCGAGCTTGGCTTGGACGGTACGGTGCTTCCTGTCAAGGGCGAGGTGGCGTTTCAGCTATTGGCTCGCGACATGGGGCTGTCTTTTATCGCCGGCAGGTCCGACCAGCATGTGCCACTCGCGGGCGTGGATTGCGGCTTTATCGATCATTTGTCTCAGCTTGCCCATGGCATGGGCGAGGCGGCTCGGCACTATCTGGATTCCGAGGGCGTCGAGGCGACCTTTGAGCCTGAGCTCGACTATGCCGACGTGCTGGGGCAGGAAGTCGCTAAACGCGGCATGGCGCTTGCGGCGGCAGGAGAACTCGGCTTGCTCATGATCGGGTCCCCGGGATCGGGCAAGACGATGCTCGCGCGTCGTATGACCGGCATCCTGCCCGAGCTTTCCGTTGAGGATCAACAGGCGGCGCTGTGCATCCATTCGGTTTTGGGTGAGAACATCGATGGCTTGTTGGCGGGGCACCGGCCCTTCCGCAGTCCTCATCACAGTATTTCGACCGCAGGTCTTATCGGCGGTGGGCGCCCGGTGCACCCGGGTGAGATCAGCCTTGCTCATGGCGGCGTGCTCTTTTTGGACGAGCTTGCCGAGTTTCCCACGGGTGTGCTGCAGACGCTGCGTCAGCCCATCGAGCGCGGCTACGTCAGGATCGTACGCGTCGACGGGGCTTTTACCTTCCCGTCGCGCTTTCAGCTGCTGGCTGCGAGCAATCCCTGCCCCTGCGGCTTTTTGGGCGATCGTGAGGTACCGTGTCGCTGCTCGGCGGCGATGGTCGAGCGCTATCGGTCTAAACTGCGCGGTCCTTTGGCCGACCGTATCGACATGATGATCGACGTGACCCGTCCCGACCCCCAAGTGATTATCGAGGGTGCGGAGGGTATGTCGTCGGCCGAGTTGCGTGACTACGTTGTGCGCGGTCGCGCCTTTCGCGCCTGGCGCGAATCCCGTATGGACGATGCGGATGCCGAGGCCGAGGATGACGAGACACGGTCTATTGACGGCGTCGTTTCGACCTTTGAGCTCGATGATGCTGCCGAGAAATGCGTACTCGGCCTGTCCAAACGCACGCATCTCACGGGCCGCGGCATCGTGCGCCTGGTGCGCATCGCGCGTACAATCGCTGACGTCGCCGAGAGCGAGCAGGTGACGCAGGACCATGTGCTCGAGGCGGCGATGTACCAGGGAAGGAGGGACCAATGATAGCCGAGGGGACCTTTGAGCTGCATCCAGGTGATGCGTTGTATCCCGAGACCGTTTTGGAGCTTTCTGATGTACCCCAGACGCTTTATGTGCGTGGCAATCCCGAGGTGCTTTCGACACCCGCGCTCTCCATCATCGGCGCGCGCAAGGCCTCGCCGTATGGTCTTGCCGTGGCAGAGCTTGCGGCAAAGGTGGCGGTCGAGGCGGGAGTGACGGTAGTTTCGGGCGGCGCGGTCGGTTGTGACCAGGCCTCGGGTTGGGCTGCGGTCAACGCCGGCGGCAAACACGTCGTGGTGCTGGGGACGGGCGCCGACGTGGTCTACCCGCGTTCGAGCGCGGGGCTTATTATGCGCACGCTCGATACGGGTGGCGCGGTCGTGTCGATCTCTCCGTGGGGCATGGGTCCGCGCAAGTTTGCCTTTCCGCGCCGCAATCGCGTGATCGCGGCCCTGTCGCAAGCCCTCTTTGTTTCCGAGGCGGGTATGCCTTCCGGGACGTTTTCTACAGCCGAGGCTGCTATGGATTTGGGGCGCGAACTTCTTGTCGTGCCGGGGTCGATCCTATCGCCCGAGTCGCGTGGCACGAATTACCTCATTGCGAACGGTGCTTGCTGCATCATCGACGAGGAATCTATCGAGATGGCTATCTCACGCATCTACGGCACCCTGCGCTACTCGCGCCCCGATGCTCCCGGCATTGCCGACCTGGATCCAACACAGCAGACCGTGATGCATGCGCTCATCGCCTCTCCGCTCAAGGTCGACGACATTGCGGCGCTCGTCTCGCTCGATGCTGTCGGCGTACTTAAGCTCCTGGGTTCGCTTGAGCTCGAGGGTCTTATCGAGCGCATGATGGATGGAAGGTATGCGCCCTCCAAGTTTGCCCTTCACGCCCAGACACCCTTCGGTCACAATGGAAAACATGTCAATTAGAAAGGTGTTTGCAGATGCTGTTTGATCAGGTGACGGTTATCGGTGGCGGTCTGGCGGGTTCGGAATGCGCGATCCAGCTGGCAGACCGCGGTTTTGCCGTTAAGCTGTGCGAGATGCGCCCCCAGGTTAGCTCCCCGGCTCACCATACCGATCACTTGGCAGAGCTCGTCTGCTCCAATTCGTTTAAGTCGACCCGTCCGGATTCCGCGGCTGGTTTGCTGAAGGCCGAGCTTGAGCGCATGGGTTCAGTCCTGCTCGATTGCGCCCATCGCGCGGCTGTTCCCGCCGGCGGTGCCCTGGCGGTCGACCGCGTCAAGTTTTCCGAGCTTGTCGAGGCCGAGGTTGCCGCCCGACCCAATATCGAGATCATTCACGGCGAGGTCACGCAGATTCCCGAGGGTCACGTGGTCATTGCCGCCGGCCCGCTGTGTTCGCCGGCGCTGAGCGAAGAGGTCATGAAGCTCGTCGGTGGCGACGCTCTTGCGTTCTTCGATGCCGCGGCTCCGATCGTCGATGCCTCCACGCTCGATATGGACGTGCTGTTCTCGCAGTCGCGCTACGAGGAGCAGGGGAGCGGCGACTATCTCAACGCCCCGCTCAACAAGGAGGAGTACGAGGCCTTTATCGAGGCGCTTACCACGGCCGACCGCGTGGTGCTCAAGGACTTTGAGGGCGGCGATCTGTTCCAGGCCTGCCAGCCTGCCGAGGAGGTCGCACGCACCGGCAAGGACGCCATTCGCTTTGGCGCCATGAAGCCCGTCGGCCTCACCGACCCGCGTACCGGACGTCGCCCCTGGGCGGCGATTCAGCTGCGTGCCGAGAACAAGGAGAAGACCGCCTATAACCTGGTGGGCTTCCAGACAAACCTGACCTTTGGCGAGCAGAAGCGCGTCTTCCATATGGTGCCGGGCCTGGAGAACGCTGAGTTCTTCCGCTACGGTGTCATGCACCGCAATACCTTTGTCGACGCCCCGCACGTGCTCGATGGCACCTTTGCCGTGCCCGGTACCGGCGTGCGCCTGGCCGGTCAGATCACCGGCACCGAGGGGTACATGGAAGCCGTGGCGACTGGTCTGCTCGCGGCGCTCAATACCTATGCCGAGGCTATCGGTGTCGCGGGCGTCGAGTTGCCGCGTGTGGGCGCCCTGGGTGCGCTCGTGGGCTATGCGACCGATCCTGCCACCGTGGGCTATCAGCCTATGCATGTCAACTTTGGCCTGGTGCCGCCACTCGAGGATGGTAAGCGCCGCAGCAAGCGCGACCGCTACCAGGCCTATGCGGACCGTGCGCTCGAGGCCCTTGATGCCTATCTGGCCACTCGCCCCGATCTGTTTGGAGGCGACCGGTCATAGCCTTTGACCTGTACGACACCGTCGACTCGTTTATCGCCTATATCTCACGTGTCGAGGGACTTTCTCCCAACACGGTGACGGCTTACGGCTCGAGGCTGGAGCGCTTTGCTGCCTGGTGCGAGCGCGAGGATATCGATGCTTTCGCTGCCGACGTGCGCACCATTCGTCGCTATCTTGCCGAGCTTTCGCGTGAGCAGGTGGCTCCCCGAACGCTTGCGGCGCATCTGTCGGCTATCCGATCGCTCTATCGATGGATGGCTGCCGAGGGGGTCGTGGAGGGCGATGTGGTCTCGGCAATTTCCTCGCCCAAGCTCCCGCGCGATCTACCCGGTGTGCTGACGACCCAACAGGTGGAGGCGCTGCTCAAGACGCCTGATACCTCAACACCCGCGGGACTGCGCGATGCGGCGATGCTCGAGCTGCTCTATGCCTCGGGCGCCCGTATCTCTGAGCTCGCAGCACTCAATGTGGAGTCCATTGCGTGGTCCGAACGCACGCTGCGCCTGTGGGGCAAGGGGAGCAAAGAACGTATCGTCCCTCTGTATCGTCGTGCGCTCGAGGCGACGCGTCTCTATATTGAGGAGGGGAGGCCGGAGTTGCTCGCTCAGGCAAAGCGTCGTGACCCCGTTACCGGGCCGCATCCGCTGCTTATATCGGCGCGCGGTAATCGCATGAGTGCCGCCATGCTCAGGCGGCGGTTTCATACGCTGGCGACGCTCGCCGGCATGCCTGCCGACATCGCCCCGCATGCGATGCGCCATACCTTTGCGACCGACTTGCTCGAGGGCGGTGCGGACCTGCGCTCGGTTCAAGAGCTGCTGGGCCATGCGAGCCTGTCCACGACGCAGATCTACACGCATCTCACACCCGATCGGCTTAAGCGGGCTGTGGCTCAAGCCCATCCCCGCGGCGAATAGTGGCTGGGACGTCCCGCGCCGCACTCAGGTGTGTGGTTTTGATTGCGGGTTGGCAGGGAGAAGCATTCCTGCTATCATTCATCGGGTTGCTTCACGGCAACATGTTTTTATCACACACGCGCGGCTACTTCATACCGTGGTGCCCGGGCTTTGGTAGCACATGTCCGGGTTGGTTTTGGAGGATGACCCCGCGCGGAGGCAAACCACAGGAGGTTTAACATGGCTACCAAGATTAATATCCGCACCCTGCTCGAGGCCGGTTGCCACTTCGGTCACCAGACCCGTCGCTGGAACCCCAAGATGAAGCCCTTCATCTTCGGTGAGCGCAACGGCATCTACATCCTCGACCTCAAGCAGACCATCCTCGACGCCGACCAGGCCTACACTTTCGTCAAGAACGTCGCCAAGGGTGGCAATGTGCTGTTCGTCGGCACCAAGAAGCAGGCTCAGGAGGCCGTCAAGAACGCCGCTGAGCGCGCCAACATGCCTTATATCAACCAGCGTTGGCTCGGCGGTATGCTGACCAACTTCGTCACCATCCGCTCCCGTATCAACCGCATGGAGGAGCTCGAGGCCATGGTCGAGGACGGTCGCATGGCAGTGCTCCCCAAGAAGGAGCAGGCTGTTCTCGGCAAGGAGCTCACCAAGCTCCAGACCAACCTCGGTGGTGCCCGCGACATGAAGGGTCTGCCCCAGGCTCTCTTCGTCATCGACACCAAGCGCGAGGAGAACGCCATCAAGGAGGCTCAGCGCCTGAACATCCCCGTCGTCGCTCTGATCGACACCAACTCCGATCCCGACGAGGTCGAGTACGGCATCCCCTGCAACGATGACGCTATCTCTGCTGTCACCCTTATGTGCGAGCTCATGGCTGACGCCTGCCTCGCTGGCTCCGGCAAGGAGCAGGTCTCCGAGGCCGAGATGGCCGCTGAGCCCAAGGCCGAGTAAATCAGTCTTAGTTAATTCTTTTTCATCTCTTTGAAAGGAACCACAATGGCCCAGATTACCGCCGCTATGGTCAAGCAGCTCCGCGAGATGACCGACTCCCCGATGATGGAGTGCAAGAAGGCTCTCGTCGAGGCTGACGGCGACATGGACGCCGCTGTCGACGTTCTGCGTAAGAACGGCCTTGCCAAGGCTGCCAAGAAGGCTGGCCGTGAGACCAACGAGGGCGCTGTCGCCGCGTACGTCTCCGAGGATGGCAAGACCGGCGCTCTGCTCGAGCTCTCCTGCGAGACCGACTTCGTTGGCTCCAACGCCAAGTTCACCGGCTTTGCTTCCAAGGTCGCTGAGGTTGTCGCTACCACCGAGCCTGCTGACGTCGACGCTCTGCTCGAGAAGCCGATGGGCGAGGAGACCGTTTCCTCCGAGCTCACCGAGATGATTCACATCATGGGCGAGAACATGAAGATCTCCCGCTTCGCTGCCCGCAAGGCCGAGAACGGCGCGCTCGCTTCTTACATCCACATGGGTGGTAAGATCGGCGTCCTCGTCGAGTTCGCCTTCGAGAAGGCCGAGACCGCTCAGGCTGAGTCCTTCAAGACCTTCGCTCACGACGTTGCCCTTCAGGTTGCCGCCGTCGCACCGATTTGCGCCACCCGCGATCAGGTTCCGGCCGAGACCGTCGAGCACGAGAAGCAGATCTACATGGCCCAGGCTGCCGAGTCCGGCAAGCCCGAGGCTATCCAGGAGAAGATGGCTGTTGGTCGTCTGGAGAAGTTCTACAAGCAGTCCGTGCTCACCGAGCAGGAGTTCATCAAGGACAGCTCCCTCACCATCAAGAAGTACGCTGAGCAGGTCTCCAAGGAGCTTGGCGACACCATTACCGTCGTTGCCTTTGACCGTCTGGTCCGTGGCGAGTAAATAAGCTCTTGTAGCTGGTAATGAGCAGGCTGTGGGTTTTACTCACAGCCTGCTTTTTCATGGCTCTTATCAGAGCCTTTGATATCATATTGAGAGTCTAATTAAAGGAGGATCGCTTTGTCCGACATCCGATATAAACGCGTGCTTCTTAAGCTTTCCGGCGAAGCACTGATGGGCGACGGCCAATATGGCATTGACCCCAAGGTTACCGACCATCTTGCCAAGCAGGTCAAGGAGCTGCTCGCCGTTGGCCATGAGGTCGGCGTCGTTGTCGGCGGCGGCAATATTTTCCGCGGCATGGCAGGCGCTGCCGGTGGCATGGAGCGTGCTCAGGCCGACTACATGGGCATGCTGGCAACCGTTATGAACGCGCTCGCCCTGCAGGATGCCTTCGAGCATAACGATGTTCCCTGCCGCGTGATGAGCGCTATCCAGATGAACGAGATCTGCGAGCCCTATATTCGCCGTCGCGCTATCAACCACCTTTCCAAGGGCAACGTTGTTATTTTTGCCGCCGGTTCGGGTAATCCGTACTTTACGACCGACACCGCCGCGGCTCTTCGTGCGTGCGAGATCGGCGCCGAGATTCTGATTAAAGCCACCAAGGTTGACGGCATCTACGACAAGGATCCCGTCAAGTGCGCCGATGCCGTCCGTTTTGACAAGATTACTTATCACGAGGTTCTCGTTCGCGGCCTGCAGGTTATGGATTCCACAGCTACGGCCCTGTGCCAGGATAACCGTATGCCTATTTTGGTCCTCAACATCGATGGCGAGGACACCGTCAAACGCGCGCTCGCGGGTGAACCCGTCGGCACGCTCGTCTATCAGGAGGATTAAGCATGGCAGAGAACATCACCGCCCATATGGACAAGTCGCTCGAGTCCCTCAAGCATAACTTCTCCAAGGTCCGTACCGGTCGCGCCAACGCCAACATTCTGTCCGACATCACCGTCGATTATTACGGTGTCCCCACGCCGGTCACGCAGGTTGCCGCCGTCAAGACCCCCGAGGCTCACATGCTGCTCATCGAGCCGTGGGACAAGGCCCTCATCAACGCTATCGTCAAGGCCATCGGCGCTTCCGATCTGGGTATTACCCCCAACTCCGATGGCACCGTCGTTCGTCTTCCGTTCCCGGCTCCCACTGAGGAGCGCCGTCGCGAGCTCGTCAAGGAGTGCCGCGAGTACGCCGAGCAGGCCAAGGTGTCTATCCGTAACATCCGTCGCGACTTCAACAACAAGCTCGAGCGCGATGAGGAGCTCACCGAGGACGATGTCCGTCGCGAGCAGGCCAAGGTCCAGAAGCATACCGATGAGTATGTCGCCAAGGTCGAGGAGCTTCTGAAGGAAAAAGAAGCCGAGGTCATGGAGATCTAAGGTGCAATACGACGAGCATAAACTGGTCGAGTACTTTGCCGACGCCCCTGCGGGCGTCGGTTTTTCCGACCTTGACCTCAATAACATTCCGC
>USAX01000044.1 GCA_900552705.1 uncultured Collinsella sp. | reverse complement strand
TCACCACGGGCGAGGACGGCCGCGTGACCGTCTCGGGCGTGGACTCGGGCAAGCTGGAGGTCCGCGAGCTCAAGGCGCCCAAGGGCTACACCGCCTTTGAGGGCACGCGCTCCGTGACGGTCAAGGCCGAGGGCCTGGACGTCGACCAGGTGGCCGCCGCCAAGCCTAAGGTGACCGTATCGGCCGAAAGCCCTCTGCGAGTTGATGCCGCCGATGCCGGGAAGGGTTTAGTCGAGTTGTCGGTGCTTAACACCCCAAGTAACGAAGTGAGTCGAGGCTTTATGCCCTCGACGGGAGATAGAACGTTGGTGTTGGTAACGGCTTTGGCCGTCATCGGAGTAGTGGCTATTGTCGTCGCGCTCGTCATCAAGCGGGGAGGAGGTCGCCATGATAAATAATTGCCCCCCTTGCTCAGTGGCGTACTACCTCCGTAGCGATTAGAGCGCAGGGAAATGAGCCTGCTGACTTTTGGTGATGACGAGAATTAAAGCAACCTCCAAGAAAGAGGTCCCAACATGAAAACAACCAAGAACATCGCACGCCTGGCAGTAACCGCCGGCCTCACCGCAGCCCTGAGCTTCGGCGGCGTGATGGCGACAGTCACGATGGCGTTTGCTGCGGAGGGTGCTGCCCCCAGCTATTCGCTCACGATTAACAAGTCCGTGGACAATGACTCCACTTCGTTCAAGGCGTATCAGATTTTTAAGGCTGACGTTATTGACGGAAAGTCCGGTAAGGTTGCGTCCAACATTGAGTGGGCGAGTGATGACGCAGAGACTGCGGTCCTGAAGGTGCTTGTTGATAATAATGCCCCAGGGATTACCTTAGACTCGACCGCTTCTGACGTTGCCGACTACCTTTCCAAGATCACTGATACCACTGATACCACGAGTCTGCCGCAGAGCAGCATCCTTAACAAGATTGCCTTGGCTGTAGAGAAGAGTGTTACCGCTACGGGCGATTCCTTTGCCGCCGGTCGCGCTTTCACCACTACGAGCGCTGGCTACTACCTGTTCATGACCGATACCGACTCGCTCAGTGCGAATGAGAAGCAGACCGGTACCTCGCCGATCTTTGCAGTCGTGGGCGGCAACGCAGTGGTCGTTACCGAGAAGACGAGCATCCCGACCGTGACGAAGCAGGTCAAGGACGATGGTGCGGACAACGACTGGAAGTACAAGGCGGACTCCCAGATGGGTCAGACCGTTCAGTACAAGCTGACCGGCACGGTTGCAAGCAATGTCGACACGTTCAGCACCTACTATTATGAGTTCCACGATGAGCTGTCTGCCGGTTTGACTGTTGATAAGTCCACTGTCAAGGCCGTGATTGGTGAGACTCAGATCACGCCTACTTCTGTGACCGTGTCTGATCCCGATTCAAATGGCAGAACGGTCTTGAGCGTAAAGTTTGACGATCTTAAGGCTGCCGCCACGGCGGTCGGCGTCACTGTCGGCGAGCATACAAGGGTCATTGTCACGTACAGCGCCAAGCTCGACCCGAATAAGTCCCAGCATGTCGTTGTCGGTGGCACGGGCAACTCCAACACCGTCAAGCTCATCTACTCCAACAACCCTGGCCACGATTCCCGGGGTGAGTCTGTGCCCGACACCGTGCGCGACTACACCTATGCGCTCAAGCTCGTCAAGAAGGACGCGACGGATGAGAATAAGATACTTAAGGGCGTAAAGTTCACCATCCGTGCCACTGATCCCGACGATATTGCATCCAAGGACATGTATGTCCAGGAGAATGGCTCCCTCGGTACTGAGGCTTATGAGTTCACGACCACCGACTCCGGCGAGATTAACGTCAAGGGCCTCGATGCCGGCACCTACACCGTCAAGGAGACCCATACGCTCGCCCGCTATAACACCATCCCCGAGTTCACCTTCACCATCAAAGCCATTGGATTCAACCAAGCAGAGGGAGAGGGAGAAAACAAGATTACGGTCGAGACGAGCACCAGGGGTTCCAATTTGGTCGAGGTTGACACGACTAACACGGACAACGGTACTGCTGCCTTGATCGTCAAAAACAAGCAGGGTTCCGGCCTCCCGCTCACCGGCCTTAACGGCGTGACGTTCACTTGGATCGCTGGTGGCGCGGTGCTGTGCATCGGCGTGGCTCACCTCATCCGCAGTCGTAAGCAGGCTGAGGAGTCCGAGCAGGAGTAACGCTCACTCACCCATCCCTTTGGCGGGTGGGATGTGATGGCCGTGAGACTTGCGGACACTTTTCTCGTCCATCCACGTTCTTGCTTTGCCATTCTCTTTTCGGGGCAGACTCCGCGCTGGAGTTTGCCCCGTTTTTTGGATATAGCAGCCAAGCTCCATTGCCCGATGGATCGAGCGTATGACTATCGAACAGATGTTTGCAATTATTGCGTTTACCAGCTGTTGGTGCATACACTCGCAGTAAAATGGCTTTGCGACGCATCCCGTGCGCGGGCGGCCGACGACTCGATCGGAGGTCCCCAAATGCTGAAATTCCTTAACGCGCTCGCCGCCCTCGCGGCGGTGGGCTCGTTCGTCATCGCGTTTCTTGACTCGTATGAAGTTCGGTTTAAGGTCCGTAGGCGCACGCGCGGTGCGGACGGTGGACGGCATTTGCGCCGCAACAAGCGCAAATAAGAATGCCCGGGGTTAGAGGCCCGGGCATTTAACAACACCGGAAACTGGTCGCCCGCGCTTTCGATCACTTACGCGGGGTGCGTCGTTTCCTGTAGCTATTGTATTCCGAATCGCCCAGCCGATCCGGGACATTTTGAAAACACAAATGCGGGCTTAGGCACGAAAGGAATCTCGTTAATTCCGAAAATTATGTATAATTCCAATACAAACTGGAATCGAACGAAAACAATGGAAATGAACGAAGCACTAATCTACTTACAAGAAGCACTAGGCCTTTCCGCCAAGACCAAAACTTGGCCTGGATCCGCATGCTTGCCGCTGCATCTGCGGGCGATTGAGGTCCGCGCTGTTGACGCAAACGGTTTTTCGTTTTTGCTTGCAAGCTTGCCTACTGGCGTCGGGCTTCCCGAGGCTAAGAGAGTCTATAGCCAGCTAGCCTTGCGCGCGGAGACTCCTGTTGTCGTTTCGTTTCCTGATGCCGATGCACGTCAGCGCAAAGCATTGGTCGCACAAGGGATTCCGTTTGTTTGCCCCGGCAGACAGGCTTTTCTTCCATTTATGGGCACGGCCTGCACGGAGAGGGGCAGTGTCCGGTTTCGCAATCACGCGACCAAGATGTCACCCAACGCGCAGGCTGCCGCAATCTGGGGAGCAGTCCAGGAGCCATATCGTCCCTATGACCTTTGTCGTGCGCTTGGGATCTCGGCAAGCCGCGCGAGTGAGGCCATAACTGAGCTTGTTGACAGGGGGCTCGCGAGGCGCGAGCGTTGCGAGCGACGTGTCGTCGTGTTCCCTGTTGCCGTTGATCTTTTGCTCAGCGAGCACATGGCAGAGCTCTCCTCGCCTGTTTCGAAGGTCTTTTTTGCAAGGAAGACGCCGCAGATCGACTATCTTGTTGACGCCGGGGAGACGGCGCTCGCTGCGCGTTCGATGCTCGCTGCGCCGGGCATGGAACAAAAGGCCGTCTTAAGAAGTGCATGGCGTCAACTGAGCGACCTCGAAGTCGCAGATGGGGAGTTGCCGGATAACGAAACGGCGATGATCCAAGTGTGGCGCTATGCGCCCGTGTTTGCCGGCTCCTCCCGTGTCGACGACATTTCGCTTGCGCTATCTTTGGCGGCAATCGACGATGAGCGAATTCAGCTCGAAGTCGATCGCATGTTTGGAAAGGAATATCCATGGCAAGAAGCGCTGTAGAAGGCCTCCAAGAATTTCAGCAGCATATGCAAGAAGCTGCAGGATCGTATGCTCTTATCGGCGGCACGGCATGCGACATTTTGCTCGCGGAGGCGGGACTTCCGTTTAGGATGACTCACGATTTTGATGTGGTAATTGTCGCCGATGACCGGTTGCCTCAGACGGCAGAAGCTATATGGACTTTGGTGCGTGATGGCGGCTACCGCTGCGGCTGGGGCGAAGGCAACGGCTCATGTTTTTATCGGTTTACAGAGCCTAAGAGGCCGGGTTACCCCCATATGATCGAACTCTTCGCGAAGTGCCCCGACTTTCTAAAGGGTCGTGAGGGGATTGATGTGGCGCCAATTCACGTTGATGAAAACATAAGCAGTCTTTCGGCAATTTTGTTGGATGATGCTTACTACAGCTTATTCCTTCAGGGAATTCGGACCGTAGACGGCGTTTCGGTCCTGGGTACGGAATACATTGTCCCGTTCAAAGCTAAGGCGTATCTCGACCTAAAAGCCAGAAGGGAAGCGGGGGAGAACGTTGATTCGAAGAAGGTAAAAAAGCATAAACGCGATGCGCTGAGGCTTGCTCAGCTGCTCGGCGAGTCGGAAGGTGTCGACCTGGGCGGAGAACTGAAGGACGATATGCTTGCGTTTGTCAAAGATTGTGAGGTAGGCGACGTCAATCTGAAACAGATCGGGGTTGCGGGCGTAACGATGGTGCAGTTGCTCGAGACGATGAAAGCAACATATGGCTTGATTGGTTGAGTGGGGTTACGTGGCCCGGACGGTGCAGTCTAGCTGCGTTGCCCGGCGTACGAGCTCGCGAATCGGCTATTATTTGTTTAGACAACCTGAGCTGTAAAGGAGTGACCGGCGATGGTGCAGGGCGCCAAACATATGAAGAGCAATAACGCCGCGGCCAACGGTGGCTCAAGCCCTCAGCCCAAACCTCAACCAAAGCCCAAGCGCCGTCGCAAACGGCTGCCGCGCTGGGCCGATCGGCTCATCACCATCGTTATCATCCTTATTGGCGTGGGCCTTATGACCTGGCCGTGGATTTTGGACCGGCTCGAGGCCTCGGGCGTGTTCAACCAGATCAGCACGGTGTCCAGCACCGTGGACGCGCTGTCTGTCGAGGAGCGCGAGCGCATCCTGCTCCAGGCTCGCTCCTTTAACGAGCGGCTGGCGGGCGAGGCCACCGAGCTCCCCGCCGACCAGATCGAGCCCTACGCCCAGCAGCTCATCTTTGACCGCGACCCCATGATGAGCTGGGTCGAGATCCCCTCCATCGACGTGAGCATGCCCATTTACCACGGCACGAGCGAGGAAGTCCTCATGGCGGGCGTCGGCCACCTGGAGGGCACGAGCCTGCCGGTGGGCGGCACCTCGACGCATTGCGTGCTCACCGCGCACTCGGGTATGCGCAACCTGAGCATGTTCGACGACATCCACTCGCTGGAGCCCGGCGATCTGGTGCTGCTGCACACCATGAACAAGACGCTCGCCTACAAGATGGTGGACTCCGAGGTGGTGCTGCCCGAGGAGATGGAGTCGCTGACCATCGAGCCCGGCGCCGACAAGGTGACGCTCGTCACCTGCACGCCCTATGGCGTGAACGACCATCGCCTGCTGGTGCACTGCGTGCGCACCAAGTACAGCAAAAAGGACGTCGACGAGCAAAAGTCGCTGGCCGGCCGTCACTGGGGCAAGCGCGAGTTTGCCGTGCTCATCGTGGTCGTGGCCATTGTGCTGTTGCTGCTGGACATCGTGATCCACGCGGTCCGCAAGCGCCGCAAGGCCAAGGCCTCGGCATAAGACATTCTTCAGAACCACCACAATGGGGACAGGCACCTTTGTGGTGGTCGGAACTTCCAAACCATCACAACATTCGATGAAAATCGCGATTTTGGCGAAAAACGTCGAATGTTGTGATGGTCTTCGTTGCGGGCGAGACGGTTTTCGCTACGGACGGCGAGGTTTCGCTGCGGAACCGCCAGCCTGCCGCCTGCCAGCCCGCCTCCCTCGTTACGTTTTCGCTGCATTTGGGTAAAGCACCTGCTCCAAGCGGCGTTGCCTTGTATACTAGAGCGGTTTATCTGTTATGCGGAAGGGAGCGCCTATGGCACTCAGCGAGAAAGACGTGCGCGGCATCGCCGAGTACGCAAAGATCGCACTGACCGATGACGAGCTCACCCAGATGACGTCCTACATGAACGACGCCGTCCAGATGCTCGAGCCCGTCTTGCAATATGACTTGCCCGACGTGGAGCCTACGTTCCATCCTATCGGAAGCCTGTCCAACGTGATGGGCGATGACCTGCGCGAGCCCGAGCGCGATCTGCCGCTCGACGTCGCGCTCGAAAACGCCGGCAGCGCGCGCGATCGCTACTTCCGCGTGCCGTCCATTTTGGGAGAGGGGGAGAGCGAGTAATGGCGCTAAGCTTCGATTCCCTTACCGCCGCCCAGATTGCCGCGGGCGTTGCCGCCGGTGACTTTACCGCTACCGAGGTGGCCCAGGCCTCCCTTGCCGCCATCGAGGCGCGTGAGGGCGGGGTCCAGGCATTCCTGCAGGTGGCGCCCGAGCTTGCGCTCGAGGCCGCTGCACGCGTGGATGCCGATCGTGCCGCAGGCAAGCCGCTGCCCCCGCTCGCGGGCGTGCCGCTGGCCATCAAGGACAACATGAACCTCGTGGGCACGCGCACCACCTGCGCTTCCCGCATGCTCGAGGACTACCAGAGCGTCTACACCGCCACCTGCGTCCAGCGCATGCTTGATGCCGGCTGCCTGCCCATGGGCAAGGCCAACATGGATGAGTTTGCCTTTGGCAGCTCCACCGAGAGTTCGGCGTTCCACCGCACTAACAACCCCTGGGATACCGAGCGCGTGCCTGGCGGCTCCTCGGGCGGCTCCGCTGCAGCCGTCGCCGCGGGTGAAGTCGCGCTCTCGCTGGGCTCGGACACCGGCGGCTCCATTCGCCAGCCGGCGTCGCTGTGCGGCGTGGTGGGCTTTAAGCCCACGTATGGCGCCGTGAGCCGTTACGGCGTAGTCGCCTTTGGCTCGTCGCTCGACCAGGTGGGCCCCTTTGGCCGTACGGTCGAGGATGTCGCGCTGGCCATGAACGCGCTTACCGGCGCGGGCCACGATCCGTACGACTGCACCAGCCAGGATTGCGCCGTCGACTTTACCGAGCATCTCAACGACAGCATCGAGGGTAGGCGCGTGGGCATCATCCCCGCGTTTATGGAGGCCGAGGGCCTGACGCCCGAGGTCAAGGCTGCTGTTCAGCGCGCCGCCCAGGAGCTGCAGAACCAGGGTGCCGAGCTGGTTGAGGTCGACCTGCCGCACCTGGACGCCGCTATCGCCGCCTACTACGTCATCGGTCCGGCCGAGGCGTTCTCCAACCTGGCCCGCTTCGATGGCATTCGCTACGGCTATCAGGAGGAGGGCTGCGCCAACCTGTCCGACCAGAGCTCGCTGTCGCGCGCTCACGGCTTTGGCGCCGAGGCCAAGCGCCGTCAGATGCTCGGCGCCTACCTGCTGAGCTCGGGCGTGTACGACAAGTACTACTACGCCGCGCAAAAGGCCCGCACGCTCATCACTCAGGACTACGACGCCGCGTATGCCAAGGTGGACACCATCCTCATGCCCGCCTCGCCGCGCACGGCCTTTAAGTTTGGCGAGATCAGCGACCCCACGCAGATGTACCTCTCCGACCTGTACACCATCTCGCTCAACATTTGCGGCAACGGTGGCATCTCGGTGCCGCTGGGTCTGGGCGAGGACAGCAAGCTGCCCGTTTCTGCCCAGCTGGTGGGTCCGGCCTTTAAGGACCGTCAGCTGCTCACGTTTGCCCGCGCCCTGGAGCGCGGCTTTGCCGACGCCGCCACGGGTGCGCCCGCGCTTTCCGTCGCGCCCGATTTTGCCGGGAAGGGAGGCGAGCTGTAATGAAGGAGCTTTCCGAGGTCCTGCAGGATTGGGAGGCCGTGATCGGCCTGGAGATCCATACCGAGCTCACCGCACTCGATACCAAGATGTTCTGCAACTGCAAGCTCAGCCACGATGACGAGCCCAACGCCAACGTGTGCCCGGTGTGCCTGGGCCTGCCCGGCGCCCTGCCGGTGCCCAACAAGCGCGCCATCGAGAGCATCGTCAAGGCCGGTCTTGCCACCAACTGCGAGATCCAGCGCCACTCGATGTTCTACCGCAAGCACTACTTCTATCCCGACATGGCCAAGAACTTCCAGACCACGCAGGGTCCGGTTGCCTTTGCCATGTACGGTCATCTGGACCTGGACGTGACCGGTCGCGGTGCCGCCGAGCGCCCCGACTGCGCGTTTGGTGAGGCCGAGGCCCAGAGCCTGGCGAGCGCCTCGGCCAACGCCGAGGGCCTGTCCACGTCCATGACGTCGACCATGCGCGAGGGCAACCAGCGCGCCGGCCATCTGGCCAGCTACGACGCGTCCAACCTGCAGATGCCCGAGCGTCGCGAGGACGGTTCCTACACGGTGCCCATCCGCATCCTGCGCATCCACATGGAGGAGGACGCCGCCAAGATGGTCCACGTGGGTGGCGCCGAGGGCCGAATTACCGCCGCTGCCGAGTCGCTCGTCGACTACAACCGCTGCGGCACGCCTTTGATTGAGCTCGTGACTGAGCCCGATCTGCGCACGCCCGAGGAGGCTCGCCTGTTTATGGAGAAGCTCCGTCGCATCTTTGTGACGCTGGGCATTTCCGACTGCTCCATGGAGAAGGGCTCCATGCGCTGCGACGGCAACGTGTCGCTGCGTCGCCGCGGCGAGACCAAGTTGGGCACCAAGACCGAGCTCAAGAACCTCAACTCGTTCAAGAGCCTGCACGATGGCCTTGCCTACGAGATCTGCCGCCAGGCCGAGGTGCTCGAGGAGGGCAGCATCATCTATCAGGAGACCCGCCACTGGGAGCCCAGCCGCAAGCGAACCGTGGTCATGCGCGTCAAGGAGACGGCCGACGACTACCGCCTGTTCCCCGATCCCGACCTGGCGCCGTTCGATCTGGACGACGAGTTTATCGATCGCTGCCGTGGCGAGATTCCCGAGCTGCCCGATGCCAAGTGCGACCGTTTTGAGGCCGACTTTGGCATTAAGGCGGCCGACGCCGAGCAGATTGCCGGCGACCCGGAGTTTGCCGACTTCTTTGAGGCCGCCGCTGCCGGTATGGCTGGCAAGGAGGCCCAGACGGTCGCAAACCTGCTGGTCAACGAGATGATCGCCTACCTTAAGGGCGCGGGTGTGTCGCTGGCCGAGTCCGGTATCGCGCCGGCTCAGGTGGCAGCGCTGGCCAAGCTGCTGGCGACCGATGCCATCAGCTCCAACCAGGCACACGAGGTCTTTGAGGCCATGGCCCAGACCGGCGACGATCCCAACAAGATCGTCGACGAGCGCGGCATGCGTCAGGTGAGCGATGCCGGCGCGCTGCAGCCGATCGTGGACGAGGTGCTGGCAAACTGTGCCGAGCAGGCGCAGCAGTATCGTGACGGCAACCAGAAGGTTATCGGCTTTTTGGTGGGCCAGTGCATGAAGGCGAGCCGCGGAAAGGGCAACCCGAAGCTCTTCAACGAGTTGCTGAGAACGTTGCTCTCGTAAGCGGGAACCCGGGAGCCCCGGCAGGGCGGGTGCTTCCTCAAAATTTCAAACAGTCCTGCGCAAGACGAAGGCCACATTTAGTGGCCTTCTTTGCGTGCGGAACTCATTTTGAGCAAGCACCCGCCCTGCCGGGGCTCCCGGGTTCTGCAACGACTCGGCCGTTCGGGTCAGGTGGGCTGGATTGAATTTGGTGAATGAGGGCGCCGTTGGCGCCTTCATTCTTTATATATGTTGGGAGCGCCAGGCGGTGGGGGTGGTGCCGGTGTATTGTTTGAAGGCTTGGGCGAAGGCGGCCTGTTGGGGATAATCGAGCCGCTCTGCTACCTGCGCTATCGTGAGCGAGCTATCGGCCAAAAGGTCCTGTGCTCGCTCCATGCGGCGTCTGCGAATGTAGACGCCCAGGGACTCGCCAGTTTGGGCTTTAAAGGTGGCGCATAGCTTGGAGCGGCTTGTGTAGAGCCTCTCGGCCACCTCGTTGATACCCACACGCCTGCCTTTGTCGAGCGCGCGCTCAATCATTACCGTTGCTTCCTCGGCAATGGTCACGCTGGCGCGTGTGTCTGCCGCCTGCTGCGCCTGCTTGTGGGCCGCGCGCGAACAGGCGAGCTCCGCGACCATGGTCTCCACGATGCCTTGCATATAGACGTGTCCGCCTACGGTGCGGGCGCGTTCCTCGTTAATCCGACGCAGCGTGTGGCAGATGGCAGACGTCGCCTCCTCGTGCCATGGCTCGGCAAACGCCTCGAAGATTCCCGCGAACTCGGTGGGATAGCGGTGCTCCAGTTCGTCAAAATAACCGGGCAAAAAGAGGACCGAGCGCGAGTGGTAGAGCTGCCCTGCAAATAGCGGGCTTAGCTCCTCGCCGCAGCTGTCTTGGACAAAGCTGCAGATCGCGCTGTTCGGCCACGGCCCATGCAGCGGCTTGAGGTTCGCAGGCGTTATGCCGGCTTCGGGCATGCACCTGAGCGTGGGCGCGCTGACTTCGCTCACGCACGCGTACGGTTCGGGCGTGTATTCGGCTAGGTGCATGTTGTGCGTCGGGGTAATGAAATGCTCCATGACGATGCAGGTGGGGGAGAGGGGCATGATCCATGCGCGTCCGTGCGCCCGATCGTTTGCCACCTCACCGGTAAAGACGGCGCCCTTGCCGGAGAACTCCAAGCCAAACTGCTCAAACTGCGGTGCGTAGAGCTCGGTTATATCGGTTGCCGCCCGCCGCATTTTCAAAAGCGTCCCCTTCCTTTGCGGAAACGTCCACGCCTGGCCCAATTGTGTGCCTCGGCTAACACGCCCATGATAAGTTTCTTACGGTTAACTCTCAAGCCGTTAGAAAGGAATCTCATGGCAAAGGGATCAAAAAAGGAAGGCGGCGGCATCGGCGAGCTACTTGCATATGCCGGTGACCGTAAATTCCTAACGTATTTGGGCATGGCCCTCTCGGCGCTCTCGCAGCTGCTGAGCTTTGGCCCGTTCGTGTGCATTTGGCTTGTCGCGCGCGATCTGATCGCCGTGGCACCTAACTGGAGCGAAGCCTGCGGCATCGCGACGTATGGCTGGTGGGCTGTGGGCTTTGCCCTGGCGAGCATTGTGGTTTATTTCGTGGGACTCATGTGCACGCACCTGTCCGCGTTTCGCTGCACGTCCAATATCCGCAAGGCTACGAGCGAGCATCTGCTTAAGCTGCCGCTCGGATACTTTGACACGCACGCCACCGGTGAGCTGCGCCGTATCGTAGACGGATGCGCCGCCTCAACCGAGACACTGCTCGCGCACATGCTGCCCGATATCGCCGGCGCCACCGCCATGGTCGCAGGTCTGCTCGTGCTGCTTTTCGCCCTCGATTGGCGCTTGGGCGCGGCATGCCTTATCTCGGTCGTCGTTTCGTTTTGCGCCATGGCCACCATGATGAGCGGCAAGGGCGCTGAATTTATGAAGGCCTACATGGGCGCGCTGGTCAAGATGAACAAGACTGGCACCGAATACGTACGCGGCATCCCCGTGGTCAAGGTATTCCAGCAGACGGTCTACTCCTTTAAGGCTTTCCACGATGCGATCGCCGAATACGCCGACATGGCGCAAAACTATGCGGGTACGTTTTGCCGAGGTCCGCAGGTGCTCAACCTTACCGCGCTCAACGGCCTTGTGGCATTCCTTTTGCCCGTGGCGCTACTGTTGGCACCGGGCGAGACGGACTTCGCGCACTTTATGGTCAACTTTACGTTTTACGCAATCTTTTCGGCCGTGGTGCCGACGGCCATGACCAAGCTTATGTTTGTGGGCGAGGCGTCTCAGATGAGTGCGGATTCGCTGGCTCGCATCCGAAGCGTTATGGATTCCAAGCGGCTCTCCGTGCCTGCCCAGCCCAAGCACCCTGCTGGCAGCGATGTGCGCTTTGAGGACGTGAGCTTTACCTACGAGGGTGCCGAAGCGCCTGCCGTCGATCATGTGAGCTTTAGCATTCCCGCAGGCAGCACCCTTGCGTTGGTTGGTCCCTCGGGCGGCGGTAAGTCGACCTGCGCAAGCCTGATCCCGCGTTTTTGGGATGTTTCCTCGGGTCGTGTGCTCGTGGGCGGCGTAGACGTTCGCGACATGGATCCGCACGAGCTCATGGACCAGGTCGCCTTTGTGTTTCAGACCAACCAGCTGTTCCGCCAAACACTTGCCGATAACGTGCGCGCCTCCAAGCCTGGGGCCACTGACGACGAAGTGCGCGCGGCCCTCTCCGCAGCTCAGTGCGACGACATTGTGGCCAAGTTTCCACAGGGCATCAATACCATGCTCGGTGCCGGCGGAGCATATCTTTCGGGCGGCGAGGTCCAGCGCGTGGCACTTGCCCGCGCGATCCTTAAAGACGCGCCTATCGTGGTGCTCGATGAGGCCACAGCATTTGCCGATCCCGAGAACGAGGCGCTCATCCAGCGCGCCTTTAGCAAGCTGGCAGCGGGTCGCACGGTCATTATGATTGCGCACCGACTCTCGACTGTAGTGGGCGCAGACCAAATCGTGGTGCTCAACCAGGGCAGCGTGCAGGAGTCGGGTACCCATGCCGAGTTGCTGTCCCAAAACGGTCTATACGCCAAGATGTGGGCCGAATACGAACAGGCCGCGAGCTGGAAGATCACTGCTGCCGCGGATGCCGCCGTCACGAAGGGAGGCGAGGCCTAAATGTTCGCCTCATTCCAAAAGAAGTACTTCCTATCCGATAAAGGCGTCGCCGGCGTAAAACGCGGCATTTTCTGGACCGCACTCACCAATCTCATTACCATGACCGGCATGGGCTTATTGTTCCCGGTCATGGCCGGTTTTGTCGAACATCTCGCCACCGGTGCCGACCTGCCGGATGCCCTGCCGATCGTGGGCGGCCTCCTGGTCTTTTTCGTGTTGCTCTTTGCCTCTAACTGGCAGCAGTATTACTACATCTACTGCATCTTTTACGAGGAGTGCGGCAAGCAGCGCATGGGGATTGCCGAGCGCTTGCGCAAACTGCCGCTGTCGTTTTTTGGCCGTCGTGATCTGGCCGATCTAACCGAAACCATCATGGGCGACGTTCAGACTATGGAGCACGCCTACAGCCACGTGCTGGGAGAGCTTTGGGGTGCCATCATCGCAAGCGCCATTGTGTTCGTGGCGTCGCTGTTCTTTTGCTGGCAGCTGGCGATCGCGGCGTTTTGGAGCGTTCCCGTGGCCTTTGCCGTGCTGTATCTGACGCGCGGCCCCATGACCCCGGTGTTCGACCGCGTGCGCGCCGAGAAGGTCAAGGTCACCGAGGCGATCCAGGAGACGCTCGACTGCGTGCGCGAGATCC
>USAX01000043.1 GCA_900552705.1 uncultured Collinsella sp. | reverse complement strand
CCTTCGGCGCCCAGCTGCATCATCAGCGCGGCGTCGGCGGGGGTCGCCACACCGCCGGCAGCAAAGTTCACGACGGGAAGCTTGCCCGTGGCATGGACCTCGCGGACCAGCTCGACCGGCACCTGCAGTTGCTTGGCTGCCTCAAAGAGCTCGTCGTCACGCAGGGCAACAACGTCGCGGATCTGCTTTTGGATCTTGCGCATATGGCGAACGGCCTGGATCACGTCGCCCGTGCCCGGCTCGCCCTTGGTGCGGATCATCGTGGCGCCCTCGGCGACGCGGCGCAGCGCCTCGCCCAGGTCACGGGCACCGCAGACAAACGGGACGTCAAACTGGGTCTTGTCGATGTGGTAGACATCGTCGGCGGGGGAGAGAACCTCGGACTCATCGATGTAGTCGATCTCGATGGCCTGCAGGATCTGCGCCTCGACGATGTGACCGATGCGGCACTTGGCCATGACGGGGATGGAGACGGCCTCCTGGATGCCCTTGATCATCTTGGGGTCGCTCATGCGCGACACGCCGCCGGCGGCGCGGATGTCGGCCGGGATGCGCTCGAGAGCCATGACGGCGCAGGCGCCTGCCTCCTCGGCGATGCGTGCCTGCTCGGGCGTGGTGACGTCCATGATGACGCCGCCCTTGAGCATCTGCGCGAGCTCGCGATTGAGTTTGACGCGATCGGCCTTGCTGGTCTGTTCTGCCATGGTTGCTCCCTTGGTTGGCATGTACATTGCTTGACGGAACATCCTATCGGGGAGCTGGGTATGGCGAAATACTCAGTTTTCGAGATAATAACAAGGTCAGACTAATGCCAGATTGAATGATTCGATAAGGTCAGGTGATGCCCATGCTTGACTACAATTTGGAAAATCGCGGCGAAGCATCGCTCTATGAGTATGTTTACCAGCAAATTCGAGATGATATCGTTGCTGGACGCATTGCGGCGGGGGAGCATCTGCCGTCTAAGCGCGCCTTTGCCAGTCATCTGGGAATCAGTGTCATTACCATCGAGAACGCATATAGCCAGCTACTTGCCGAGGGCTATATTTGCTCAATGCCGCGTCGTGGCTACTACGCTTGCGAGCTTCCGGATGCACCGGTCTTGGCTTTGGCTGCGGAGGGCATCGACCGAGATGCCGTCTCTGTGGGCCCCAGTGCGCGTGATGTCAACGGACAGGTCGAGCGATTCGATGCGCTTTCTCCTTCCACTTTGGAGGCGGCGCGGCTTTGGCAAAGCGCACTGCGGGCGACGCTGGCATCCGAAGACGAACGCGAAATCTTTTCGACTGCGCCGGCACAGGGCACCGCTCGGCTACGACGCGCAATTGCTCACCATTTACGCGGGACAAGGGGCATGAATGTCGATCCCGACAACATTGTTATCGGTGCGGGCGCCCAGCTGCTCGATACCATGTTGGTTCAGCTGCTTGGAGCCGACAAGGTATATGCCGTTGAGAATCCGGGCTATTTGCGGCTGACGCGCATCTACCAGGCTATGGGTTGCGAAGTTCGACATATCCCGTTGGATGACGACGGCGTGGACCTGAGCGCTCTGCAGAAAACTGGGACCGATGTTCTTCACCTGATGCCGTCCCATCAGTATCCGACCGGCCTTGTGACGAGCGTTGCACGTCGCTATGCGCTGCTGAGCTGGGCCGCCGAGCGACCAGGTCGGTATCTCATCGAAGATGACTTTGATTGTGAGTTTCGCCTTGCCGGGAAGCCGATTCCCGCGCTCGCGTCGATCGATGCCGCCCAGTCGGTTATCTACACCAACACGTTTTCGAAGAGCCTTTCATCGGCGTTGCGTTTGGCGTACATGGTGTTGCCCGATGAGTTAATGGAGCGGTTTAGGCGCAACCTTGGTTTCTACGCCTCGTCGGTGAGCTCTGTTGACCAGGTCGCTTTGGCGCGTTTGCTGGAATCGGGTGATTACGAGCGACATGTGAACCGCGTGCGCGTTCGTGCTCGCGAGGCGCGTGATGGCCTGATGGCGCTTGTGCGGAAGGTATTTCCGGCAGGAGAGGTCTCGATCGAGCATGCAGACGCGGGCCTTTACTGCATCGTGGTTGCGGAGCGTGGCGCGGGCGGAAGCTCTTTTACGCGGGCACTTATGCGCTCGAATATCCCTTATATCGATATCGGTGACTGCTTTTGGTGTGCCGATGGCGCATCTGTCCCTAAAAACTTGGCTCGAATCCTTGTCCAGTATGACGATTTGAGTCCAAATGCGCTAAACACCCTGGAATCACAGCTAATGGGGGTGCCCTCTAGCCTAAGTGAGTAGACTTTTGGCGTTATGCCGACCAGACCGTTTTGCAGCAAGTCGTCTACCTGCGGCTTTGCAAGACAAGATGGCCTGCCTGCTCGGGAGTTTCCAAAAAGCCTACTCACTTGCTGTGCAAAGCTTCCGCATGAGAGAAATAGCGGGTTTTCAACAGGACTCCGTCCAGTTCTTGGCAAGCTTTTGGCCAGTTGGGGAAGGCTGTTGAAAACTTAACAGTCCGTTCGGCGCCCTTTTCGGTACGTTTGCGCCAATGCGGGAGTACCCGGGTTGAAATCCGTGTTTTCCTGTGCCTATGAAGGATCTACTTTGTGACATATCGGCTTTTAGGTACTGGCGTTTGCCTCCTCAAGCCCTCGCTTTGTGTCCGCCACTTCCACGACCGGAAGAAGACCGGCAGCGATATGGCCTCGCCCGTAACCCGACGGCTGCGGTTGCGCTCGGCTTGCCGTTGCATACATTGGTTGGGACGAGAAATAAGCGGACTTGTCCTGCCAGCGTTAGGCAACGGCTGTTCCTTGGTGAGCTTCCCAGGGAATCCGTGCTGGAAACGGAACATGGGTTTTTGGTCACATCTCCTTTGCTGACGGCATTCATCATGTCGCGGCATCTGACGGATCTCCAGCTGCTTTTGGTATTGGCGGAGATGTGCGGCTTGTTTACGGTTTGTGCCTTGCCAGCAGCACTCGAGGCAGAGCTTTCGCGTGCAATTGAGTCGGGCGCGATTCCGGCAACCTTTGGTTGGGCACGTTGCCCGTCCGAGGACGGTGCCGCCTCAAATTTGTGGCGGCGCGACGCTTTGGTTTTGGACGGAGATCTTGACCGTTTTTGTTCAGATGTTTGTGGGATGCGTTACGGCAAGCGATTTGTCGCGGTATCGCATCTCGTTCCACTGGGTGCCGCATCGCCTTTTGAGGTTGAGACGTATTTGTTGCTTGGGTTGCCACGATCATTGGGAGGCGAAGGTTTTTGCGGCATAGAGCTCAATGTCGAAGTGGCGCTAAGCGCAAGTGCTCGGGCGATTGTAGGCAAGTCCCGTGTATATATCGACCTACTTCTTTCTTCGCCGGACGGAGAGCGACAGGTGGCCATTGAATGCCAAGGAAAGGGCTCACACGGGCGAGCCGGGGATGGTTTGCGTGACGCCGACCGCATGACGGCGCTTCAGGCCATGGGCTACGATGTATTTCTCCTGACACACGGACAGATATCCGATGATGATAGATTCCATGCGATTGTTAAGGCCGTATGCAGGTTGCTCGATGTTGAATATCGCGATAAAAGCTTGGAGGAGCAAGGGGCCGAGGCATTACTTCGGTCTGAGCTATTCGTTGACTGGTCAAAACTGGGAGAAATCGACAAAAAGATGCCCGTTAGACACAAAAAGGCCCGATCATGGACGGTTGCAAATCTAAGTGAGTAGACTTTTAGCGTGATGGCGACCAGATTGTTTTGCGGCAAGCTATCTACCTGCGGTTTTATAAAGCAATACGGGTGGTCTGCTCGACAAGTTCCCAAAAGGCCACTCACTTAGTTTTTGACGCGAAGCCGATGTCAAAGGTGGTCCTATTTTTGGGACGTTAACTGGTTTGCAAGACACGAAAAAGGCCCGAACCATGCGGTCCGGGCCTTATAAAGCTAGAGAATGTCTCTCAGGCGTTTGGCTTAGCCGAAGTAGCGCTTTAGCAGGCCGGCGAAAGCCTTGCCGTGGCGAGCCTCGTCGCGAGCCATCTCGTGCACGGTGTCGTGGATGGCATCGAGACCAGCGGCCTTGGCGCGCTTGGCGAGATCGGTCTTGCCGGCGGTGGCGCCGTTCTCGGCCTCAACGCGCATCTCGAGGTTCTTCTTGGTGGAGTCGGTCACGACCTCGCCCAGGAGCTCGGCGAACTTGGCGGCGTGCTCGGCCTCCTCGTGGGCAGCCTTCTCCCAGTACAGGCCGATCTCGGGATAGCCCTCGCGATGAGCGACGCGAGCCATGGCCAGGTACATACCGACCTCAGAGCACTCGCCCTCAAAGTTGGCGCGCAGGTCAGCAACGATGTCCTCGGAGACGCCCTCCATCTTGGCGACGCCCACGACGTGCTCGGCAGCCCACTCGAGCTGACCCTCCTCCTGCTTCAGGAAGCGAGAGCCGGGAACGCCGCACTGGGGGCACTTGAAATCCTCGGGCAGCTGGTCGCCGTCGAACTCTTCCACATAACCGCAAACGGGGCAAACAAACTTCATAATTCGATCCTTTCGATCGATGGCGATGGCGCGCTCGTCCGGTCCCGTAAGGGCCCTCTCCGGACGTGCGTCTTGACGAGTTCTATTATCCATAAATGCGACCGAATGTGAAGCCTATTAGGAATGATTTTTAATAAAACAATTTTGGGCATGTGAAGATGTTGATTGATTAACGATTGCTAGACCTCGTGCGACCTCCGATGAGTACAATCGGTCGAGCAAATGTTGACCTATCAACAAATGAAGGAGTTTCCTTTATGCATCTAGCCCGTCGTGCCTGGTGTCGAACATATCAGACGGTTTTTCGCATTGCATTGCCAATCCTGCCCTATACCGAGCCGCGCATTTTAGAGCATGCCGAGGATGTGCCCGCGGTGCTTCAAAAGCGCTCGATCCAGAAGGTCCTTATCGTGACGGATCCCGGCATTGCCCGTCTGGGGCTCACGGCACCGCTCGAGACAGCGCTCGCGTCCAAGGGAATTGGCGTTGCGGTCTATGCCGAAACACGTGCGAACCCCACGGTCTCAAACGTGGAGGAAGCGGCGTCCCTGTATCGCGCGAGCGCCTGCCAGGCCATTATCGGCTTTGGTGGCGGTTCGGCCATGGACTGCGCCAAGGGTGTGGGGGCGCGCATTGCGCAGCCATACAAGCCCATCAACAAGATGCGCGGCCTGCTGCGGATTCATCGTCGCCTGCCGCTTCTCATCGCCGTTCCCACCACGGCAGGCACGGGAAGCGAAGTCACGCTCGCGGCGGTAATTACCGATGACGAGACGCACTACAAGTACCCCATTAACGACTTTGTGCTTATCCCGCGCTTTGCGGTGCACGACCCCGAGTTTACGCGCGGCCTGCCCGCCTCCATTACGGGACAGACGGGTATGGATGCCCTGACGCATGCCGTCGAGGCCTTTATCGGGCGAAGCACTACGCCCTATACGCGCAAGATGGCGCGACAGGCGGTGCAGCTCATCCATGACAATTTGCTCGAGGCCTATGAGCATGGTGACGACATGCGCGCTCGTCGCAATATGCTTTCGGCGGCGTATAAGGCGGGCGTTGCGTTTACCCGCTCCTATGTCGGATATGTGCATGCCATCGCGCACAGTCTGGGCGGCCGATACGGAATTCCGCACGGTTTGGCGAACGCGATTATCCTGCCGCACATGCTTCGCGCTTATGGTGACGCCGCCGCCCCCAAGCTTGCCGATCTTGCTCGCATGGCGGGCATTGCGCCGGCTACCGCGCAGGACAGCCTGGCGGCCGAGGCCTTTATCGATTGGGTTGACCGCATGAACGAGGCCCTGGGAATCCCCAAATATGTCTCGGGTATTCGCCGCTCCGATATTCCGCAAATGGCGGCCCATGCCGATGCCGAGGCCAATCCGCTATACCCCGTTCCACTTTTGATGGACCGTTTGGAGCTCGAGCGTATGTACGAGGTCGTTGCGGGTGGTATGTTTGAAGACGAGAACTAGGAGGGCCCATGAACACCGAGGAAATCGCGCGCATCGTTGCCGATCAGCGCACCTATTTTAAGACGCACGCCACGTTTGATGTCGATGCTCGACGTCGTGCGCTCGTGAGTTTACGCGATGCGGTGCGGGCCCACGAGGCCGATATTGCCCATGCGCTCAAGACCGATTTGGGAAAGTCGCATGACGAGGCGTATATGTGCGAGATCGGCACCTCGCTTTCCGAGATTCGTTATCAGATTGCGCATGTGGCTCGATGGAGTCGCTCGCGCCTGCGTCCGTGTGACCTCGCCAACGCCGTGAGTGTGTGCAAGACGCAGTCCGTGCCCTATGGCGTCACACTCATCATGGCTCCGTGGAACTACCCGTTTTTACTGACGCTCGAGCCACTCGCCGGCGCCCTTGCCGCGGGCAATACCGTGGTCATCAAGCCGAGCGCCTATGCTCCGGCATCGAGCGCGGTGCTCAAGCAAATCTGTGAAGAGGCATTTGATCCGCGCTTGGTGACGGTCGTCGAAGGCGGGCGTGCCGAAAACGAAGCGTTGCTCGATGAGTGCTGGGACAAGATCTTCTTTACCGGTAGCGTTCCGGTCGGCAAGCTCGTCATGGAGCGTGCAAGTAAAAACCTCACACCCGTGACGCTTGAGCTGGGCGGAAAGAGTCCCTGCATCGTGGATGCGACGGCTAACTTGAAGGTCGCGGCACGCCGTATCGCCTTTGGTAAATGGCTCAACGTGGGGCAGACCTGCGTGGCGCCCGACTACCTGCTGGTCGATGCGCGCGTGCACGACGAGCTGCTGGACCTCATCAAGGAGGAGGCCCGCCGCATGTTTGGCGAGCATCCGCTCGACAATGAGAATTACGGTCATATTGTCAACGCCAAGCATTTCGCGCGCGTACGCGGGCTGATCGACCCCGACAAGGTTGTGCTGGGAGGTACCGCGCGCGAGTCGTCGCTCAAGATTGAGCCGACGATTTTGGACGGCGTGGCGCCTGAGGACGCCGTAATGCAGGAGGAGATTTTCGGCCCCATCTTGCCGGTGCTGTCGTTTGAGAGCCTAGACGAGGCCGAGACGTTTATTACGGATCGTCCGACGCCGCTGGCCCTGTATATCTTTAGCCAAGACCGTGAGGTTCAGCAGCGCTTTGTGCGTTACGTGCCCTTTGGTGGTGGCTGTGTTAATGACACCATTATGCATTTGGCCACGAGCCATATGGGCTTTGGCGGCATGGGGGCGAGCGGTATGGGACAGTACCATGGACGCGAGAGCTTCGATACGTTTAGCCACAAGAAGAGCATCGTGAACAAGGCAACGTGGCTGGACGTGCCGTTCCGCTATGCCCCTTACACAAGCTGGAAGCACAAGTTCGTGCGCATGTTTGTGCATTAGAAAAGGGTGCGGGTAATACGAACAGATGTTCCTATTACCCGCATTTTGCGTTAGACTACTGCTATGGAGCACGGATGGGCCAACTCCCTTTAGAAGGGATTTGGTATGAACGTAAGCGATGTTATTTCGTTATTGGCGTTGTTGATCGCGGCTATCGAGCTTGGCCTGTTTATCGGCCGAACGAAATAGCCGCCCCCGCATAAGCGAAGACGGCCACTTCTCACGATGTAAACGTGTACTGGAGTTGGCAAGACCCGCGGCAACGGGTGCCATCCGTGTTCCTATCTTATCCACAAGCGCCTTGTCGCGCAAGCGTTGCGGCAAACGATTGAAAGACGCAGATAGGATGAATTTGTGTCCGCACGGGCCCGTAGACTTCTCAACTATGTTGTGGATGCTCTCTAATCGGTAATGGAGGCGCACGTGTTTGATGACGATGACCTGTTCGATTTGACGGATGATCCGTTTGAGTGGGATTTACTGCTCGATGACGATGAGCTGGAGCAAGATCGTAAAAAGCGACAGGGCAAGAAGGCTCAGGATGACGCTTCGAAAAAGCAGGACAAGCGCCGCCGAGGTCTGTTCGGCGGGCTCTTTGGGTAACCGTCGTATCGCTGCGTCTGTATACTAAACAGGTCTTATACGCGTTGCGAAATGAGGACAGAGACGATGATGTGGTTTACCGCCGACCTGCACCTGGGCGATACGAATATCTTGCACGACATGGATCGACCGTTTGATTCGGTCGAGGAGATGAACCGCAAGGTCATCGATGCCATCAATGAGTGCGTGGCTGTGGACGACCGCCTCTATATCCTGGGAGACTTTACGTATCGTTTGCCCATGGCGGAGGCAGTGCGCCTGCGCGAGCGCATCGAATGCCAGAACGTGACGCTCATCCGTGGTAACCATGATGGCGATTGGGGAGATCCGGACGCGCCGCACATTTGGGATGAGGTGCGCGACTATCTTGAGATTGCGCCCGGCTATGCTCGCGGGCACAGGCTGGTACTGAGCCATTACCCCATGCTCAGCTGGAATGGCAAGGCGCGCGGCGCCATCATGCTGCACGGGCATATCCACAGCAGGGGAGACCGCACCAACGCGCGCAATCGCGATCGCGAGCGCTCGATTCTGCGCTATGACGTTGGTCTCGACGCTAACGATTACAAGCCCGTAAGCCGCGACCAGATCCTTGGCTTCTTTGGACTATAGCTGCAAGTGCAGGTAGAATGAACGCGCCGCGCGGATGGTCTGCGCGGCGCGTTTTAGTAGGAGCGATGATTCCATGAAGGCTATCCAGCGCATTAACCACAACGCTGCCATCTGCGAAGACGGCGCGGGGCGTCAGCTTATCGCGCTGGGTCGTGGCATCGGTTTTGGCGAGATGCCGCACGAGGTCGATCTGGACGTTGTTACACGCACCTTTTACGGCATCGATTCAAAGTACCTGGCGTTTATCGACGAGGTCGACCCCGAGGTGCTGGAGTTTTCCGCCCAGCTGGCAGATATCGCAACCGGGCAGCTTTCGTATGAATTGAGCCCAAACCTTCCCATTACATTGGCAGACCATATTCAGTTTGCTATTAAGCGCGCCCGCGAACACATGGTGGTGTCGTTGCCGCTCGAGCGCGACCTGGAGCAGCTGCATCCCATCGAATACCGCTTGGGCGAGCTGGCTGTTCGGGGCATTCAGAAAAGCTTCCGGGTGCGTATGCCCCGAAGCGAGGCCGCGGGCATTGCCATGTCGATTGTTAATGCATCGGTTAGGCCGAGCGGGCGACGCGTGCTTGCCGAGCAGCACGAGGAGCGACTGCTCGATATGACGGTCGCGATTATTCAAGAAGAGTTGGGCGTGACGGTCGATCGCTCGTCGTTTGCCTTTACTCGCTTTGCCACTCATGTGCGCTATCTGCTCGACCGCGTGGCAAAGAAAGAACCGATAGATACTGAGAACTCCGGTCTCTACGACGTGCTCGTGGAGCAATATCCGGCGGCATCGCGTTGCGCTCATCGTGTCAACAATCTGATTCAAGAGACCTTTGGCGAGCCATTGGCCCAAGAAGAGCTCGTCTATCTGATCATGCATGTGAATCGCGTGGCTTCTGTCCACTCGGATAAATAGGCTCTCTGGTATTTCCTTTCCGTCATGGCGACCGTTCGCGGGTCGTTTGCTACCGTTCGTCGGTAATCTGAGCCGCAACGAACGCATCTGCCGCATATACTCGCCGTGTGTTGGGTGTTACTCACGGCGCAGCTCCGAGAGGCACTACCGATTCTGTCGAGACCATTATTGGGTCTCTGTCGGTTGTGCGCGGGGCTTTTTTCATGTCGATCCACCCGGGAATCACATGCAATGAAATCTCTTGCCAACGGGCATCGCGCGCTGCGCAGGCGCGAGCGGAATCGTGTGTCTTGGTGCCATGAAGCCCCACGAGCCTTTAGTTGGAAGAGAAGGGATTCGACATGGCTGTCGATAACAAGAAGATTGCCGAGGACGTGCTCGCTGCCGTCGGCGGCGCCTCCAATGTGACGAACGCGACGCACTGCATGACCCGCCTGCGTCTGAACCTCAAGGATCAGTCCATTCCCAATGACGATGAAGTGAAGAAGATCAAGGGCGTGCTGGGCGCACAGTGGTCTGGCGGCCAGTATCAGGTCATCATTGGCCAGAACGTGCCGAAGGTCTATGAAGCCGCCATTGCGCTGGGCGTTAAGGGTGAAGGTTCCATTGACGAGGACCTCGATGGCGGCACCAAGGAGCCGCTGACGGTCAAGACTGCGGGCAAGAAGACCCTCAACTACCTGTCCAAGACAATGGTTATGACGATCCCCATCATCATGGGCGCCGCCATGTTCCGTACCATTGCCGTGCTTTGCGGCGACGGCATGCTCGGTATCTGGTCTGCCGATTCCGACATCTATAACTTCTTTTACAACTGGATTTACAACGCCGGCTATTATTTCCTTCCCGTTTATCTGGGTTGGGCTGCCGCAAAGCAGCTCGGCTGCAGCCAGCCGCTCGGCATGATGCTCGGCGGCGTGCTCATTGCCCCCGAGTTCATGACGCTGGTCAACGCTGCGGCGGATTCGGGTGCTACGACCACGATGATTTATGGTGTGCTGCCGGCTCAGCTGAACAACTATTCCTGCACCGTTCTCCCCATGGTTCTGTCCATGCCGGTACTCATGGTCGTTGAGAAGTTCATGAAGAAGATCATTCCCGACATGCTCTCTACGGTGTTTGTGCCCGTGTGTACTCTGGCCGTCATGATTCCCGTTTCGCTGTGCGCGCTGGCTCCGATTGGCTCTATCTTGGGCAACGCGGTTGGTAACTTTATGTTCGGCCTCGGCAACACCGGCGGTATCGTCACGGTCATCTCCCTCGTTGCCATTGCCGCGCTTTGGGAGTTCCTGGTTATGACCGGTATGCACCAAGTCCTGCTTACCCTTGGCATTGTGCAGCTGCTCACCATGGGCTCTGACTCCTGCGTTATGGTCGCGGGCGCTATCGCTCAGTTCGCTACGTGGGGCATGGCCTTCGGCGCCTTCCTGCGCCTTAAGGAGACTGACGAAAAGGGCGCCATGCTTGGTTTCTCGCTCTCTGGCATTGTCGGCGGCGTGACGGAGCCCGCGCTGTATGGCTGCGGCTTTAAGTACACCCGCTGCCTGGGTGCCATGGTTGCCGGCGGCGCTATCGGCGGCCTGATCGCGGCTCTTACCAATGTGACGACGTATGTTTTGGGCGCGACGAATATTCTGGGCATCACCGGATATGTTGCCGGCGGAACTGCCAATCTCGTCTGGGGATGCGTTGCATCGGGCGCTGCATTTGTTGCCGCTGCCGCCATCGCCTACTTCTTCGGCTTTACCAAGGAGCAGCTCGATGAGGACGCTGCTGCCGCTAAGGCTTAAAGCATCTGTTCGGTAAGATAATTGCCTGGGGCACTTGGTTGCACTTCAAGTGCCCCTTTCCATAGATGGGGGTCAATATGAAGCAATTGCTCATTCGTGCCGATGATATTGGTTATTCGTATGCCGTTGACTTGGGGATTGCCCGCAGTATCAATGAGGGCCTGGTGCGCTCGGCGGGCCTGATGCCCAATATGCCCGAAGCTGAGCGCGGCTGGTCGCTCGTGGCGGATGCCGGCATTGCGGTGGGCCAGCATACCAACGTATGCCTGGGCAAGCCGTGTGCCGACCCGGCGCTCATTCCGAGCATGCTCAACGAGAGCGGTGAGTTCCATAGCAGCCGTACCTTCCGCGAGCACTTTAAGCGCGGCGAGGAGTTGATAGACTTCGACGAGGCCTGCATCGAGATTCGCGCGCAGCATGACCGCTTTGTCGAGATCGTGGGCCGCGAACCCGATTATTTTGAGGCCCATGCCGTCATGAGCAAAAACCTTAACCGCGCGATCTCGACGGTTGCCCAAGAGCTGGGCCTTAAGGAGCAAAAGGCGAGCTTCGACCCCACGGCGGTGGTGCATTGCGGAGATACCGACCTGCGGATGGTGATGCACTCGATGGAGCCGGGCTACGAACCCAAGGACTCGATTATGCAGGCGGTTCGAGAGATGGAGGACGGCGAGACGGTCGTCTTTGTGTGCCATCCGGGCTATCTCGATCGTTTTATCCTCGAGAGCAGCTCGCTTACGACCGACCGCACCAAGGAAGTCGATGCGCTGATCGACCCCGAGCTTCGCACTTGGCTTGAGTCTCAACCTGATCTTCGCCTGATCGACTACCGCGACCTGTAAGGATCCAAGCCACCACAAAGGGGACAGTCACCTTTGTGGTGGTTCTGGCGCCGTTGCCATTATGGCGGCGGCGCCTTTTTTGTCCGTGCGGCGCGGTAGAGTGTATGCGGTTGAAGTTTGCGTCCATCGAGGAGCTGCCATGAACGAGATTAAGTGCCCGCATTGCGGCGAAGTATTTAAGGTCGATGCGTCCGGCTATGCGGATATCGTCAAGCAAGTGCGCGATGCCGAGTTCTCGCACGACCTGGCAGAGCGTGTGAAGGCAGTCCAGCGCGAGGGCGAGCAGGCGCTGGAGCTTGAGCGCTCGCGCTCGACGGCCGCTTTGCAAAAGGCGGAGTCTCAGCGTAACGCTCAGCTTGTCGAGCAAAAGAACGCTGCAGCTCAACAGTTGGCACAAGAGGTCGCCAAGCGCGATGCCGAGCTTGCCGAGCTGCGCGCCAAGCTCGAGGGCGCTGCCGCGGAGCGCGAGAGCGCAAGCCAGCGCGCGGCGGTCGAGGCCCGCGCCGACGCTCAAAAGGAGAATGCTGAGCTCCAACGCGAAGTCGATAACTTGCGTGCGCAGCTAGAGCGCAAGGATGACGAAGCAAAGCTTGCCGAGTCAGCGGCGCGCAACGCTGCCCAAAACGATGTGGCTGTGCGTGATGCCCAGATTGCCGAGCTGCAGGCCAAGCTTGCCGCAGCGGACAAGGCCCAGGAGATGGCGCTTGCCGCTGCCGCGGCTGAGTCACAGCGCGAGCTCGATGCCGCTCGCAGCGAGGCCGAGCGCACGCTTGCCGACTATCAGGCTAAGGTGCAGGAGAAGTTTTCCGCCGCAAAGGCTCAGTCTGAGCAGGAGGCCGAGGGGCTGCGCGCCCAGCTGCGCGAGCAGGAACTGAGGGCAAAAATGAATCTGTCGGAGGCGGTTGCCGCGGCGGAGCGAGAGCGCGACGAGGCGCGTGCCAAACTGACGAGCGAGCTGGCGGTGCGCGATTCGCGCGAGGAGCAGGCCAAGGCGGCACACGAGCTCGAGCTTGCGCAAGCCAAGCGCGCGAGCGATGAGCTGATTCGCTATAAGGATGAAGAGATTGAGCGCCTTAAGGACATGAAGGTCCGCCTGTCCACCAAGATGGTGGGCGAGTCGCTCGA
>USAX01000042.1 GCA_900552705.1 uncultured Collinsella sp. | reverse complement strand
ATGCCCACGCGGGCCGCACGCAGCAGCTCGGCGTTGGCGTCCTGCGGGACCAGGGATTCGGCCAGATACAGGTTGACCTTACCCTTTACTTTGCTGGCTCCCGTTCCGGTAATGGTGGGGCGCAGGTCGATCCAGCCGTGATAGTAGGCAGAGCCATTGTCTTTTGCCTGCTCAAACACCGTGGCATCGCCGGTCGAGTTGTTTTGCGCGCAGGCGGCAAAGCCGTTGAGGTCAAAGGTCGAAACCGGGTAGAGCGTTACGGCACCGCTCGCGTTGGAAGTCAGGGAAACGTCGCCCTGCTGCGACCAGCTGCCGCGATCGGCATCGCCCAGCTCCAGCACCAGCTTGGACGTGTCGCTGTGCACGCTCACCGAGTTGGTGTTGACCTTCATGTTGCTGGTAAACCAAGCGTAGGTCGCGGCGCCCAGGGTGGCGGCGAGCGCCACCATGACGAGCGCGATGTAGGCACGCGCGCGGCGGGCGTGACGGCGGGCGGCGGCGGGCTCGAGGCGTTCGCGCTCGGCGGCAGCGGCGGGTACGGTCCCCGGGGTTGCGCCCGCGGACTCGCTGGCGCCTACCTGCATGTGCTTATTCTTGTGCATTTAGCTCGCCCCCTTATGCCTTGGCCGCGGCAAAGGCAAGCTGCAGCACCACATCGCGGGCCTGGGCCTCGTCGATGCAATTGGCGTCGCAGCCTTCCATGTACACAACGTAGCGAACGCTTGCCACCTCGTTGGCGGCCAGCGTGCAGATAGGTGTGGCACCTGCGCGCGCCGCGGGCGTGTCGCCGGTGCCGTCCATGCTGTAGGCGCTTATGGCGCGTGCGGGATCGGCGGTGTAGGCCCAGCCCGAGGCGCCAGCCGCCACAACCACGCCGTCTTGCGCAGTGGTACGCCTACTGGTGGCGCCCGCGGTGTTGCCCAGGTCGTCGCAGGTAAAGATATGCGTTTGCGTGCCCGACTGGGTTGTAATTACCAGACCCAGGCGCAGCGCGGCCAGCAGCTGCGGGTCGCTCGTCACGCTCATCTGGCCCTGATACAGGTACACGTTGAGCGCGCTATCGCTGCCCTTAAGGTACAGCGTGCCCGAAAGGGCGTAGTCGTCCAGCTGCGCGGTGCAGTCGGCGTAGTCGGTCGTAACGCCGGCGGCGTTTTGGAACGTGCCGCGCCAAAAGCGGGAAAGGTCTGCCGTCGAGATGGGATAGAGTGTCTTGTCGGCGGCGGCAAGCGTTGCCGTCGTGTCCCAGGGCCCGTTGGCCGAAAGGCCAATCTGCAGGTCGGAGCCCTCGTCGCTTACCGTGTGCGCCACGGGCGTCACGTTGGTGTAGCGCGAGTTGCTAAACCAGGCGTAGGTGGCCGCACTCAGGGCGGCTACCAGCACCAACATCCATGCAGCCGCGGCAACCATGCGACGGCGCGAGCCCAGGATGTCTTTGATGTTCGAAGCACTCATGTCCAGCCCCCTTACGAACGCTTGCCGGCAAAGCGCAGCGCCAGCGATTGCAGGCTGGTGGCGGCCAGGTTGTTGGTGCAGTCGGGGTCACAGCCTTCCAGCCACACGTACACATCCACGCGCACGGGCGTGCTACGGTTGGCGCCCTTGGCGGCGGCGGGCAGGCTGCAGATCTTGGTCGTGGCCTCCTTGAGGCTCACGATGCCGGTGTCTTCGTTGTAGTCGCAGAAGTTTGCACTAGTCAGCTGGTCAAAATGAACCGTTGTTCCATCGGAGCGGGTGCTGTCGAGCACCAGGTGATTCTGCTCGTTCTCGCCGGCATCCTTGCCGTCGAGCGTGTTGTAGCGCGCTTGGGGATTGTGCTCGCCCGAGACCTCAAAGACGTACTGGCCCGTAACGGTGTCGCCCTGCCCCGGAGCATAGGTAACCAGCCCCACGCGCAGGGCGGTGGAGATGGGGTTTGCCGGGTCCTGCTCGGTAAAGTCAATGCCCGACAGGTACACGTCGGTCGCGGCCGAATTGGTAGCCAGGTACAGGGAGGTCTTGTAGTAGTCGGAGTGCTCGGCGGTGCCAAACATGCTGGCAAAGAGCGAGTCCTGGGTGGTTCCGCCGGTAAAGCCCGTTACCTTTTGGAAGTCGTTGAGCACGTTGTCGGTCGAGACGGGATCGAGCAGGCCCGAAAAGCTCAGGCCGGCGTTGGTTTTGTATTCGCCGTCGTACTCGTTGGAGATGAGGAAGGTCACGCCCGTGCCGGCGGCCATCTTGACGTCGGTGATGTGGCGGTTGGTGTTGTAGATGTACCAGGCATATGTTACGGCTCCGGCAGCAGCAAGGGCAACCAGCAACGTGGCGAGCATGCGATTGAACTGTTTTCGCAGCGAACGCGCGTCCGACATGTCCCTCCCCCAGATGCCGCATCGTAAACTACCTGGACACCATTTGCCCATAATGGGAATATTTTACGCGAATGTGCAGTTCATCGGGGGTACAAACGCGACTTTTCGCGTCCTGCTCACGCCGGATCGGGAGCCGATAGGGTCGCAAGTTGCCGCTTTTTAAAAAATAGTTCTTGCCAGCGGGTGGGAGCTCCGTTATATTATTCCCTGCGCACTCGCGCACCCTTGATCGGGCGTTTAGCTCAGGGGGAGAGCGCTTCCCTGACACGGAAGAGGTCAGAAGTTCAAATCTTCTAACGCCCACCAAATGTTCGCAGCTCAGAGGCTTCGCCTCTGAGCTGTTTTGTTTTACGCTGCCAAGCCAAAAGGACGCCGCGGCACCCAAAGCGCCCAAACAGCCCCGGTGATTGCCCCGATCAGGCGCGGATGGGTCTCGCAGCCATATATAAATAACCCCCTATAAATTGAGGTTTAATACTTTTCCCGAGAAGTGAACGAGCTTATTTGGACCCCCGGAGCATCCACACTTTTTGACATTAAAACCGCAGGATTCCAGCAGCAAAACCGCAGGAAACAAGCCCCTAAAAGTGTCGATGTTTCGGGGGTCCATTCTGACTCGTTCACTTCTCGGGAAAAGTATTAAACCTGGATATATGGCCTCTAATTCTAACCCCCTGCTACCGCCCCTACCAATACTGATGCGCATCGATAACGGCTTGCCAGAGCCAAAATCGCTTCGTTTCGGCACGCGCGTTGGCAAAATATCGCTGCTCTGCACTCATCGCCTTGTTAAAGATGGGGCGCTTATTCCGATGCAGCTTGCGCCGGATGCGTTCGCACAGGCGAACGAGCTTGTCGTAGTCATTTGCTTGGTCGGTTGTCACCGTAAAATACGCTACTCCCTCAAGCAGTTCCAACTCGTTGCGGCGCTCGGCATCCTTGTGGATCTTCTCGCGGCCGTCATGAATGGCATCGCTGTCGTAGTCGACCATCGCGGTCAGCACCTCTGGCAGCAGCCCGGCCTTTACTTTATCCCTGCCCACCTCGACTTTAGCCGTAAGCGTAATGTCGGGCGTGCGCTCCAGCACGCACAGTTTACGCTCGCGCCCATCATTAAATCCATCGCGAATATAGACCTTCTTGTTGAGCTCGGCCTTGCCCAATGCATACCCGCCGTAGCGCGCAGGCAGCGACATAAACATGCACAGCCCCGACTCCCTCGGAGAGCGCGATCCCTCGATCACATACGCAAGCAGCGCCTTTGCCTTCGCGAGACCCCTTACCTTTGGGGACGCCTCGATATACGCCGCAATGAGCTCCTTCGTCGTGAGCCTGCTATCGCGCATGCCCGCATCCCTGCTGGTCACCCCGCCAGGAGCAAGGTTGTCCAGCCGGTAGTTCGATGTCATGGCATAGCCGGCATAGATGGCCGCCGCCGCATCGCTATTGTGCGCAGCTTGCACAAACGCCAGCTCGGGAGAGCACACGTACGCATCCAGGTCGCCCATCCAGTGGCCCAGCGAGATAAACGAGCCCGCCGGGAGCTCGTTGGTGCACAGGTGCGTCTTAACATGCTTGGTCCGCCGGCGGTCGGCGCGCGTCGGCACCATCAGATCCAGCACGTCAATCCCCAGGTCATAGCGATCGATAACCTCCTGCGCCTCCTGGTCACAGAGCGCGCAGGCGCCTGCAATCGACACGACCTCTGGTTCCGAATCCCCAAATCGAGGGTTCGGGATGTGCGCCAAAAGCGCCAACGCAGCGTTATGTGAAACGATAAAGTACCTCATGGCGCGAAGATAGCACGCGAGTCGGCGGCCGCAAGCGACCCTGGCGAGTTTTCGGCAGACGACCAGCAGTTTTTTGCCGCGGCGCAACCAAAGTGCTCATTCGTCGACGTCTAGATGCAAATCCGTCAAGCTTTTGGCAAGGTTGCCGCTCAACTGACCAAAAGCTGACCATTTGCTTGACGACGCGCCCTCGCCAAAATGCTCCGCGACTTCTCAGGCGGTCGAAGTGCTCGTTTAGCGACCACACACCCACTGCTGGGGTATCCTTGGAGCACATGCACCGCAAGCCGCACAAAGGAGCCGCCATGCGCACCGAGCTCGATGTTCCCTTTTCGCACAAAGACAAGGCCAAGGCCCTGGGCGCCAAGTGGGACCGGGTCAAGAAGATCTGGTACGTGCCCGATGGCGTCAACCCCGAGCCCTTTGCCGCGTGGCTGCCCGGCGTTGATCGCTCCGACCCCAGCGCGCCCTACATCTACCTGGTGCTGGGCAAGCGCGAGTGTTGGAAGTGCCACGAGCAGACGACGGTCGCGGCCTTTGGCATTCCGTATTGGGCGACCGAAGACTCGGGCAGCGAGGCTGCGCCCGGCGATGCGCGCGCCATGGACGACGCGGGTCACATTGCGATCGACACCGCCCACGCCAACGCCATAGCCATCGTCCCCGCGCTGGGCTGCGTGCCGGCCGAGCTCCGCGACTACCTGCGCGAGCGCTGCGGCTACAAGCCCACAACGTCGCGCACCACTAAGACCGTATCGCTCGCCAGCACCTGCACCGGCTGCGGCGCGCTGCAAGGCAGCCATTACCTGTTCGAGGAGCCCACGTCGCCGTTTGCACTCACAGCCATCAACAAGCTGCCCGCACTGGAGTTCGTGCGCGTGGAAGTCGCCGGCGTCTATGGCATCCCCACCAGTCAGAGCAACTTTGACCAGGCGCTCTTCACCTGGGCACGTGATCACCACACCCAGTTCCATAAGGCCCTGTTCGAGGGGATCTACCTGTAGGGCAAAGCTCGAAAATCGAATATGAAAATCCTCGTAAATCGAGTATGCGCAGATAGCAAGGTATATCTAACGAGAAACCTAGAGGCCGACACTTAGCTGACCAACAATCGATAATCGATACTCCGACTGAATAAATATAGAAACAAACCCCCTGCGCATCGGAGTCAGCGCAGGGGGCAGTGCTTGAATCAAAACTCAGCCGGATGGCAATCATCTCAAGCCGAGCAAGGATGTCAACTCTAGAGAATTCCAACCGCAGAGCATGCAATCGAAAAGACGACTATCGAGACAAGGACGACCGCAGTATTTGGCTTCTTTCCCATAACCCAATAAATCGCGGCTGTTGCGATTACCGGAAGCAGGCATGGCATAATCTGATCCAGCACGCCTTGAATGGCAAGGGCCTCATCGCCCGAACCGAAAGCCAGCGGAGTTGTAACGCTCACCATTGAGGCAATCATTGCTCCCACCGCCATCATTCCGACGACGCCAGTCAGTTTCGTCAGACGTTTCATGATATTTGTCTCGGACAGCTTAACGAGTAGCTTGCTGCCCATCTCGTAACCTTTAATGGCGCAAATGTAGCGCACGGCTTGTGCGGGTATGTTAAACAGCAAGAAAAATAGGACAGCGCCGAGCGGGTTCCCTTGCATTGCGATGGAGCAGCCAATTCCGGCAGTAACCGTACGCCAGGTTGTTAGAAACAACGAATCGCCAATGCCAGACAACGGACCCATAAGCGAAGTCTTCACGTTGCTGATAGCTTCTCCGCCAATTTCTCCGCCGTTCGCCTTCACCTCCTCCATTGCTGTCACAATTCCACAAACCAGCGTCGCGAGATAGGGAGTGATGTTAAAGAACTCAAGATGGCGCTTCAATGCGTCTGCGCAATCTTCTTTCGACGGATACAGCTTCTTGATAATTGGGCCAAGCGTAAATGCGTTCGCAAGGTACATTTGCCGCTCGTAATCCCAGGACCCCTCGAATGTCATTGAGCGTAGGAAAATTTTATTGAGATCGGACTTGGTGATTTTCGATCCGCCTTCTTTAGAACTCATCGTCGTCTCCTTCCACAGAAGCCGTAACAGCGGCAGCGGATTCGCGATCTTTAAATACCATCAACAGCACAATTCCGGCGGCGATGAGCGAAACACCCAAAATTGGCAAGCCCAGATACGCACTGAGAACGAATCCAAAAATCAAATAAGGCAACAACTTCCGGTCCATGATGGTCCTAAGCAGAATGACAAAGCCGAGGGCGGGCAAAATGCCTGCGGCAACCGTCAAGCCATGCTGGACAAATTCGGGAATAGCCGCAAGGACACCTTCCATAACCGGAGCACCCAGCGCATAAGCTGCGGTCACATACAGCGCCTGGGGAATAATGAACCCAAAGAAGCTAGAGATAAGATGGGTCCTGCACACCCCGTCAACGTCTCCTCGTTCGGCATATCCATCGGCGGCGCGATTAATAAGAGGAATCAGAACGATGTAGCAAAAATTCCTGATTACCATTCCGAGCATTGAAATTGGGATTGCCAAAGCAACGCCGGCGCCAGCATCTGAATGGGAAATGACCGCAAACGCAGTGCCCAAAATGCCACCGGAAATCACGTCAGGAGGCGCAGCTGCTCCGATTCCCTGAGCGCCCATAAGAGCCAGCTCAATCGTGGCGCCGATAATACAGCCACTTGCCAAATCACCGAATGCGAGACCCACAATTGTTCCCGTTATCAGGGGTCTATCAAGCATTGATTTACCAAGAAACCAATTCGAATAGCTAAAGCATGAAATAAGAAAGATCAACAGAATGTCCATTGCATCCCCTCTCCTTAGCACAAATATCTGTCCGCGCTAAAGGCCTATAGAGCCTCCGTCAGTCGTAATGCCTTATCTCCTGGCAAACTCCGAATTACGACATCGACTCCCGCCTCAACAAGCGCAACAAGGCTCTTCTCTTCGTCCGGAGAAACGTAAACGCACCGACTAATTTGTCGCGTTCCCTCTCTCGGTATGACGTTTCCCAGATTAATTGCCTTGATATCTGGGCACCCTTGAGCGAGAAGGCAAGCATCTTTTACGGTTTTGACGACTATAAACAGACGATATTTGTCCGTTATGCCACTTCTGATCGCCGCAATCGAATCATCAAGTCCTTTTATCACAAGCTTGCATCCAGACGGCTTTGCCATTTTCAGTATTGCGCGTTGAGCATCATCTGCAGCAACCTCGTCATTTGCGACAAGAATGCAATCAGCCCCTAATGCAGACAGCCAAGATACGGCAACCTGTCCATGGACAAGTCTCTCATCCACCCTCGTTGCGACGATCATAATTGTCACCCATTCCTAAAAGCGAGTCGATAAAACCAGGCGTTTAATACTCGACATGCCACATATAACGGCGCGTCATCAGATCGTGTTTCCTGATATCCCCGAGTGCAGACAGGAGCCTACGCTGTGCCGCATCAAACACAAAGTGATTGAAGAACTCGCAGACACTTGCCGGGAATTGATTGATATAGAGTTCCTTCGCATCCAGCACCGTGACCCGGTCGGCATATTCATCAAGGAACTTCTTTGCACGCTCATCGTTGGAACGATTTCGGCCATCGCTCATAAACAGAACGAAGGGAGTAGTTCGGTCCACAATCTCAAACGGCCCATGGAAGAACTCGCCGGTATTGATGAGGGGCGCATGGACCCATTGCATCTCCATCAAGCTGCAGATGGAGAAACCATAGCCGACACCCAGGGCAGGGCCGCCAGCAAGCGGTACGATAATCTTGTCGTCCTTGTGCAAACGGGCAAACTCTTGCGCGCGGGGCTCGATATAACGAACGACCTCATTCACAACGTCCTGCAGCATATCAAACGCCGCGTTAGCGTCGTTCAGATGCTCATAGCCATCGAAAGCAGCGAGAATCTCAAAGGCGAGCTTGAGAATAGGAGCGGCGTTGCTCTCCATGTATTTAGTCTCGGGATTAAAGATCGTGTTGAAGGGGACGTGGTAATCAGCAATCTTGCTCATATCGGCATTGGGGTCATGGCAATAGGCAATCGTAACCGCCCCTGCATTTTTCGCGACCTCGGTCGCCACCATAGTCTCGGGGGTTCCCGAGAGCGAGCAGAACACGGCAATGGAGTTCTCATCCAGAGCCTTCGGGGTGGCATGGACAAATTCGTTGCTCGTAATCAGCTGGGCATCGATGCCCTTGCCTTCGCGCTGAATCAGGTAGAAAGCCGGATACTGAGCAAGGAGGGACCCACCGCATGCAACAAAATAAACGTTCTTAGGATGGAAATCCTTGGTGAGCAGATCCTGGACGATGTTCTCTTCTTTCATGGCTACTCCTTTTGTATTAATACATGTCCTACTACATGTATTAATTACAGAATAATTCCCGCCAAAATGGAGTCAAGAAAAAACTGCCGCTTTCCCGTGAACGGCAGTTTAGAGTCGTAAGCGGTAGGCGCTTTTATGCGTAAAACTGATATAGTCCCGGATCGTCGGCAATGGCATGCTGATCGGCAACATGCAGCGGATGCCCTTCCGAATCTTTAACGAAGGATCTATTGAATAGCAGAGCCGAACCAAGGTCGACTTTGAGGAGCTCAGCGTCACGATCGTCCGCATAGACAATTCCTATACGACGAGTAAGCTCCCCTGGCATCACACCATGGTGCTGTAAAAGTTCGTATAAAGACCCTTCGAGATCGTGTTCAGCCAAGAACGCGAAGGAGGCTCGAAAGTAATTGGTTTCGGACAGCACCGGCCTACCATCAGAAAACCTAACGCGACAGAGCTTAAAAGCAGGCGAATTGTCTAAGCCCAGGAATGAAGCCACTTCCTTTGGGCAATCCGCTTCAAGAGAGGCGGATACAATCCGTGCAGACGGCTCCTTTCCCTGCAATCGGCAAAGATTGGAGAAGCTGACGGAAGAACGTGCATTTCCGTCAGAAGCAACAGTCGCATTTTCTTTATCTGCAACGAACGTGCCTCGCCCATGCTCTTTTACCATCAAGCCTTCATTTACAAGATTCGACAATGCGTGTCGCAGCGTCACGCGGCTGACGCCAAGCTGCTTGCACAATATCTGTTCTCCCGGGACTTGCTCACCAGGCCCCCAAGCACCCGATTCAATATTCGCCCTTAAACGTTCTTCAACCTGAAGATATAGCGGCTTTTCCTCCATTATTACCTCCTGACAGCCTGATACTTGTAATAATACATGTATTGACTTTCCGTCAGCTTCATATGCGTTGCCATTTTCTAATTACTTGGAGAAAACCCTTTACAGAAATAAGGAAGTGCGAAGCATAGTATGCCGAGTGCGATGCCCACATGTTCCCCATCGGAGCGCTGTGGGCGTAGCGCACCGCATGTCGGACCACTTGATTTTGTGGACTGGCAATTTGGTCGTCGAAGCTATGACTCCGCATCGTCATAGGCAATGGCACATCCGCAAGTTGGGCATTGCTGAGGATAGACTAGAAGACGCAGGCCTGTTCGAGCCCGCGGGTCGACAGCATGTTTGTCGCGGGTGTCGATGAAACTGATGTCTAGGCATGGGAGGTCTGCGCCACAGCGAGGGCAGGACAGACAGATTTGGCCGCAGGTGGCCTCGACGAGTGGAAACAGACTCCGGTCCATTAACGCTCGCGGTAGGTTTCCGTACACGCCTCGTGCGATATCACTTCGCCATCCCATGGTCTCCCCTTTCCCGTTTTAGCTGTTGAGGAGAGGATGACAGGATCGCGCAGCTCTCGATGCGGCGCGATGCGATCCGATCAATCGACATGATTGGACTGCGACAGGCAGCACCCGCTTAATACGGAGCAACAGCTTCCGCCCGACGTCGCGATTCCGAGAAATCGAACTCGGTGCGGTGGGCTTCGAGGAATCGAGCGTTGGGTCGCAAGCGATGCTCGTCCGGCTCGCGCAATGCCGACCCTGCAAATGCTGCATAGTCCGTATGCTGCAGAAGGTACGACCCGCAAAGTTGATAGTCACCGCGCACCAGTTCGAACGAAATCAGATGAGCATCGAACAGCGCGTGTAAATCGCGGCGCAGCAGGATGCCATTGCTGACAACCTGCGACTTGGGACCCGAGTAATTCTCGATATGCACGGCTTCGAGCGCCTCGCCGACATTGCAACCCGAGACGGCACATCGACCGGTATAGGCCTCAAAGAGCTGATTGCGGAAACGCTGCTGGCCGATTCGTTCACGACGCAGCGCGTAGCGAACCTTTTCATCGTCGCTCGCCGGAGCGCCAGAAAACTCCGCCGCGACCGGAGCCTCCTTCATGTAGCTCATATCGGGGAAGAACCGCGCATCGGGTCCACCCTTATGGACGGGGCCATGCAACACAAACCAGTTGTTCTCCGGCTCGTAGCGTTCAACGAATGCTAGGCCTAGCACCTTGTAGCCAGCGCTTGTTGCAAAGAACACGCCAACGGGAACGCCACACTCCATGCAGTTGATCATTTTTTCGTTGTAGCGCTGGTTGCGCCAGCTTTCGACCGAAGCACTTTGCAATGAATACTTGAACACCCACGTGCCGTCCTCAAGATAGAGCGGGGGAACATCGGAATAGCTCCCACTTATAGAGCTATGCACCGAAAGCGCAAAGGTCTTTTCCACAGGGTGCTTGATGCGTCCACGACCCGGCCAATAAATACCTGATTGACGAGAAACGCAAAAGGTCTCAGAGCCAATCGTCATGCGATAAGGATACTGGGGGCTATCAGCTTTAATGTTATGAGGTAGTTTTTCCCAAATCTCGCCACGCTGTTCCTCGCGCAAGAACCACTCCCAAGCCAAAACATACTCAGACGGCACAAGGCTACAAGCGCGGTCATAACTCGGCTGAGCAATCAGCGGAACACTAGAAGCAATGCCGTCCATAAGGAACCTCCAGAAAGAACAGTTCCCCACATTATCGCCGATCCCGAGCGATATGCGACAAAGTGTTTGCACCAGACAGCCACACAAAAGGGGCCGCTTCGATTGAAGCGGCCCCTTTTAGGCATATTTAGCTGGCGGCTTAAGTCTACTTGGAATCAGGCACGATGCCGACCAGGCTAACCGTTACATCAAAGGTCGGGATTCCTTCGCCAACGTCGAGGCCAGACATATTCTGGCAATCGTTGTCGGCGCCTTCTATCCAAACGGCAACCTTCATGTTCGTGCCGTTAGCGAAAGCCGTAGCTTTATTGCGAATTCGTGCCAACCATTCGCAGGGTTACGTCGTAGGAAAGACCCTCATCGACAGCGCTCGCAGCCGTATTAACGCAATCGGCGTCGGTGCCCTCGAGCCAAATATAGACCTTCAAAATTACGCCATTGTAGTCAACATGTGTGGCAAGCGCCGCTGGATTTTCCACGGGCGCATCGAAGTTTTTGCCGCTTTTTGTCGCAGCCCAGTTACCGCCATTTTGGTCAACATACGTCGTACCGAACAAATGCTTATACGTTGCGACCTTTGTACTCGAAGCGTCGGCAACCGCCGTCCAGCCCGCAATGCCATTCTGCCTCGAGTACGCATCGTTGCCCGATCCGGCGGGCTCGCTTGGAGCATAGACAACTTTCAACGTCTCGTTGCCCTGAGCGTCAACCGTCGAGATGCCGATGCGCATGCTGCGCGCAACCTTATCGTTCAGCGGCTGCCCATTCGAGGTTACAGAAATAGCACCCTCATCGGCCGAACCGTCCAAATAGACATCGGCAATGCCCGTGTCACGCACGGTGTAAACCGTATAGGTGCTTACGTTATACGCGTAAAAGGTCTTGCCGCCTACGGTATATTTGCCCGTTGCCGCGTCGAGCCCATTGGCGAGTTGGTACGACGTAACCAAGGCTCCATCGCCCCACGACGCGGGAACGAACCACGTTTTGGCATCATCGGTCGAAGAAGGGCTGATTTCATGGGCGGTCGTACTATCGAACGCAACCGTATCGTTGTCCTTGCCGTGGTCGGGCGTTGTGCCCGCAACAATTTGCAGCGTCATGCCATTGGCCATAGCCGTCACGGCTGCCGTTCTGGCGAAGACGGTGTTATTGAATGCGAACCACGCATATGTTGCCGAGCCTAAAGCAACGCACGCCATGACCACCGAAATGGCGGAAACGGCTAACTGTTTTTTGAGTTGCTTCACGCGCGATGACATACGAAGTTGTTTCCTTGTTGCAATTCGGTCGATAAGACTAACGGGGCGCAGCGCCTTGCGCCGAACCCCGTTATTAAGCAAATGCTTCAATATGGCTTATGCCCCGGCAGAAACCGTCGTAGGCTGAGTGGCGCTGAACTGAATCGTAACGCCAACGGAGTCGAGAATCTTTTCCAGATTAGCAGTGGTCACGGCGACATCATTGCCATCGTAGTAGACGTACACGCTCACATGGGTATCGGCATCTTTGGCAACCTTGGCGGCAAGAGCCTTATCGGTAGTGCCCTCGAGCTTCTTTCCGTCAGGACCCCAAACTTGCCAGTTATCAGGACCAACGACAAGAACGCGAATTGCATCCTTCAAGCCCTTATCGGCGCCCGTAGTAACATCAATCTTATCAATCTTAAGGTCGCTAAGATCGACGCCAGCAGAGCTGATGCTGTAATTATTCGCTTCGCCTACAGCATATTTATCCGTCACAGCCTTAGCGGCATCGCCAACTTCGGTGTAGTCACCTTTCCTGGCGCCATTGGTCGTCGTGGTGCCATATGCAGTCACGAACTTCGGGGCCGGAGCTGTGGCGCCATCGGATTGAACCTCGGCAGGGTAAAGAGCAACCTCAGAATCGGTCCAGTCAACGTTATTGGTCGTCGTAGTGCCGATTGCAGTCTTCTTGTATTCGATGCTCATGAATGCCGTATTGGACTGCGCCTTCACGCCCGTCGTTTTAGCGGTAACCTCGTTGTTGCTCACAAACCATGCGAAGGTGGCGGAGCCGAGGGCTACGGCTGCCACGAGAACCATGGCGATGGCGGCGCCCATCTGCTTCTTTAATGCCTTGGTATCCATACGGACCCCTTTCTTTCCCCATTCATCCCAGATGACCCTCGAGAAGCCCGGAAGGGGAGCCCGCGCTTTCGTGTTGGATGTTGCTTGCCCATCCTTTAGA
>USAX01000041.1 GCA_900552705.1 uncultured Collinsella sp. | reverse complement strand
CGAACGCCGCACCGCCGACACCCGACGAAAGCCCACCCACCGCCCCCCCCCCCCGCCCGCCCCCCAGCGCCGCCGGGGGCGCGCGCGGGCCGCCGCCCGTGCCCACCCCCGGATCAGGCAGGTGCGCAACCCGCCTGCGCAAGAATGCCCGTCTGCGCCGCAAGTGGGCCAGGCGCGAGGGCGTGAGCTGCTACCGCGTCTACGATGCCGACCTGCCCGACTACTCCGCCGCTATCGACCTGTACGAGGGTTGCCCGCAGACGCCGGGCCGCTGGCTCGTCATCGCCGAATACGCCGCGCCCAAGACCATCGACCCCGCACTGGCCCAGGCCCGTATGCTCGACATTCTGGCCATCGCGCCGCGCATCCTAGATGTTCCCGCCGAGCATGTGCACGCCAAGGCCCGCATGCGTTCGCGCGGCGGCTCGCAGTACGGCAAGCAGGGCGCCGGCAAGGGCGGCTCGAGCGAGCGCGCCAATATCGCGCGTCGTCGCCTGCCGCTCATCGAAGAGGGCGGGCTCACCTTTGCCGTCAACTTTGACGACTATCTGGATGTGGGCATCTTCTTGGATCACCGCGTCACCCGCAACCTAGTGCGCGAGCACGCCAAGCAGGCGCGCCGTTTCCTCAACCTGTTTGCCTACACCGGCACCGCCACCTGCTACGCGGCCGATGGCGGCGTCGAGGAGACCGTGACGGTCGACCTTTCCAACACCTACTTGGACTGGGCCGAGCGCAATATGCGTCAGAACGGCTTTGTGGGGCCGCAGCATCACTTTGTGCGCGATGACGTGCTCGCCTGGATTCGTGACCAGCGCCAGACGCGCAACCGCTGGGACCTGATCTTTGTCGACCCGCCCACGTTCTCGAACTCGTCCAAGATGGGCCGCCGCACCTGGGATGTCCAGCGCGACCATATTGAGCTTTTGGCCGGCGTATCGCGCCTGCTCGCGCAGGGCGGCCATGCCATCTTTAGCTGCAACCTGCGCGGCTTCCGCCCCGAAACGCGCAAGCTCGCCCGCGCGGGCGTGGTGCTGGAGGACATTACAGCGCAGACCATCCCCGAGGACTTCGCGCGCAACCAGAAGGTGCACCACTGCTATATCGTGCGCCGCCTGCCCATCGAGGACGCCATGGCCGAGGTCGGCTTTAGCGCCGAGGAAATTGCTGAGCGCGTCGAGGAACTGCGCAACCCCGAGGCCCGCAAGCCCCGTGTGGCAGTACCCGCGCACGCGCAGGCCGGCAACGGCAAGTCCAACTTTGCCGGCAAACCCTCCCCCGCCGGCAAGCCCAAAAAGAAGAAGTTCTACGCCAGCAAGCCCAAGGGCAAATAACAAAGTTGCGGTGGAATACGGACTGTTTTGCCTGGAATTAGGCAAATTTAGACCGTATTTCACCGCAACTCATATTGGGATGGTGGTTGGCGATCTAGCCTTGGATGACTAGGCGGTAGCCAATGCCTACGTGCGTTTGGATATAGCGCGGATGCGCGGGGTCGGACTCGATCTTCTTACGCAACGTGCCCATAAAGACGCGCAGGCTCGCCAGATCGCTCTTGGTCGCCGTACCCCAAATCTCGTGCAATATAAACTGGTGCGTCAGCACCTTGTCGGCGTTGTGTGCCAGCAAGCAGAGCAACTTGTACTCGATCGGCGTCAGGTGCAGCTCCTCGCCATCCATCGTGGCGATGCCGGCGTCAAAATCGATATGCAGCTCACCGGTATCGAACGAGCCCTCGGAGGCAACACCGCCCGTTTGCGCATACGAAAGGCGCCTGAGCGTCGTGCGAATGCGCGCGAGCAGCTCTTCGACCGAAAACGGCTTGGTCAGGTAGTCGTCGGCACCGGCATCGAGTGCGCGGATCTTGTCCGCGTCTTCGCTGCGCGCCGAGACCACAATGATCGGCATGCCCGACCATGCGCGCACCGACTCCACCACCTTGACGCCATCCATATCGGGTAGGCCCAGATCGAGCAGCACAATGCTCGGTGCCTGCGACGAGGCGGCGGCGATGGCGGCATGGGCGGTCTCCACAGCCATATGACGCAGGCCGTGCGCCTCGAGCGCGGCAACGATAAGGTTGCGAACGGCGGGATCGTCCTCAACGACCAAGATGAGCGGTTTTACGGCAGAGTTCGGCACGGCGCTACTCCTTATCAAACGAAACATCGGCGACGGGAAGCTCAATCGTAAAGACCGAGCCGTGCGGGTCCGCCGCGGCAACCTCTATGCTACCGCCATGCGCCAACGCAATGGAGCGGCAGAGCGAAAGACCCAGGCCCACGCTGCGACGGCTGTCGGCAAGACCGTGGTTGGCGGTGTAGAACGATTCAAAGATTCGCTCGCGGTCCTCGGGCGCAATGCCCGGCCCGTCATCGGCCACCGAGCACGTCACGTGCCCATCGTCGACGCCAATCGAAATCACGATATGCGAACCCGCGGGCGTATACGTGATGGCGTTGTTCACCAGATTCACCACGAGCTGTACCATCAGACGCGCGTCGACGTTAACGAGCGCCGGCTCATCGCACGCCACCACCTTAAGGTCGTGCTCGCGCACGGCCGGACTTACGTGGCGCAGCGCCTCCTCGACGATATCGTCCATGAGCTCGAGCGTAGTCGCCAGATGCATACCGCCGCCCTCGAGCTTGGTGATGGCAAGCAGGTTCTCGACGGTGGCGTTGAGCCATTGCGCGTCCGAGCGAATGGACAGGAGCATGCCGCGGCGCGTCTGGTCGTCGAGCTCGGCGGTGCCGGTCGAGCCCTGGTCGAGCAGTACGTCGGCATTGCCCGAAATGCTGGTAAGCGGCGTGCGCAGATCGTGCGAAATGGAGCGCAGCAGGTTAGCGCGCAACTGCTCGTTTTTGGCAAGCACCGCCGCCTCTTCGCGGGCCTCCATGGCGCGGGCGCGATCGAGTGCCAGCTCGCCTTCGCTCACGATGGCATCGGCAAGTGTCCGCTCCTCGTGCGTCAGCACGTCGGGCTCGGCAACGATAGCCAGCACGCCCACAACCGAGGCGGGGTCGCCCGCGCGCACCATGGTGTCGCCCGAGCGTACGGTCAAGTAGATGCCAAAGAACGCCGAGGCGCCATAGGTGGCATCGAGCGGCGTTCCCACATAGGCGGACGCCGAGAGCCGCGGCGGCATCTGCGGCGCCAGCTGGTGTACCGGCGCGGCATCGCCCACGGCCGTGTACGTCGTGCGCGGCAGCAGGTCATCGTTATCGGCATCGGCGCTATACCACACGACCGGACAGTCCGAAAGACGCGCCAGCTGCGTTGCCATAGCGTGCACAATCTGTTGCTGATCCCCACACCGCTGCAGCATGCGGTTGGTCTCGAGCACCATCTGCGTGCGACGGTCGCTGGCGGCAGCCTGCGCCAAGGCGCGGCGCAGGGCCAGCGCGATCGAGCTCGATACGAGCGAGACCGCAAACATGATAAAGAACATGCCGGGATAGACGCGGTCGATAAACGACAGCGCGTAGCGCGGGTCGACAAACAAGAAGTTGTAGAGCGCCACGGCGGCAGCCGAGCTCAGCAGGCAGTACAGGCGGCTCCAGGTAAAGAAAGCGCACAGCTGCACGGCGAACACATAGACGATCATGATGCTCGGCGCGAGCCCCGGATGGTCGAGCAGCGCGCCCACAATCGTCGCCGCGGCTAGCAGCCCCGCCGATACGCAGGCGTCATACAGAGGGCTGCGGCGCGTCAGCGTTGTACGCCGCCACCAAAAGTTCTCGGCAATATCGCCGTCCGCACGGACGTCCATCAGCGCCCCGCCCCTCTCTCAAAAACAAAAACCACCACAAAGGGGACTGGCACCTTTGCGGTGGTGGCCTCCTTTGTGGTGGTTTCAAGTGTATAGCCTTTGCAGCCTGCGGTCGCTAGACAAACAGCAGACGTCGACTACGGACGCTCGTCGGGAGCCAGGCGCTGCATCTTGCTCACGGCCTTAAACTTGGTGAACAGCGGCACGTACTCAAAGCTCACGTTGGAGTTCTCCAGGCCGTACCAGCGCGCAGGCGTGCCGGCGGCGCGGCGGATGATGTACTTGAGCGTGATGGCCGTACGCTCGCTGGGCTCCACGTCGCTTTCGGGCGCCAGCAGCTTGCGGATCATGACGAACTTAAACGTACCGATGTTGCCCGGGTCCTTGTAGACCGAGTAGTCATGCGTCTGCGCCGGCAGCTCGCCGCTGGCAGCCAGATCCTGAACAACCTGACGCAGATAGGCATTGACGCGCTGGTTGATCTTGTAGCCCAGATACAGATGCACGCGGAACACGTAGTCGGTGCCAAACGTCTCGACCGAGTAGGCAAAGGTATGCGGCTCCTCCATGGTCTCGACATTCACGAACCACCAGGCGCGAGCGCGCTTGGGGTGCTTATCCAAAATCGAGTAGACGATATCGCGGTCGATATAGTCGGTGTTGGTGTCCTTGGTCAGGTACACGATGTTGTCGCTCATGAGCTCGTAGCGATCGTCGTCGCGCAGGCGTTTGAGCTGCGGCAGATAGCTGCGCAGCGGCAGCAGCGTAAACTGACGTTGCTCGACCGCCGTGCCGTTGTACCAGCACACCATAATGCCCATGATGAGTGCAGCCATGAGGATGGTGAAGTAGCCGCCGTGGAAGAACTTGGTGAGCGAGCTCACAAAGAAGAAACCCTCGAGCATAAGGAAGAAGGCGGCAAAGATCCACGGCGCGACCTTGAGATTGCGCTCCACGTGCAGATAGAAGAAGAGCAGCATTGTCGTGCACATCATGGTCAGGGTAATGGCCAGGCCGTACGCGGCCTCCATGTGCGCCGAGTTCTGGAACAGCAGCACCACGACGACGCAGCCCACGAGCATGACGTTGTTGACCATGGGGATGTAGAGCTGGCCCTTGGTCTCGGCAGGATAGAAGACCTGCATATGCGGCATGAGGTCCAGGCGGCTGGCCTCGGACACCAGCGAGAATGCGCCGGTGATGAGCGCCTGCGAGGCGATGATGGCCGCGACGGTGGAAAGGCCGACGGCAAAGGGGCGCAGACCCGGGGCGAGCATCTGGTAGAAGGGGTTGAGGTCGGCGATACCCATGAGCTCCGGGTTGCCGGCGTTGTTGATAAGCCACGCGCCCTGGCCCATGTAGGACAGCAGCAGGCAGCACTTAACGAACGGCCAGGTGGCATAGATGTTGCCGCGGCCCACATGGCCCATGTCGGAATAGAGCGCCTCGGCACCGGTGGTAGCGAGGAAGCAGCTGCCCAAAATCATGATGCCCGCATGGTTGTTGGGGCTCAGCAGAAAAGCGATGCCACGCAACGGGTTGAGGCACAGCAGCACCGCGGGATACTGGCAGACAAAGAACAGGCCCGTGCCGCCCAGGAACAAAAACCACAGCGTCATGATGGGGCCGAAGGCGTGACCGATCTTGGCCGTGCCGATGCGCTGCACCAAGAAGAGCGCGATGATGATGGCAAGCGTGATGGCGACGACACGACCCTGGTCGTCACCGAGCACGGCATGGACCGCCGGGATGGTGCGCAGGCCCTCGATGGCCGTGGTAACGGTAACGGCAGGCGTCAGGATGCCGTCGGCGAGGAGCGCCGCGCCGCCCAGCATGGCGGGGATGATGAGCCACTTGCCGCAGCGCTTGACCAGGCTGTACAGGGCAAAGATGCCGCCCTCGCCGTGGTTGTCGGCGCGCAGCGAGATCAGCACGTACTTGACGGTCGTCAGCAGCGTGACCGTCCACACGACAAGGGAGAGCGCGCCGAGCACGAACTCCTCCGTGACGCTTCCGATGCCGCCGTTGCCGGCAACGAGCGCCTTGGTTACATACATGGGGCTGGTGCCGATATCGCCATACACCACGCCCAGTGTGACGAGCATCGCCGAGATGCTCACAGGAATCGCAGCGTGCGAGGCTACTTCCTTTGCCTTTTGTTCCATAAGCCGGTTTCCTCCCAATTTTAACGTTCGACGGGATTATATGTAATCAGCCCATATTTTAATGGCACCGTTTTCCCAGCTAGATAAACCTTTATGCGGCCTTTAGGCCACCGCGGCGATATGGAATGTGACAAAGGGACGCCCCCTTTGTCACATTCGTCATTTTCCGAGCCAGTTTTTGAACCACCACTCCATGGAGCGGCTCATCTCGGCCATAAAGGGGCTCGTGTGCTTACGGGTGTAGATGTCGATGACGCGCTCGCCCACCTCGCGGGCGTGCGGGCGAAACATCGCATCCATCTCGACCATCTGCGCATCCATCGTCGCGGCGTCGGCGCGACAATAACGCTCCTCGTGCACCAGGTTCACCACGGGATGCGCGATTGCCGGGCGCTCCTTACGGGGCGTGCCGATGATGAGCATCGACAGCGGCATGGTATAGGGCGGCAGATCGAGCAGCTCGGCAACTTCCTCGGCATTCTCGACGATATCACCGATGTAGCAGCTCCCCAGCCCCAGGGCCTCGGCGGCAACCACGGCGTTTTGCGCAGCGATCACGGCATCCTGCGCCGCGATGGCAAAGTCGCCCAAACCCGGCGCGCGGCGGGGCGCCTTGCCCGTGCGCTCTACAAACTCGGACTCAAAGCAGCCCACGCGCTCAAACAGATCGATCCACTTGGCATAATCGACCACAAATATAAGTGCCCAGGGCGCCTTGGCGATCATGGGCTGGTGATCGCACAGGTCGGCAAGACGGTCCAGCGTAGCCTGCTCGCGAATGCTCACGATGGAATACATCATCATGGCACCCGCCGACGGCGCGCGACTCGCTGCATGCAAAATCGCCGCCCGCTGCTCGTCGGTCACTGCCACGGAACGGCCGTCGTCATCGCGCGCAAAAGCGCGCGTGGACGAGCGGTGCTCCAAAATGTCCAGCACCGCATTGCCCGTGGTCTCGACCGGATAACCGCCAGCATCCACGCCCGCAGCTCCGCCGCCGCCCACGTCCGCCTTGCAAACCTGCTCGCTCATCGCCCTACCCTCGTCATTTCTTTAAGAAGCCTTTACGTTTCCGTGTAATTCCCGTCCATTATCGCGCAGGTCGCCACTACATTGCGCCACACCGCCACACGCGCGCGTTAATATGGCTGGTTGTTGTGCGCAGCCACCAATTGCAGCGCATATCTTGGTAACAATCGGGTAAACCCCCGCTTTCGTAGGTTTTAAGTTTGTGAGGAGTCTCAGCATGTTCGCTGCCGCCATCTCGCTCGTCGGTCTTGCGGCGACCGTCTACCTTGTCTTGCGCGAGGCCAAGGCCATTCGCGCACAGTCGGGCACCGTCGCCAAAGGCGCCATCGCCTGGAGTGTCGCCTTCGGCCTGTTCCAGCTCTTTTTGACCATTTGGGGCGCCATTGGCCTCGTCGCCCAAAACGAGCCGCTCGCCTTTGTGATGCTCATCCTGACCAACGCCATCCTTACCGGATGCGCCTGGGCCAGCATTGCCCGCGACCGCATCGCCCCGCGCGTCTTTGCGTTCGCCGGGTCCGATGCCCCCGTCCCCACCGGCAAGCTCGCCCGCCTGCGCGGCGCCTTTGTGGGCAAACCGCTCGTCGCCGCCGTCTTGTGCCTGCTGCTCGCCGGCGTCTTTGCGCTGCTGGGCATGGAGGTCTCGTCCAACCACGACTTTACCTGGGTCTACCCCCTGTGCATTCTGCTCGAATGGGCCATCATCACCGTGCTCATGGTCGGCTTGTTCTTCCTATTCCAGCGCCACGGCGCAGCTCCCGCGGTCCTGGCCTTTGCCCTCTTTGTCCTGGGCATTGCCGAGTTCTTCGTCATCACGTTTAAATCCATGCCCATCCAGCCGGGCGACCTTTCGGCCATCTCCACCGCCGCCGCGGTCGCCGGCAACGGCTACACCTTCTCCATCTCGCTGTTCTGCGTGCTGTCCATGGGCTTTACCGCCATCGCCATGCTGCTGTGCGAGTACGCCGGCCTGGTCGCGCCGCACCGTCAGAAGGGCGCCGCTAACGCCAAGCGCATGCTGCTCACCAACCTGCTCGTGGCGGTGCTGTGCTTGGGCGGCGTGACCGCGCATGTCACGCTCATCGACTACTACAACACCCTCGGCATCACTGTCTACACCTGGCGCCCGCTCGAGAGCTACTGGCGCGAGGGCTACCTGCCTGCCTTTATTAGTGCGGCACAGTCCATCAAGCCGCCCAAACCCGCCGACTACTCCGTCGACGATGCCAAGGCCACGCTCAAAAAGTACGCCAAGGCCTACGACAAGTCCGACGCGGCCAAGAGCGACGAGCGCGCCGCCGCAAAGGAGCAGTTCGACAGCGAGAAGCCCACGGTCATCGCCATCATGAACGAGACGTTCTCGGATCTGTCGATCTACCAGAACATGCGCGCCGGCTACGAAGGTCCGCAGTACTTTAAGAACCTGTCCAACTGCCTCAGCCGCGGAAAGCTCTACGTGAGCGCCTACGGCGGCGGCACGGCCAATACCGAGTTTGAGTTTATGACCGGCAACTCCATGGCCAACCTGGGCTCGGGCGTGTACCCCTACACCATCTACAACATGGAAACGACCGGGAACCTGGCAGAGCAGTTCAAATCGCTCGGCTATTCCACCACGGCCATGCACCCCAACCACGCGACCAACTGGAACCGCGAGAACGTCTATAAGGACTTTGGCTTTGACCAGTTCCTGTCCATCAACGATTTCCAGGGCGCCGATACCCTGCGCGGCATGGTGACCGACCAGGCAACCTACGACAAGATTCTTGAGTTGCTCGACCAGAACGCCGACCCGCAGTTCATCTTCGACGTGACCATGCAGAACCACTCGGGCTACGACACGGGCCTGCTGCCGGTCGACAAGCAGATGCACCTGAACATCGACACGACCGACCTGGACGCCAAGACCGTCGAGGATGGCACGCTGTCCGATGTCGACGAGTACGTCTCGTGCATCGAGCAGTCCGACCAGGCGCTGCGCTACTTCCTCAACGCCCTGAGCAAGCTCGACCGCAAGGTGGTCGTGGTGTTCTGGGGCGACCATCAGCCGTTCTTCCCGTCCAAGTTCAATGACAAGTGGTTTACCGGCGAGGACGACGCTACGCATCAGGAGCGTCTGTGGCAGACCGACTACATCATCTGGGCCAACTACGACGTTGCCGGCTGCGACCAGACGAGCGAGGTTGACGACTTGTCTACCAACTACCTGTCCACCCAGCTTATGCAGCTGATCGGCGCACCGCTGACCGACTACCAGAAGGCGCACATGACGCTGCGCGAGTCGCTACCCGCCATCAACTCCGTGGGCTACGAGGACGCCAGCCTGCGCTGGGCGCTCTCCTCCAACGTCACCGGTGACGACGCCGCTGCCGCAGCCGCCACCAAGGCACGCGAGGATTACGCCAAGATGCAGTATTACGAGATGTTCCGCGACGGCAAGAACGTGTACACCGAGCACTTCCAGACCGAGGCCAACGAGACCGACCCCAACCTGGCGCCGGGCACGACCAAGATTAAATAGCGACACGTCTTAACTGGTTCGTCTGCCCGGCGGCGTGGAACGTAAGGTTCCCTGCTCGGACAGTCCTGCTCGCACGGAGAGCACATTAAGTGCTCTCCGGCTCGTGCGGAACTCGCGATGAACCTTACATTCCGCGTCGCCGGGCAGACGCCTCGGTGTTGAAGCGCGGCTTGTCATGAGAGCATCCGCAACATATGTAAGTTGTAGGCCACATTAAGTGGCCTTCTTTGTATTCGGAAAGTCCATCCCACTCCGAATACATCCGGGCATGAAATCATCAGCTTATTAGGCCTTCCATCAATAAAGGGGCGCCCTCCTGGGCGGTGCGTTTAGAAGATGGACCTAGCGCTTATTCCTCCGGGACAAAAGCAGCGCAGCAATAAAAGCGATGATTGCAAGTGTCAGCAACATCAAAAGCAACGTGAGCGTGCTGTCGCCGGTTGCCGCCAAACCAAGCACGCCGGCCCCTTTGCTGCCAGCAGGCCGCACGGGAATCTTCTCGCCATCGTCCTCGGCGGTAATCTCCCAGCGAATTGCCTTGTTTGCGTCGGCAAGCTCATTGCCCACCGACGTCGGGACACTTAGTTGCAAATTGAGCACCGTGCTGCCATCGCTCGTAAACGTTGCGACCTGCGTGGGGTAGGCAAACACGCTGCCCGGCGTTCCCGTCTGGAGCCAGCCTGCAGACGCATCGCCTACCGACGCCGTTAAGGTAATGGGCGACAGCTGGTGTGCCGTCTCGTGATCGACAACGGCCCGCACAAACACGCGTACCTGGGACTTTACACCCGTGGCACGAACCTCAATCTGCTGCTCGCGCACATCGCCGGGCATTAGATCTTTAAAGGTGGGAAACAGATCGGACTCCCCCGAGGAGCCCGTCGCCCCCGATACCGTCAGCTGGCACGCATTTCCGTCATAGGCAATCGCGGGAGTGTCGGCAAACGCGCGGGCAGGAACGGCGAGCGCGACCATGCAGAAAATAGCCACGACTACGCAATGCAAGGAGCGCGCAACACCTTTGCGAATCGAGAACGCCATACTTACGCACCTCCATACGGCGGCACCAGCACGCCATCCTCGACCGTACAGCCCCATGCCTCTTTAACTGCACTGTCGGGCGTAGACTGAATAGCTTGGGTCGAAATGTCGACGACCAGGTTCTTACCATCCGTCTTCTTCTCGGACACGCTCTTGATGAGCACGCCCGTCTTGCCGAGCGGCGCAACGGGAGACGTCCAGTAGTAGAACCCGTCGGCCGAGCGAACCCAAGACGAGGCGCTGCTAGTAGTTGAGGCATTGGACACGTCGCCCCACACAATGGCGTAGTCGGTACCCTCGACCGGCTCATCCCACAGGCGTGCGCCATCCTTGTCCTGCCAGTAGATATCCACCGCAACGCGCAGGTATGCCGGAGCTGAACCGCTATTTTTAACCGCAACGTCGCTCTTCACATTATTGTCGAGCGTCTCGTCCACCGAAGGCGTCACCGAGCCGAAGCCAAACTCGTTGACCAGCACGCCCGTAACCGAAAGCCATGCAAAGGTGCCGGCGACGCCAGCCAAAAGGAGAACGCCGGCGAGGAGGACCAAAATCTGTTTGCGCTTTGTCATCCTAGTCCTCCCTCTTCAGTTGATCGTTTTTCCAAACGTTCTTAGCCCGCGAACCGCCGTCGACCCATTTATCCTTTGTGCGCGTGTTAACGCACGTCACCACCGCGTCGCCCGCACTCGATGCAGACGAGATGGTTAGCTCGGCAGATTTACCGGGCGCCTTACCCGGCGCACTCAGCTCACCCTGGTAGCGCCATGCCCAAGCCGTGTCTTCCTCGACGGTATAAATGCCCGTCGGCGCGGCAAATTGCACACTGCCGACATACCAGGTCTCGCCGTTTTCCTGCTGCGTTTTATTGACCTTCACTTCAACCATGCGCATCTCGGCAGAAGAATCCTTCGATGCCTTCCGTGCCACCTTAAAGCGGAATGTCTGTCCCATGGCACCAGCATCGGTGGTCTTTTTTACAATTGTCAACGCGTGAGTCTGCGCGAAGTTGAACACGGCATTACCGGGGCCCTGTTCGCCTTCACCCGTCTTCTTGGACTCCAGACGATTGGCTAGGTCGAACGAGCCATTGCCCGAGCCCAAGCTATAGAGTGAGACATATTTGTCGTTTACGAGCTCCTCCGTCATGGATGTACCAGGGCCGTAGCTCGCCCGCTTAACTGTGACAGTCAGCTGCGTTCCCATAAACGGCTCGGCAAAGCAGGCCTTAAACGGTGCCTTATCGGCATTGTCACCGACTGTATTGGCGGCGGTGGGATCGAGCAGCCATTTAAGCTGCGCGGTCATGGTTACGGGTTTCGTGGAATCGGATGTGTCGTTGGCAGTCACACGATACGTTACGGGATACAGATCCATGTCTCCCTTGATCGGCTCACCCTTAAACTCATTCCAAGACTCCGCAGCGCCATCGGCAGGCACATATCGCCACTCCAGGAAGAGTTCGCGCACGTCACCGTTAGCCGCCGCCTGTTCATCGAGCAGCGCGACGATCTTGGAGTAGGCGTCCGGGTCGTACGCGACGGACTTTTGCTCCATCTCGGGATTGCCGTTGTTGTCATAGACCGGTTTGCCGCTCTCATCCACCTTGGGAACCTCGACGTTATGGACAAAGCCAGCGCCTGTCGCGCGATCGTCGCCCGAGTCGACCGTCGCCGTAAAGATGGGCGCGCCGTCAACGCCGTGATAGCGCACCTTATACGGCGCGATCTTATACACCGCGGTATACGTTACGTCCTTAAATGGCTCACCGCCCTCGAGGGGATACTTCTCGTCATCGGTCATCAGGGTGTATTGGCTATCGGATTCATAGTCGCACGACCAGCCGACAAAGTCGTACTTGGTGCCGTCTTTGCCGTCAGCCTCGGTTGCAGCTTTTACCTCCAGCGAGATCTGATCGCCAGAGTCGGTGCGCGAAAGCGAGCGCACGGAATCGCGGTTTTCCGGATTTAGATTGTCATCGATATTCGATTGGACACGTACCGCGCTGGCACGGTAGACCGGATACAGCTCCATGGGTGCCTTGACCACGGTAGACGCACTCACCATACGGATGCCCTCCGACCAAGCGACATAGCCCTTGCCAGGTGCCGGCTGGACTTCCGTCCAGCCCACGAAGACGTTGAACTTACCTGTATCCCCATCGATAGTGCGGACGTCATAAGTAGGCTTCGGGATGCCGCCATCAAGGTTGCCGAGCATATCGCCTTGCTGAGCAACTTTGCCGTCCACATCCGTGGCATTGAGGTGGTACACAACCGCCAACGGCGAATAGTACGCCACGAATGTATAGGCTCCGCCAGGTTCCACCGGATAAGAGCAAGTACCATGCTCCACATCGTAGGGAAGCGTCTTGATCTCGCCGTTCGGAAGCTCGATCTCAACCTTCTGCAACTTATACAGCTCACCGCCTGCTTTATAAACCGTCGTCGCAATGTCAGGGGTCACCGTTGCCGTAGCGGGATCGGTGTCCGCGTTGATAACGGGAGCGATGTTGTAGCTAGGCACATTGACCTTGTCCGTGCCCTTAAAACCTGCGCGATACAGGTTGGTGGTGTACCTAACATCGTACTTCGCGTACACCGGATAGGCATCCTGGTACTGGGTGACCTTGAAATCCGGTTTCACCAGATACGGTTCGGCCTTATCCGGGTCGGACGTAGTGAAGGAGTCGCCATTCACGTCATAAATATAATTCCAGACCGCAGAGTCCTTCCGAACCTCAGCCGTAGAGATCCAGCCCAGGA
>USAX01000040.1 GCA_900552705.1 uncultured Collinsella sp. | reverse complement strand
GGCGGCATTTCCACGGCCAATCGCGATACCGTGGCGGCGGCACTGGGCGTCTCCGAACTCCATGGCACCAAGATCGTGCCGCTGGAGGTATAACCCGTGGCGCTGGTATTTGACGTTCAGCAGGCGAACGGTAAGCCCGACGACAACCGTCGTCCCGGCACCGCGTGCCCCTTTTGCGATACCGAGGAACTCGCCAATATCATCCGGCGCGACGGTGGCTGCATCTGGCTCGAGAATAAGTTTAAGACCTTGCGGGCCACTCGCCAGACCGTATTGATTGAGTCGTCCGACCACGACGCCGACCTGGTGACCTATGCGCCGGACGAGCTGCATCATGTTATGCGGTTTGCCCTGGATTGCTGGCAGCGGATGATTGACTCCCGACAGTATCGCAGCGTTCTCATGTACAAGAACAAGGGCCCACTTTTGGGCGGCAGTCTGGTCCATCCGCACATGCAGATTGTGGGTTTGGAGCAGGAAGACGGCTATGCTTCGCTGGCTTCCGCCAATTTCGAAGGCATCAATGTCTGGCAACAGGGGAGAATCTCGGTCAATATCTCAGCCGAACCGATCATGGGGTTCTTTGAGATCAACGTTTCAGCCCCGCAGGGAATCGCCGCCAGCGATGACGCACGAGACCAAGCCGAGGCGGATCTCTTTGCCGATGCGATCCAGGTAGCTCTGCGCTATATCCTAAACGAGCACCACGGTGGTCGCGCAGAGTCGTACAACTTGTTCTTCTATCACCTGGGCGGTCGGACCATTGCCAAGGCGCTGCCGCGTTGGGTGGTTTCGCCCTACTTTGTCGGCTATCGTTTGGCCCAAGTCAATGCCGAGACGACGCTCGATATCGATGCTGAGCGTCTGCGTGCGCATCTGGAAACGCTCGTATAGCAAGACTAACACCCGCGTAATGCGCACAGCCTAGCGCGCCATGGCGTCGCGGCCGGCTTCGACCCGCTTGCGCTGTTTGGTGCGCTCCTCGCAGGTTAGGCACTCAAAGAGATGCCCGATAATCGAGGCCAGCACCTGCTGAAACAGCGTGCCGCACATGACGGGGAACACGACCTCGCCCGGAAAGTACTGCGTGGCGATGACGGCACCCGAAGAGATGTTGCGCATGCCGCAGGTAAAGCACATGGTAGTCGTCTCGCTATATGGCAGATGCAGTGCACGTACGACCAGAAAACCGACGACAAAGCCGCTGATGGCGAAGGTCAAAATAAAGAGGGCGACTTCCAGGCGCACCGCGTTTATGTGCAGCACGTACTCGCTCATAGCGGTGGAGTTGGACGCGATGACGCCCATCATCATGAACTTGCAGGCGGGCGAGAGCACGGGAGAGAGTTTCTCGTGGCCCCAGCCGCGCGTGAGTTCATTGATGGCAATACCGAGCACAGCGGGGATGGCGATCATAAAGGCCATGTTCTGCATCATGCTCGGCACGTCGATCGAGACGGTGGCGCCCAGCAGGAGCTTGAGCGTAAGCGGAATCGTCACAGGTGAGATGACCGAGGACGTCAGGATGATGGTGAGCGCGAGCGGGCCGTTGCCGCCGAACATGCTGATCCACATAAAAGCGGTGACGGCCACGGGCACGCTGTATTCGAGCACAATGCCGCAGACAAGGTTGGGGTTGGAGCCAAAGAAGAGTGACCCCATGGCATACGCCGCGATGGGAATAAGCACCGCCGAGACGAGCAGCGCCAAGACTAGGTGCAACGGACGGCGGAACACCTCGGTTACCTGGTGAAAGGTGTTGCTGAGCGCACCCTGAAACGTCATAAAGGCAAACAAGGTGGGAACGATGGGCTTGAGTACGCCAATCTGTTGGGGAAAGAGCACGCCGAGTGCCACGCAAATCGGAACGATGACCTGCATGTGCCCCGCGAGAAACTTGCCCAGTCCAACCCATTGCTTCATATGCGCTTGTGACTCCCTTTGCCCGTGAACCCGTTTTGAATGGATATGCTAGACGCTCGCATGCGTCCGTGCGTCAGAAACGCTCGAATATTTCGGGGCTATTACCGGCATCGTTTACCGAAACCGCGGCGTGCTGCGGCGATTTGCGTCTGCTCTGCACGGTATAATAAATCCGTTCAACAGATCTGCCTGCCGAAGCGGGCATACACAGAGGACTCATCGCTATGAACCGTGAGAGGTATCGCGGCGACCTGCCCCTATCGGGGGTGGGCGCCTATGTCATCGCTTAAGACGACGCATCGCTGGGCGGTCGCTCAGCAAAACCCCGAGCTCGAAAAGGAGCTTTCGGCTGGCCTGGGCATACCCGGGCTGGTGGCGCGCATTATGGTTGCGCACGGCATAACATCCATCGAGGAAGGCCAGCTGTTTTTGACGCCTTCGCTCGATCGCAACTGGGCCGACCCACTCATTATTCCGGGCATGGCGGTCGTTGCCGACCGCGTCGAGCGCGCTATTCGCAACCACGAGCACATTGCGGTCTTTGGCGATTTTGACGTTGACGGTATTACGTCGACCTGTCTGTTGACCGAGGCACTACGCACGTTTGGCGCCGATGTCACGCCGTTTATTCCGCATCGCTTTGACGAGGGCTACGGTCTTTCGCGCGCGGCGCTCGACCGCGTTAACGAGCTCGCTCGCCCCCAGCTGATTGTGACCGTCGATAACGGCATTGCCGCCAAGGAAGAGGTTTCCTATCTGGAGAGCCTGGGAATCGATCTGGTGGTTACGGACCACCATGAGCCGTCCGACCAGGTGCCACAGGGCGTGCCCCTGACCGACCCCAAGCTCGAGGATGAGGGGCCCTCGCGTGAACTTGCCGGTGCTGGTGTGGCGCTCAAGCTGGTGCAAGTCCTGGGTGAGCGCTTGGGCAAGCCGTCGTATTGGCGTTCGCTAATCGAGGTCGCGGCGCTGGGCACCGTGTCCGACATGATGCCGCTCACGCCCGAGAACCGCGCGCTGGTTGCCGAGGGCATCCAGCAGATGCGCGTAACCGCTCGTCCCGGCTATATCGCGCTTGCCGCGCTCGCCAAGGCGGACCTTTCGAGCATTACGGCCGATGGCTTGTCGTTTTCGCTCATCCCCCGCTTAAACGCTGCCGGTCGCATGGCCGATCCCAAGCTGGCGCTCGACCTGCTGCTTGCCCGCGATCCTATCGAAGCAAGTGCACTGGCGGCTGAGCTCGAGGAAATCAACCGCCAGCGCCGTGAGATCGAGGCGGAGCTCACGCGCGATGCCATGGCGAAGGTCGAGGAGACCTATGACGGCGGACGCGCAATCGTCGTGGGTGGCGAGGGCTGGCACGAGGGCGTCAAGGGCATCGTGGCAAGCCGTCTGACCAACCGCTATCACGTGCCGGCGCTGCTGTTCTCGATCGAGGACGGTATCGCGCGCGGCTCTGGTCGCTCGGTGGGCAAGGTCAACCTGTTTGACGCCGTCGAGCGCTGTTCCGACCTGCTGATTCGTCGTGGCGGACATGCCGGTGCGGTGGGTGTGACCATCGAGGCATCCAAGCTCGACGAGTTCCGCGGCCGCCTTTCCGCCGTGCTGTCCGAGCTTCCCGCCGAGGACTTTGAAGACACCGACGAGGTCGCCGCCACCGTCGACCTTTCCGAGCTGAATATCGAGACCATCGAGCAGATCTCCCGCCTTGAGCCGTTTGGCCAGGGCAACAAGGTGCCGCTTCTGGCTGCCGAGGGCGTGACGATGTGCGATCGCGCCGTGGTGGGCAAAACCGGCGAGCACATGCGCTTTGTGGCGACCGATGGCGCCGCGAGTGTGCCGGCCATTATGTTCCGCGTGCCGCAAATCGATAAGCTCATCAACTGCGATAGCGCTGTCGACTTGGTGTTCGAGGCCGTTGCCGAGCATTGGCAGGGGCGTGTGAAGCCCAAGCTCATGATCAAGGATGTTCTGGTCCGCGATACCGCGCTGCCCAGCGTCGACGATCCGGCATGCGAGCTTCGTCGTGGCGTGCAGCCGGCGGATTCCGGCCTGCGCCTGGAGTCGCGTAAGCGCGAGACGCTCGCCCAGCTTTCCTATACCGAGCTCACGCGCTCGCTTATCCATAGCTTTATCGGATCGAACCAGCCGCACCGCGCGCAGGTTGAGGCGCTCGATGCCTTGGCCGACCACCAGAGCGTCTTGGCCGTTATGGGAACGGGCCGCGGCAAGTCTCTCATCTTCCATGTACATGCTGCGCGCGAGGCTGTCCTTCGCGGACGTGCGAGCATCTTTGTCTATCCGCTGCGCGCGCTTGTTGCCGACCAGGCCTATCACCTCTCGTCGACGATGGCAGCGCTTGGCATTGGCGTGGGCGTGCTGACCGGCGAGACCGTGGAGGCCGCACGCGATGGCGTGTTCGCCGGCCTAGCTTCGGGCCGCACCGGTATCGTGCTCACGACGCCCGAGTTCCTATCTATCCACCGTGACCGCTTCGCGCGTTCGGGCCGCATCGGCTTTGTTGTTATCGATGAGGCGCACCACGCCGGCCTTGCCAAGGGCGGCGACCGCAGCGCCTATCTCGACATGCCCGATATCCTCAAAGCCCTGGGCGACCCGGTTGTTATGGCTGCGACGGCCACCGCGACGGCTCCGGTCGTGGCCGAGCTTGCCCGCATGCTGCCGATTACTCGCACGGTGGTCGACGAGACGGTGCGCGAGAACCTGCAGCTCGAGGACGACCGCGACCTTGCGAGCCGCGAGAACCGTTTGGTGTCGATCGTGGCGACGGGGGAGAAGACCGTCATTTACGTCAATTCGCGCGACCAGTCCGTGGCGCTCGCCAAGACGTTGCGCAAGCGTGTGCCCGATTGCGCAACCCATATCGCGTTCTATAACGCGGGGCTTGCGCGCTCCGATCGCCGCCGCGTGGAGGAAGCATTCCGAGACGGAAGCCTCAGCTGCATCGTTTCGACCTCCGCCTTTGGCGAGGGCGTCAACCTGCCCGATATCCGCCATGTCGTGCTCTACCACATGCCGTTTGGCGCGATTGAGTTTAACCAGATGAGCGGTCGCGCCGGTCGCGATGGCCAGCCCGCTGTGATCCATCTGCTCTATTCGTCGCGCGACGCCCGCATTAACGAGCGCCTGCTCGACTGCTATGCGCCCGAGCGCGACGAGCTCGTCACGCTCTATCGTGCGCTGCAGACCATGTGGCGCTCCAACCGCGGCAAGACCGGGGACGATTCCTTTAGCGCGAGCGATATCGACATCGCGCAGATGTGCCTTGCCATCGATGCTCGCACGCCGGTCGACGAGCGCTCGGTAGAAAGTGGCCTGGGGATCTTTGAAGAGCTTGGTTTCTGCCGCGTTTCGGGGTTTGACGACACCCGTCGCATCGCGATGGCCGAAAACCCCGGCCGCGTGCAATTGAGCAGGTCAATTCGCTATTTGGAGGGCTTGCGTTCGCGCATGGAGTTCTCGGCTTTCCGGAGTTGGGCGCTCGATTCGTGCGCTTCTGATATGCTAGCCAAAGTTAACCGCCCGATCGTACCGCGGGCCTAGGGGAAGGGGACCTCGATGGATGCCGCAGCCCGTACCGCCCATGATTCCACCCTCCAGCCGTTCTCGGAGATGGAGCACTATAAGCATGCCGATGAGCTGCCGCCCGAGATTATGGCGGACAGCTACGACAAGCTGGAGCGCCTGTGCCTCAAATATATGAATGAGGACGACTTTTCTAAGGTGGAGCAGGCCTATTGCTTTGCTGCCGAGAAGCATTGCAACCAAAAGCGTCGCTCGGGTGAGATGTACATCAACCATCCCGTCGAGGTGGCCATCATTTTGGCCGATCTCAAGATGGACTGCGATGTGGTGTGCGCCGCGCTGCTGCACGATACCGTCGAGGATACCGAGACCTCGCTTGCCGATGTTTCCGGCCTGTTTGGCGATACGGTGGCCGAGCTTGTCGATGGCGTGACCAAGCTCACCAACATCGAAGTCGACAGCATGGACGAGAAACAGGCGCTCACGCTGCGAAAGATGTTCCTCGCCATGTCCAAGGACATCCGCGTCATCATCGTTAAGCTTGCCGACCGTCTGCACAACATGCGCACCCTTGCAGCCCTGCGTGAGGACCGTCGCCTGTTTAAGGCCCGCGAAACCATGGACGTGTATGCGCCCCTGGCCGACCGTCTGGGCATGAGCTCCATTAAATGGGAACTCGAGGACCTGTCCTTCTTCTACCTGGAGCCCGATGCCTACCAGCGCATCGCACGCATGGTGGCGGAGTCGCGCGAGGTCCGTGAGCGCTATCTGGCCGAGACCATCAAGACGCTCACCGACGAGCTCAACCGCATTGGCCTGGAAGACTTCCAGATCAACGGCCGTTCCAAGCACTATTGGTCCATCTACCAAAAGATGAAGCGCAAGGGCAAGGAATTCTCCGAGATCTACGACCTGGTGGCACTGCGCGTCATCACGCATTCGGTGCGCGATTGCTACTCCACGCTCGGCGCGGTGCACACGCTGTGGCACCCCATGCCCGGTCGCTTTAAAGACTATATCGCCATGCCCAAGGTCAATAACTACCAGTCGCTCCACACGACGGTCATCGGCCCCACGGCTCGCCCGCTCGAGATTCAGATTCGAACCTACGAGATGCATGAGCAGGCCGAGTACGGCATTGCCGCCCACTGGCTCTATAAGAAGTCGGGCGGATCGTCTGCGTCTAAGACCAATGATGCCCAGCGTCTGGACGACCAGATTAACTGGCTCAAACATTCGCTCGATTGGGCTGCGTCTGATGAGATTACCGACGCCAAGGAATACCTGCATTCGCTGAAGGTTGACCTCTTCGATCAGGAGATCTTTGTCTTTACGCCCAAGGGCGAGGTCATGGCGCTTCGTGCCGGCTCCACGCCGCTCGACTTTGCCTACGCCGTTCACACCGAGGTGGGCAACCACTGCGTCGGCGCTAAGATCAACGGTGCGGTGGCCCCGCTCACGCACGAGATCAAGACGGGCGACCGTGTCGAGATTCTGACCAACAAGAGTTCCAAGCCGTCGCGTGATTGGCTCAAGATCGTTAAGACACCTTCCGCCAAGTCAAAGATCCGCCGCTATTTTGCCGCTGCGACCAAGGACGACGACGCTGCTGCTGGTCGCGATATGCTGGCTAAGGACCTGCGTAAGCGTGGCTATGGCATTTCTACGCCGCGTTCGACGCGTGCGCTCAACGCCGTGGCGGAGCAGTTTAACTTCAAGCAGCTCGAGGACCTGTTTGCCGCCGTCGGCGCCGGCAAGGTTGCCCCGCGCGCTGTGGGCAATAAGGTCGAGCAAATCTTGGACCCCAAACCCGAGGGACAGCTCACCAAGGCCGAAGCCATTGCCGAGGTCGTCAAGCAGCCTGCCCGCGGCTCCAACCGCAAGCCGCAAAAGCGCGGCAAGAGCGCCAGCAACGGCATTATCGTCAAGGGCGAGAGCAACAGCGGCCTGCTGGTCCGTCTGGCCCATTGCTGCAACCCCGTGACGGGCGACGACATCGTCGGCTTCATCACGCGCGGTCGTGGCGTTTCGGTGCATCGCGCCAACTGCCCCAACGTCAAGGGTCTTATGGAGCATCCCGAGCGCATGATCGATGTGGAATGGGACGGCGCTGCTGACACCCTCTTCCAGGTCGAGATCGTGGTCGAGTGCCTGGACCGCATGGGCCTGCTCAAGGATGTCACCATTGCCATTGGCGATGCGGGTGGCAATATCCTTTCTGCCGCCACGTCGACCAACCGCGAGGGTATTGCAACCCTGCGCTTTATGGTCGAGATCTCGGACGCGAGTGGTTTGGATCCGCTGCTGGCCTCCATCAGCAGCGTTGACTCGGTCTACGACGCGCGCCGCCTGATGCCCGGTGAGGGTGGAGCCCAGCTTAAGCGCCGCGTTTAGTCGCGACGAACGTGTCACATTATCGATATTCGCTACACTCGAGGCATCGTTTGATGCCTCGAGTTCTATAGAGAGGAGAGGGACATGAGTGCTGTGTCCTTGGATTTAACTCCCAAGGGATCGGTCGAGATCGAGACGCTCGTAAACGGTCCCATTCAGACCAATAGCTATGCTGTTATTTCGGATAATGAGTGCGTGATTATCGATCCCGCATGGGAAGGCGAACGCCTGGTGGAGCATATTCGAGCCGAGCATCCCGGCGTACGCGTGTTTGGCGCCGTATGCACTCATGGCCATGCCGATCATGTTGGCGGTGTCGCTGGAGTTCGGGCCGCCGTTGGCGCCGACGTCCTGTACGAGCTGTGTGGCAAGGACGCAGCAGTGCCGCATGCGAATATCGAGGAGCAGCGAGCGATGTGGGGCATCGAGACGCCCGATCCAGGTGAGCCGACGCGGCTGCTTGCCGAGGGCGACACCATTGAGCTGGGCGACATTTGCCTGCAGGTAATTGAGGTGCCCGGGCACACACCGGGCGGCATCGTTCTGTTCGCCGCCACTGAGCAGGGGAACATTGCCTTTGTGGGCGACACGCTATTCCCGGGTGGGCATGGCCGCACCGATCTTTCTGGAGGAGACGAGGCGGCGATCCTGCGCTCGCTCTCCAAGCTCGCCCGGCTTCTCCCGCCCGATACCGTTTGCCTAACCGGTCATGGCGATTCGACCACCATGGCACGCGAGCTCATGCAGAACCCTTTCATGCAGATTTAGCTTAATAGTCGGCTTTTGAAGCACGAGAAGCGTCCAAACGTCAAGCTATTTTTCCCCAACGGGTCGATTTCGTAGGGCAAACGGTCAAAAAAGTCTGTTTGGACGATATTCGTGAACAAACGAACGTTTATGCTCGGGTGCGCCGTGGTAAAATCTCAGGCGTTATCGGAGCAACCTTACAGGAGGTTTCTTTTATGCTCGTCAACGCAGCAGACATGCTCAAGAAGGCCGAGGCCGGCAAGTACGGTCTCGGTGCCTTCAACACCAACAACCTCGAGTGGACCCTGGCTATTCTCCAGGCCGCCGAGGAGGCCAAGTCTCCGCTGATCCTTCAGTGCACCGCTGGTGCCGCTAAGTGGATGGGCGGTTTCAAGGTCTGCGCCGACATGGTCAAGGCTGCCGTCGAGGCCACGGGCGTTACCGTTCCCGTCGCCCTTCACCTCGATCACGGTTCTTACGAGGACTGCTTTAAGTGCATCGAGGCCGGCTTCACGTCCATCATGTATGACGGCTCTCACGAGGAGACCTTCCAGCTTAACCTCGACCGCACCAAGGAGCTCGTTGAGCTTGCCCACTCCAAGGGCATGTCCATCGAGGCCGAGGTCGGCGGCATCGGCGGCACCGAGGACGGCGTGACCTCCAGCGGCGAGCTCGCTGATCCTGCTGAGTGCAAGCAGATTGCTGACCTGGGCGTCGACTTCCTCGCATGCGGTATCGGCAACATCCACGGCGTGTACCCTGCCGACTGGGCTGGCCTTTCCTTCGAGCGTCTGGGCGAGATCAAGGCCGAGACCGGCGACCTGCCCCTCGTCCTGCACGGTGGCACCGGCATCCCCGAGGATCAGATCAAGAAGGCCATCTCCCTGGGTATCTCCAAGATCAACGTCAACACCGACCTGCAGCTCGTCTTCGCCAAGGGCGTTCGCGAGTACATCGAGGCTGGCAAGGATCAGCAGGGCAAGGGCTTTGACCCCCGCAAGCTCCTCAAGCCTGGTCGCGACAACATCGTTGCCCGCACCAAGGAGCTCATGGAGGAGTTTGGCTCCGTCAACAAGGCGTAAGCGTCGCTAAACTTCCCGCCGGAAGCCCCGTCCCCCTACACTGTTTCCTTTGCGCTCACCTGGCTTCGCCAGAAGTCGCGCCAAGGAAACAGTTCCGGGGGACGGGGCTTCCTTCGTTTAACGCCGCAGGGTTACGGGGCTGAGATAATTAAATAGGTACCGTTTATCGGCGTGTGGGGCTCCTTGGTTGGGGCTTTGTTTTTATGTCGGTACAATGTGCTTCAAGCGTTCTAGTGACTTGGAGTTTTGGTATGGCTGTTATTAATGTGCTGCCTTCGGATGGGAAGGTTATTGACGAGGGTCCAGTTGGTTGCTCTGCTGATGTTCGCTGTGATGACTTTCGTCATCTCGATGTTGGACTGCCGCCCGAGATTTTTCGTCTTAAGGATGCCGGGTATTTGACGCAGGCTGTTGCTGCCTGCGATCGCCTTTTGGAGCAGAACCCCGAGCCTTCGCTGGCTGCTTGTGTTCGTGCCGAGCGGTATCGCATGCTCGAGACGCCGCTTCATTTTTCGGTGTCTCGCGATCAGGCTATTGCGATGATTCGCGAGGAGTGGCCAGAGTTTACCGAAGAGCAGTTTGATGACCTGATTAATCGTAAGCGTATTGACTGGCGCTTTATCGATGGCGAACTGTTCGTTCTCGACAACTTCCTCGATTCGCTTCGCGTATATCCCAAAGAGGTTCCCGGCATGCGGCCCGATTCTGCGGACGGAATAGCACTGCGCAACGAGATGCTCAAGGAGATGGAGTCGCAAAACGGATTGGCTCGCGTCATTACGCTTAAAGCGTCCGTGTCTGTCCCCGGCGCTCTAGAGAGGGAGACCGTTCGCGCTTGGCTTCCCGTTGCCGCCACCTGCCGCCAGCAGTCTCGGGTCGAGATTCTCGACATGACGCCGGAGGGTGCTGTTGCTCCCGCGAACGCTTCGGCGCGTACCGCCTCGTGGTCTTCTTCGAGTGAACGCTCATTCTCGGTGACCTATCGTTATCACATCGATGCTGCTTATTGTGATGTCTACGGTGGCACACTTCCTGTTCATCCGCGTATGGACGCGCCTCTGCCCGAGGATATTTCCGAGGACCGTCCACACATTGCATTTACGCCGTATCTGCAGCAGCTGATGGCCCGTGTCGTTGACGGGCTCGAGGATCCGCTCGATCGCGCCCGTGCTATCTATGATTACCTGACGCAGTATATCGACTATCGCTATCAGCCGCCGTACTTGCTTTTGGGATCTATTGCCGATGACTGTGCGCATTCGCTCCGCGGCGATTGCGGCGTTATGGCGCTCACGTTTATCACCATGTGCCGTATCGCGGGCGTGCCTGCCCGTTGGCAGAGCGGCCTGTATGTTGCGCCCGATTCGGTGGGGCCGCACGACTGGGCTGAGTTCTATACGCCACAGACCGGTTGGCTTAACGCCGATGTTTCGTTTGGTTCTTCTGCGCGCAGAATGGGGGAGGAGCGGCGCCGTCGTCACTACTTCGGCAATCTCGACCCGTGGCGCATGGTGGCCAACGATCGATTCCAGGCTGAATTTGTGCCTGCTTTCGATGGCATGCGCGAGGATCCCTATGACAACCAGATGGGCGAAGCCTCGGTCGACGGTCGCGGATGCCGTCGGCGCGAGATGCTCCGCACGGTCGAACTCATCGAAATGCTCGAAGTTCCATTTTCGGACTAATCGGTAGAAAGCTGTGATAAACTAACTCACGCATTGTGTGCCCGAGTGGCGGAATTGGCAGACGCAGTGGACTCAAAATCCACCGTTGGCAACAACGTGCGAGTTCGAGTCTCGCCTCGGGCACCATTCATGCAAGCGAGCGTTCAAGGGGGTTGCGGCCCCCTTTTTCGTGCCGAACTCGCGTGAGCGCGCGAAGCGTTAAGCAAACAGGCTTGTGGCCTGTTTGTAGCGGAGCGTGGCGAGGGCGCCACGCGCCCGAAGCCCGGGGCTTCGCGAAGCGAAGGCCCTTCGAGTCTCGCCTCGGGCACCATACATACAAGCGAGTGTTCAAGGGGGTCAAGGCCCCTTTTTCGTGTACGTAATGTGATAACGCGCTGTACGTGTTATTATCGCCAAGGCGTTGTTCCCGCAATGCCTTAAAGAGGAACCCGAGGGTTCCCACCTTTTGGCGCCAATGAGCAGCTGACTGGTCATACAACTTAGATTCCCTTCCTCAAATCGAGGAAGTCTATGTGTACGACCTGGTTGCTGAGAAGCGCCGGGTTATTTTTTTATGAATGGAGGTAGGGAAAATAGCTAAGTCTGATGACACCCGCATCAACGACGAGATCACTGCATCTTCGTGTCGTTTGATTGGCGTCGATGGCTCTCAGCTCGGCCTGTTCGCCATCCGCGATGCCCAGCGCGTCGCCGACGATCAGGGTCTCGACCTGGTCGAGATCGCTCCCAACGCGGAGCCGCCGGTCTGCAAGGTCATGGACTACGGTAAGTTCAAGTACCAGCAGGCCATGAAGGCCAAGGCTGCTCGTAAGAACCAGTCCAAGGTCGAGGTCAAGGAAATGAAGTTCCGACCCAAGATCGACGTTGGCGACTACGAGACCAAGAAGGGCCACGTTCTGCGTTTCCTCAAGAAGGGCGCACGCGTTAAGATCACCATCATGTTCCGCGGCCGTGAGATGGCTCACCCGGAGCAGGGCCTTAACGTTCTCGAGCGTCTCGCCGAGGATCTCAAGTCTTACGCTACGGTCGAGTCCAAGCCTAAGATGGAAGGCCGTAACATGCTTATGCTGCTCGCCCCGATTAAGGGCGCCTTCGATGAGGATAAAGCGGCAAGCGATAGCAAGTAACTAGTGTTCTGTAATCGATTAAGGAGTATTTCATGCCTAAGATGAAGTCCCACAGCGGCACCAAGAAGCGTTTCCGCAAGACTGGTACCGGCAAGCTTATGCGCGCCAAGGCTTTCAAGAGCCACATCCTGAGCAAGAAGTCCACCAAGCGTAAGCGTGGCTTCCGTCAGGAGACCGAGATCGCCGCTGCCGACCGCAAGGTCATCAAGTCGCGTCTCGCCTAAGTTCGCGTTCCCGTTTTTCGTTTTACCGTCTAGGAGTTGATAGAACATGGCACGTATTAAGCGCGCTGTTGCCGCCAAGAAGAAGCGCCGTACCGTTATGCACCGTGCGAAGGGTTACTACGGTGCCGCTTCGCGTACTTACAAGCATGCTAAAGAGCAGGTCCAGCACTCCCTGCAGTATCAGTATCGTGATCGCCGCAACAAGAAGCGCGAGATCCGTTCTCTCTGGATCACTCGTATCAACGCTGCTGCTCGCCTGAACGATATTTCTTACTCTCAGTTCATGCACGGCCTGAAGGTTGCCGGCATCGAGCTCGACCGCAAGGTCCTGGCTCAGATGGCTTACGAGGACATCGAGTCCTTCAACGAGCTGGCTGCCATTGCCAAGAAGGCTCTCGAGGCCTAATAGATTCTGTTGAATCGCTAGGGGAGTGTCGCGTTGTGCGCGGCGCTCCCTCTTTTTATCTGAAGTGCGGTTTACATTGCTAAAAGCGCGGGTAGATAAACACTTACAGGTGACCGATCTCTATATATTCCTGAACCAAAGGGTCATCATCTGAGATGTGCGGAAGATCCGCGCCAGTCTTTCTATTACCTATAGAAAGCGATATGTTGTGTAGGACTTGTGAAGAGCGGAATTGACGTCCCACAAGGCTTCGCGGTCTGGCAATATATCTCCTTGCCGCGCGGCCCGGTCGGACCGGACCAGCCGCCAGGCGTGCACCTTGAGAACCGGATACTGCGAGGATGGACACTTACTTCAGTGTCGCATCCGGGCAGACATCGAACCATTTGAAATGGTCTAACTTGGATTTGTTTTTCGCAAGGCCGCCGAGAGGCGGCCCCGAGAAATTCCTTTTCCTATACAGAACCATATGAATCGAAC
>USAX01000039.1 GCA_900552705.1 uncultured Collinsella sp. | reverse complement strand
TGCAATTCAAAAAGGGGATAATACCCCTAAGATAGACAAAACTCTAATACTATAGCACCCTGTTGCGACCACGCGCAAGTAGCTAATTTGGCTACTTACAGATTGTCGGTATCGAGGACGATGGTGAATGGGCCGTCGTTGACGAGGTCGACTTTCATATCGGCGCCAAAGATGCCATGCGCCACGTGTTCGACATCTTGGCGAACGAGCGTCAGGAAGTACTCGTAGAGCTCGTTGGCGACATCGGGGGCGCCGGCATCCGTAAACGATGGGCGGCGGCCGTGACGGCAATCGGCGAACAGCGTGAACTGCGACACTACGAGAACCTCGCCGTCGACATCGGCAAGTGCCAGGTTGGTCTTGCCGTTCTCGTCCTCGTTAATGCGCAAGCCGCGGAGCTTGCCCCACAGCTTATCGGCCTCGGCGCGCGTGTCGCCGTGGCCCACGCCCAGCAGCACCAGATAGCCGCGCCCAATTTTGCCCACGCACTCGCCGTCGACCGTCACACCGGCGTTGAGTACGCGCTGCACCACCGCACGCACGGCCTACTCCTCGCCCGTCAGTTTGGCGGACAGATGCTCGAGCGCGTGGAAACGATGGCTGATGGCGTTCTTCTCGTCCGCCGTCAGCTCGGCCATGGTCTTGCCCGGCGTGTCGACCGGCAGGAACAGCGGGTCATAGCCAAAGCCGTGATCGCCGCGGCCCTCGTGTGCGATAACGCCCTCGCAGGCGCCCTCGCCATAGGTGACCAGACCATCCGTGTCGATAAGCGCAACGACGCTCATAAAGCGCGCGGTGCGGTCCTCGTCCGCCACGCCTTCCAGGTTAACGAGAAGCTTGGCGTTGTTGGCGGCATCGTCTCCGTGCACGCCCGCATAGCGCGCGCTATACACGCCCGGCTCGCCGTCAAGCGCGTCGACGACCAAGCCAGAATCGTCGGCGATGGCCATGAGCCCCGTCTCTTCGACGGCAGCCTGCGCCTTGATGATGGCGTTCTCCAAAAACGTCGTGCCGTTTTCCTCGGGGTCCTCAAAATCGCCCAGCTGGCCGAGCGCCACAAAGCGAACCTCGGGCATGACCTTGCCTAAAATGGCCTCGATCTCGGTGAGCTTATGGGCGTTGCCCGTTGCCACGACAATGGTCGCCGCCGGGTCGAGGGTGTCGATGTCGATCTTCTCAAGTGCCATGAGTGGTCTCCTTGTCTCTATAGCAATGCCGCGCCGAGGGCGACGAGGGCCTCCGCCTCTCCCCTCTCAATCAACGGCAGTCTTATACTTCGACGTTTTCCCAGATAAAACCTGCCAAAATAAACCTGTCCCTTTTTGGCAGGTTAGGCGATGGCTTGGCGCTGAAGCTCGATGAGCTCGGCGATGCCTTTGTCGCCCAGGTCGAGCAGGGCGTTGAGGCGCTTACGGTCAAAGGGCGCCTGCTCGCCAGTGCCCTGGAGCTCGATCATCTCACCGGTGTCGGTGGCGACGAGGTTCATGTCGACTTCGGCATGGCTGTCCTCGGAATAATCGAGGTCAAGCAGCGTATTGCCGTCGACAACGCCCATGGAGATTGCAGCCACCTGGCCGGTAAGCGGGATGCGCTCGATCTTGCCCGCCTCGACCCACATGGCGAGGGCGTCGTGCAGCGCCACCCAGGCGCCGGTGATGCTCGCTGTACGCGTGCCGCCATCGGCCTGAATCACATCGCAGTCGACGGTGACGGTGTACTCGCCGAGCGCCTTCATGTTGACGACGGTACGCAGGCTGCGGCCAATGAGGCGCTCGATCTCCATGGAGCGACCCTTGCGGTTGGCGTGCTCGCGCTTGCAGCGCTTGCCGGTCGACGCCGGCAGCATGGCGTATTCCGCGGTCACCCAGCCGACCTTAGCTCCCTTTCGCCAGCCCGGCACGCCCTCCTCGATTGTGGCGGCGCACAACACGCGCGTGTCACCGAACTCGGCAAAACACGAGCCGTGGGCGTGCTTCATGACGCCACGGGTGAGCTTAACGGGGCGCAACTCGTTGGCGGCGCGACCGTTGGCGCGGTTGACCTGCATGTACTCCATAGAAAAATCCTTTCGGCAAAAGGTGTGGCGAAGGCTCTGACGGCGGCCTTACATCTATTTCAGCTCATCGATATCGATATGCTCAATGCTCTTGAGCGGCCGACCAAAGATAAAGCTGCCCGCCACCGCAAACTCGGCAATGTTATCGGCCGTCGTGGCAAAACGATGCTGCGGCTCGGCGGCGACGCCCGCCAGCTGCTCGCGGCGCGTGAGGATATCGGTCAGCTCGCGCGTGGTCTCCTCGGCGGAACTCACGACGCGTACCCCAGGCCCCAGCGCATGGCGGATAGGTCCCACCAACAGCGGAAAATGCGTACAGCCGAGCACCACGGTATCGATACCGTGGTCGCGCAGTGGCTCAACCGTGGCACCCACCAGCGCACGCACGGCAGGCGTATCGAAGATGTCCTCGTTCTCAAGCCACTGCTCTTGCAGATGCGCACCCGAGGCGAGCTCGTGTTCGACAACCTCGACAAAGCTCGAGGCGGGGCAGCCGTATACGTCGACGCCGGCATCTAGGTCCTGAATGGCGCGCGTGTAAGCGCCCGAGCGAATGGTGAGGTTGGTGGCGAGCACGCCCACGCGACGCGTGCGGGTGCTGTTGATTGCCGCACGGGCACCCGGCGCGATCACGCCGATCACGGGAACGTCGAGCACCTGCTGGGCCAGACGCAAGGCCGCAGCTGTCGCCGTGTTGCAGGCGATGACCATAATCTTGACGTCGTGCTTCGACAGCCAACGGCCCGCCTGCAACGCAAACGAGCGCACCTCATCCTCGGTGCGCGTGCCGTAGGGGCAGCGTTTGGTGTCGCCGAAGTAGTAGACGGACTCATGCGGCAGCGCCGTCGCGATGGCGCGCGCAACCGTCAGACCGCCCAAACCAGAATCGAACACGCCAATCGGGCGCGTGTCGCCTGCCGGATTCTCGATATCGGACATTACCTCACCAGTCTCTCTCGAAAAGACATGTCCAAGTGCGGCGACGCCGCGCTACGAACGCGCCGCGACCAGCAGCTCTGCCGTCGCCGCCCAACCGTCGACAATTTTGCCGCGCGTAACGAAAGCGTTCTCGCAAGCAGCCAGGAACTCGGGCGCGCCGGCGCTCGTCAGGCCATTCTCGACCAGGCAGAACGTGCCCACGTGATCGGCCATGTAGAAGTCGGACTCGGAGTCGCCGAGCGCGAGCGTCTCCTCGCGCTCGATCCCCAGGTGCTCGCAGAAGCGCGCAATGGCGACGCCTTTGTTGAGACCCGCGGGGTTGATGTTGAACGCGCGACCGTCCTCGACGCGATCGAGCTCGAGCGTCGTCGGCTTGGACAGATGCGTCAGGTGACCGTTACAGGCCCACACCAGGCCACAGCCGGCCTCGTCGAGAATGGCCTGCGCCTCGTCATCGGGGATGTCGCCGCGCATGCCGACGGTAACCTCGCGGTACTTGTAGCCGGTCGACATGTCGTTGTGATACTCGATCTTGTGCGGCCAGCGGGCGAGAATCTTCTCGCACACGCCAGTCTGCTCGATCACCTGGTGCGGCGTGAGACCGCAAGATGGGTCGTAGGGCATATCGCCGGTCAGATACTCCCAATCGTTGGCCTTGAGATCGTACATGACCAGGCCACCCATCTCACCAATGTAGGAGTTGAGGCCGAGCACGCGTGCATCCTCGTGGATCATGGTGCGGTTGCGGCCCGAGGTGGGAACCACTTGGATGCCGGCGCGGGCAAGTGCCACGACAGCCTCGACGAGCTTGGTCGAGGGGTTGCCGTCGTTGTCGCGCAGCACGCACGAGCCGGGTGCGAGCATCGTAGCATCCAGGTCGGTAAAGACGTACTTAACCTTGGCCAAGCGCTCGCGCATCTCGCCCGAAAGCTCGGCGACGGTCGGCAGGGTGTTGTGGGACATGGTTACTCCGTTTACGTAGAAGGGTTTGGGCTTGGACGGCATGTTTTGATTGAGGGAACACGTTTATGGCGACAGCGCACTCAGGGCGCCTTCGCCATCATGGTTCATTAGTCAAACTGGGTAACATCGATCAGGCGATTGGCCAACGAAAGGTCGCTCTCGATGGGCACGAACTCGTCGCCCACGTGCATGAGCTCCTCGTCACCCTTTGCCAGCAGCAAGACAATGGTGGGAGCATTGGGGTTGACGTACTCCTCGCGCGCCGCCTTGAACGCCGCATGCACAGCGGCTTCGCGGTCGAGGATGATCTTGTTCGGCGTATCGTCGGGAACATGCTCGGCAAGCTCGCGACAGACCTTCATCGGGTCCTCGTGAGCCGGGTCCTCGTTGGCAAAGATCATCAGGTCGGAATATGGTGCGGCCTCGCGCGGAAGCTGCTCGCGGCGCTCCTGCGCCTTGCCGCCGGCAGCGCCAAACACTGCAATGACTGGACTAGCGGGAAACGCGCGCTTGACCGACGAGAAAAGCGAACGGAACGAAAGCTGGTTGTGCGCATAGTCAACGACGCAGATCACGCGGCCGTCCTTCGACTCCACGACCTCCATACGGCCCGGTACACGCAGTTTGGAGAGTCCCTTCTTGATAGCCTCGATACCGATGCCGATCTCGCGCGCAGCGGCGATAGCGACCAGCGCGTTTTCCACGTTAAAGTCGCCCGCGATGCCCAGCAGGACCTTCTCCCCCGCCTCGGACTCGTCGGCACACAGGCCATGCAGGTTAAACTCGATGTTAAAGCCGACCATGCGCACATCGCTCGCCCACAGGCTTGCCTCGGGATGCTCGACGCCAACGGTCACCAAGCGCTCGGCCGTCGACGCTGCCTCCAACACACGGTCAACCTCTTCGGTGCCCAGATTCACCACGGCGGTCTTTGCCTGGTCAAAGATCCTGAGTTTGCTCTCAAAATAATCCTCAAACGTGGGGTGTTCGATCGGCGAGATGTGGTCACGGCCGATGTTGAGGAAGCACGCCACGTCAAACGGCAGATTCTCGACGCGTTGGTACTTGAGCGCCTGGCTCGAGACCTCCATGACCATGGACTGGCGACCTGACGTGCGGCAGTTGGCGATATGGCGCCAGACCTCTGGGGCCTCGGGCGTAGTATTGGTGCTCTCGTAGCACTCGATGCCATCGTCGGTACTCACCGAGCCGATCATGCCGCAGGACTCGCCCGCCGCTTTAATAATCGACTGGAGCATAAAAGCGGCCGTGGTCTTTCCCTTGGTACCGGTGATGCCCACGATCTTGACGTCGTGGTCGGGACGGTCGTAGACCTCCGGCGGCAACAGGGCCATGGCCGTGCGAACGCTATCAACAACCAGCATCGCAGCACCGCTCTCCTGCGCCAGCGGCTCCAGAGACTCGACCAGCGACTCCTCGCACACAAATGCGACGGCGCCCGCATCGAGCGCCATGCTCAAAAACGCGGGCTTAAAGGCAGCACCTTTGCAAAAGAACACGTCACCTGCCGAGACCGCGCGCGAATCAAACGAGCAGCCGGTCACGGCACGCTCGTCAACCTGCTCTGATGCGCGCAGCTCACCGCACACATCGAGAAGCTTGGCAAGCGTATCGACCGTGGTCACGGTCGCGGAATCCGAATGGTGCATCTTTCACCTTTCTCAGCCATTTGGCAGGGACGGTTTTTATAGTAACTGAAACGCACCCACGCAAAAACGGCTCCCGGAGGAGCCGTTACGCGCAGGCGTTCGTAAGCCGAGGCTAGGCAGCCTGAACAGCGGGCTGGTCCTCGTCGATAAAGAAGCGCTTGTACCACACCAGGAACACGAGCGGCGTATAGATCTTGCGCTGGAAATCGCCCTTGCCCGCAAAGTGCAGATCGAGCAGGTGCATGAGCTCGTCGGTATCGAAGAACTCACTTGCCCACGGCGCGGTGAAGTACTCCTTGACATAGTCGTACCACTTTTGCTCGCGCAGCCAGTAGACAATCGGCACCGGGAAGCCCACCTTGGGACGGGTGGCCCACTCATCGGGCAGCGACTTGTTGGCAGCGTGGCGGAGTACCTGTTTGTTGCCGTTCTCGTTGATGCGGTAGCGGTCGGGAATGTGCTCGGCGAACTCCATGACTTTGCGGTCCAGGAAGGGCACGCGCAGCTCCAGCGAGTGCGCCATGCACATCTTGTCGGCCTTGAGCAGAATGTCGCCCGGGAGCCACATGTTCATGTCCAGGTACTGCTTCTTGACCAGCTCGGGCTGACCTTTCACGCGCGCATAGATGGGAGCGGCAAGCTCGAAGGCGCCATCGCCGGTGTTGTACTCGGGCTTGAGCACGCCGTCGACCTCGCGCTCCGGCCATACCAGAGCCTGTCCCAGGAACGACTTCTCGGGGATCTCGGCACCCTTGACCAGGAAGTTATGTCCCTTGAAGTACGGCATATGCAGCGCCAGGTTACCGAGCGCGCGACGGATGGGCAGCGGCACCATCTTTTTGTACTTGCGGACTGGGACCGTGTCCTCGTAGTAGGCGTAGCCGCCAAAGAGTTCGTCGGCGCCTTCGCCCGAAAGCACGACGGTGACGTCCTTGCGGGCCATCTCGGCCAAGAACCACAGCGGCACGGAAGACAGGTTGGACTGCGGCTCGTCCATGTGATACTGGATGTCCTCGAGCGCACCGAAGAACTCGTCGGCGGTTATCATCTTGCGGACATTCTCGACGCCGAGCTTGTCAGAAAGTTCCTTGGCGTAGTTGGTCTCGTTGAAGTTCTTGTAGTCAAAGCCCACCGAGAAGGTCTTGTCGGGCATGAGGCAAGCGGCGATGTAGCTGGAGTCGACGCCGCCGGAGAGGAACGACGCGACCTTGACGTCGGCGATGCGATGGGCCTCGACGCTCTCGTGCACGACCTCGTCCAGCTCGTCGACGTACTCCTCGAACGGCTTCTCGACGGCAGAGTAATCGCAATCCCAGTAGCGCTCGATGTTCATCTTGCCGGTCGGAATATCGACGGTAAAGTAGTGCGCCGGCGGCAGCTTGTAGACACCCTCGAAGAAGGTCTCCTCAGTCGCCGAATACTGCAGCGTCATGTACGGACGCAGGGCCTTTTTGTTGACCGCCTTGTGGAAGTGCGGGTAGTCCAGGAAGCTCTTGATCTCGGAACCAAAGAGCACGCCCGGAGCGCCGTCGCCCGCATCGGCCATGGGATAGTAGTAGAGCGGCTTGATGCCAAAGATATCACGGGCGCCAAAAAGCTTGTTCTTCTTCTTGTCCCAGATGACGAAGGCGTACATACCGCGCAAGCGATCGAGTACTGCCTCGCCCCACTCCTCGTAGCCGTGCAGAAGGCTCTCGGTGTCGGCGCCGCAGTGGAACTTGTAGCCCTTGGCCTCGAGCTCGGAACGGAGTTCTTGGAAGTTGTAGATCTCGCCGTTGAAGACAATGACGACGCTACCGTCCTCGTTGGCCATAGGTTGGGCGCCAGCCTCGGTCAGGTCGAGGATCGACAAGCGGCGGAAGCCGAGGGCAACGCGGCCGTCGATAAACTGACCGCCCATGTCGGGACCACGATGGACGATGCGGTCCATCATCTTGGTGAGCACCTCGGATTGGTTATCCGTCCCACCGACAAAACCGACAAAACCGCACATATACTATCCCCTCTGCTGTTGCTGGGCATCAAATCGAATCAGTAGCTTTTGAGTATACCCGAGGGCGTAAAGAGGGGCGGAATGTTCAGGCAATCTCAACTGAATCAGCTCCGCTGTGACACGCGTCGGTTACCTTTAATGGATATGAGGTGAATGAGGCGATTGTTTTGCTATACTCTCTCCGCACGGGCGATTGGCGCAACGGTTAGCGCAGGTGCTTTACACGCACAAGGCTGGGGGTTCGAATCCCTCATCGCCCACCATTGAATTGGAAACGGTCCTCGCAAGGGGACCGTTTTTGTTTGGGCCCAGCGCATGGGATTCGAACCCGACAGGGTGCGAAGCTGAGGAAACGCGAAACGTTTTCCAGCGCAGCACGCGAGGGCCGCAGGCCCGAAGCGAAAGCGGGCGGCGTCAGCCGCACGCGACATCCCTCATCGCCCACCACTGATTTGATAGGCTCCCAGCTATGGGGGCCTTTCTTTTTTGGGCCCAGCGCATGGGATTCGAACCCGCCAGCACGTCTGTCACAAAGGCCGTGGCCAAAAAATGGCAAAAATGAGTACTGCTACCTTGCTTACAACATATCAAAAGATAGTATTTGCTTAAGTTACGCAACATATGTCCATTATAAGGACTAACAATTGGATCAAAATCGTACATTCATCGCCATTTCGACTAGCTATCTGGCCTTATTAGTCCAAAATTGCTGCTACCAAATCGATAACAGTACTCATATTTGATGTTTTTTGACCAGCAGGTCTCCCCGCCTTAGCAAATCTAAGGCAAAACGGGCTCCAGACCGCTGAATCATGCCACATAGGGCACGTCCGCAGTCCGGAACCCGGTCAAAGTTAAGTTATTTCGCTGTGTTAGGCCAAAACGTCCGACAGGATCTCGATCAGACTGTCCACGTCGGATTCCTCGCAGACGAGCGGCGGCAGGAAACGCAGCGTATAGGCACCCGTAGCGTTAATCACGGCACCAGCCCCCAATGCACGGGCCACAACGTCGTGTGCATCACCCGCAGTATCGTCCAGATCGCAGCCGAGCATCAAGCCGCGGCCACGCACCTCGGTCACGTTCGGCAGCTTGGCGAGCTTTGCCTCCATATAGGCGCCTACCTTGGCAACATGGTCGGCATAATCGCCGTGCACGAGCGCGGAGAGCGTCGCGGCGCACGCCGCGATGGCCAAGCAGCTACCGCCAAAAGTCGAACCGTGGTCGCCCGGCTTAAACACGTCGGCAATCTCCTTCTTTGCTACGACGGCACCCATGGGCACGCCATCAGCAATGCCCTTGGCAAGGCTCATGATGTCGGGTTCCACGCCATAGGTTTGGAATGCAAACGGCTTGCCGGAGCGGAAGATGCCGCACTGGACCTCGTCGGCTATAAGCACGGCGCCCACTTCGTGTGCCAGGTCGCGCGCTGCCGCCATAAACTCCTCGGTCATGGGGTGCACGCCACTCTCACCCTGGATCGGCTCGAGCATCACGGCACATATTTCGCTCCCCAGCTGCTTAAAGATCGCACGCAGTTCATTGATATCGTTGGGCGTGCAGGCCACAAAGCCACCCGGCAGCGGGCGGAAACTATCCTGCAGCCAATCCTGCATAGTGGCGGCAATGGTCTCGAGCGTACGGCCGTGGAAGCCGCCGCGCATGCACACGATGGTGTTGCCGCCGTTACCGGCACGCTTGGCGTACAGGCGCGCGAGCTTCATCGAGCCCTCGTTGGCCTCGGCGCCGGAGTTGGCAAAGAAGGTCTCCCAAACCTGCTCATCCGCAGCCGGGGCACCAAGAGCAGCTGCCGTGGTCTCATCGCCGGCGACAATGGCATCGGCAAGCACGCGCGCACCATCTACGTCGTCGTTAGCAAGCTTGGACAGCAGCGCCGCGACCTGTCCACGCTGCTCGATGTAGAAGTAATTGGAGACATGCATGAGCTTTTTGGTCTGTGCCTCGAGCGCCGAGAGCACAGCCGGGTCGCCATGACCTAGGCTGCACACGCCGATGCCGGCAAGAAAGTCGAGGTACTCACGACCATCGTCGCCGGTGAGCTTCATGCCGTGACCCTCGACAAACTCGACCGGAGAGCGGCCAAAGGTATGCATAACGTAATGGGATTCAAGCGATTGCTGAGCTGCAAGTGACATGGGATGCCTTTCGTTGAGCGCCGGACGGCGCAGGCCTATGGGTGCAGAAATGGGGCGGCTGAGGGTCAGTTAGACCGTCTGAAGCTTCTCGACCTCGTCGAGGTTCTCGGTCAGACGCGCAGCAAACGTCGAAAGCGGATGCGGATGCGTATCGAACTCGTAAGCCGTCTCGGTGGAATGGATCACGGTGCCGACGCCGGCATCGGTCAGCAGCTCCAGCAGCAGCGAATGCGGCGTGGTGCCGTTGATGATGTGAGCGCGAAATACGCCGCCGGCAAGCGCATCGACGGCCGCGTGCAGCTTGGGAATCATGCCCTTATCGACCTCGCCGCCGTAGAGCATTTCGTTAACCTCGTCGAGTGTTAGGTTGGAGATGAGTGAGTCTTTATCGCTAAAGTCCTTGTACAGGCCGTCGACGTCGGTCAAAAAGATCGCCTTGTGCGCGTGGAGCGCTGCCGCAACGGCACCGGCGGCGGTATCGGCGTTGATGTTGAAGAAACCGCCGTCCTCCCCCGCCGCGACGGTAGCGATGACGGGGATGTACTCGCTATCGAGTAAGCGCTCGATATAGTCGGTGTTGACGTGCGTCACTTTGCCCACGCGACCGAGCTCGGGGTCGAGCGGCTCGGCGATGAGCGTGCCGGCATCGCTGCCCGACACGCCCACGGCCAGGTTGCCGTGGTGGTTGATGGCAGCAACCAGCTCCTGGTTAACCTTGCCGCCCAGCACCTCGCGCACGATATCCATGGTATCCGGTGTGGTCACGCGCTGGCCGTTCTTAAACTCGACAGGGATGTCATAGTGGCTCAGCGCCTCGTTGATGGCCTTGCCGCCGCCATGCACGATGACGGGGCGCATGCCGATAATCTTGAGCAGAACGATATCGCTCATCACGTCGCGGCGCAGTTGCTCGTCGACCATGGCGGCACCGCCGTACTTGATAACGACTGTCTTGCCGGTCAGGTTTTTAATCCACGGCAGCGCCTCAAACAGCAGCTGCGCGGTTGCTTCGTTGGATTCGCTCGAACGACAATCGCGTGCGAATTTCATAATCTGCCTCGTCTTTCGTATCGTTATCGCGCCGTGCTCCGCTGTCCGCAATCGCGGCAAGATGCGCAGCGTGCCTGGAATCTAGGAACGGTAATCGCCGTTGATGGAGATGTACTCATGCGTGAGGTCGCAGGTCCACACGGTCGTTGCCGCGTCGCCTGCGCCCAGGTCGACCGAGATCACGATCTCGGGCGCCTCGAAACGCCGTAGAGCCTCGTCCTCGTCAAAGGGAACAGTCAGACCGTCGCGACAGACAGGCATGCCCATCATGTCGATGGAAACGTCTTCCTGATTAAACTTCACGCCGCACTTGCCAAGCGCCATAGCAACGCGACCCCAGTTGCAGTCGTGGCCGGCGATGCAAGTCTTAACGAGCGGCGAGTTGGCAACGGCACGGGCGGCGATATCGGCCTCCTCGTCGTTGGCGGCGCCGGTAACGTTGACCGTAACAAGCTTGGATGCGCCCTCGCCATCGGCGGCGATATTGCGCGCCAGGCTCTCGCACACCTCGTGCACGGCAAATGTCAACTCGTCAAACGCGTCGGAGCCCTCGACGATGGCCTCGGCATCTGCGGCAGCAGCGCCGGAGGCAAGCATGATGCAGGTGTCGTTAGTCGAGGTGTCGGAATCGACCGTTACCTTGTTAAAGGTCTGCTTGACGGTCGAGAGCAGCAGGGCATGAAGTGCCGCAGGCTCGACGGGGGCATCGGTGGTGATAACTGCGATCATGGTGGCCATGTTGGGCATGATCATGCCCGAGCCCTTGCACATGCCGCCTACCGTATAGACATTGCCCGCATGACCCGCAGCCTCACTGACGTAGGACACGGCGTACTCCTTGGAGTGCGTGTCGGTCGTCATGATGGCGCGAGCGGCATCGGCGCCACCGTGGGCGGAGAGCGCCTCGTAGGCAGCAGGAATGGCGGTCTCAAACGTGTCGATCGGCAGAATCTGGCCAATCACACCCGTGGAGGCAACCAGAATCTGCTGGGGCTCGCAGCCGATGACCTGCGATGCGATGCTGCACGTTTCGTGCGCGCATGCAAGGCCGGTCTCACCCGTGGCGGCGTTGGCATTGCCAGAGTTGACCGAAACGCCGGCGATGATTCCGTAGCCCTTGCCCACACCGCCCAGGTTGGCACGGCTCACCTGCACGGGCGCTGCGCAAAAGCGATTGGTCGTAAACACGCCGGCACCGGGACAGGGTTTATCGGGCACGACGAGCGCGTAATCCAAGCGCTCGGGATTCTTGCGAAAACCCGCATGAATACCCGCGGCCTTAAAGCCGGCCGCTACCGTAATGCCACCCTCGACGGCACGAATCTTGATATCGAACTGCTCTGTATTCATCGTCCTTACGACTCCTTATATCAAACAAAAAACGGACATCGGTTGGTGCGCCATGCCAGTCGTGATCATGAGACCAGCTTAAGAGTGGCGCCCCACTCGATGCCCGACTACCAAATCGTTAACAATCGAATGTGCTACACCGGGCACGCCACTGTGGGCAAGCCTCGTCGCTCGTCAAAGCCAAAGACGATATTGGCGCATTGGACTGCTTGGCCCGCAGCGCCCTTGCACAGATTGTCGATGGCGCCCGTCGCCACCAGCACGCCCGCGCGCTTGTTGAGCGCGAGGCCAATCTGGGCGGCGTTGGTGCCGACGACCGAAGCCGTCTTGGGCTGCTGGCCGGCGTCGAGCACGCGCACAAAGGTGCGTCCAGCGTAGAACTGCTTGTAATAGTCGACAACATCCTCAAGAGCCAACGTGTCGAGAGCCTGCGGCGCGAGCGGCAGCGTCACCGTGGAGAGCAGACCACGCTTGAGCGGTGCCAGGTGCGGGGTAAAGACGACGCGATCGGTCAGGCCCAAGATCTGCTCGATTTCGGGCGTGTGGCGATGCTTGCCCACGCCGTAGGCCTCCAAGTTCTCGTCGGCGCTGCAAAAATGGGTGCGGGCGTTGCAGGACTTACCGGCGCCCGTCACGCCGCTAATGGCATCGACAATCACGGGGCCGTTCTCGGCCACCCAGCCCGCGCGCACGGCGGGCGCGGCGGCAAGGCTCGTTGCGGTGGGATAGCAACCGGCGCAAGCGACCAGCACGGGTTTGCCGTCGGCATGGTCGGATGCGGCGGTCTCCAAGTCTTGGCAGAACAGCTCGGGCAGACCGAAGGCACGGGTCTTGAGCAGCTCGGGGCTCGTATGCTCGGCGGCATACCAAGCCTCAAAAACGGACGCGTCGTTCAGACGGTAGTCGGCCGAAAGATCAAAGCAGGAGACGCCCGATGCAAGCAGCGCGGGCACCTGTGCCATGGCAGCCGTGTGCGGCACGGCCAAAAAGACCGCGTCGCAGTTCTTGAGCTCAGGGGCATCATGCGTCGTAAAGACAAGATCGCTTACGCCGGTGAAGCTCGGGTACACCGCAGACAACGGCTGGCCGGCATCGGCGTTGGACGTAATGGCAGCAAGTTCAAACTCGGGATGACCGAGGACGAGGCGAATGAGCTCGGCTCCGGCATATCCAGCCGCGCCGACGATTCCAACCTTCAAAGACATATCAGACTCCTTGTCTGCGATTTATGCACCGATGCGCATTTCGCAGCAGTCGTTATGAAGTGGGTTGAAACTTTAGCACCAAAAGATGCATGAATACGTAAATGGCTTGCATATTCATGCATTGAAACATTCCCGACACATTCGCTTGAAGGAATTGACAAATGGAGCGGGCCCCGTATTGACCGGCGCTCCTAACGGCGCCGGGCAATACGGGGCCGCCCATGCGAAAACCAAGTTGTTAGGATGAGCCAGCTGGCTAGAGCTCGACCGGCACCCATTCGTCGTGATTGCAGATAAAAGCCTCGGGATCCTCGACGCTAAAGAAGACGAGCGTGGGGTCGTTAGGCCCCTCATAGTGCTCGCCCAGGTGCTCTAGATGCTTCCACCCGGCTTCGCGCATTTCGCCTAAAGCCCGGTCATCCAAGCCGGCACGCCCGCGCAAGATGAGCCAGCCATGGCCCGGCCACCAACTCGTGGCCTCAAAGCGCTGGTTTTGCAGCAGCTCTTGCCACACATCTTTGGTGCGCGCTGTTACAAACCACAGCTTGCCATCCTGGATCTGCGCAAACGAAAACGGACGCACATGAGGCTGTCCGTCAACGCTCGTCGCCAAATACCATGCCGGCACCGACGTCAGATACTCCAACACCGTATTCAATCCGTCCATGTGTCCTCCTGGCGC
>USAX01000038.1 GCA_900552705.1 uncultured Collinsella sp. | reverse complement strand
CTGCACATACATAAACAGGGCGCCCAAGGCGCACATCAGCGCCATGGTAACGAGCTGTTTGGTGCTCCACCTATTCGTGTTCTCAAAATGGATATGCTGCGACTGTTCAGACATAAGATCCCCTGCCTCTTTCATCCGGACTCTAACCGTTGGTACTGGGATCTCACCAGTTCAGCCGGCATGCGAACCAACACACGCACGGGTCGCGGACTCATCGGCTCAAACACAGGCACCTCGCCTGCGCCACGGCACCCCTTTGGCACCGCCCGATTTACCGCCAGTGGGGAATTCCACCCCGCCCTGAAACAGCAATTGCAAGTGTAGCACGAGCAATCGTTCGCGCAAGTATGCCAAGGGTAATTTGTGGTGGGAAACGCTCCAGAAATGCGGTAGGGACAAGTTAGCGCAACAACCACGTCCTCCATCCGCCCCAAAGTAGCGCGCTTTTCGCGCAAAGCGCGAAACAGCGAAGGGGACACGCACTCCCATCAACCACGTCCTTCTCCGCGAGCCGACCTCAAGGCCGTAAACGCAGGGAATCCGGGGGCGTGACGGGGGTTTCTCTCCGGAACTTTCCGCAGGACGCAAAGAGGCTCCGCAGCGCGAAGCGCGATGCGGAGCCTCTTTGCATGTCCGAGGACGTTCCGGAGAGAAACCCCCGTCACGCCCCCGGATTCCCGGTGGGAGTTCTAGACCTTGTCGGCCTTAGTACATACCGCCGCCCTGCTGACCAGCGGTGGCAGCAGCGATAGCGTCCTCAAGCTGAGTGTTCTTGGGCACATCGGAGACGGTAGCCTCGGTGATGAGGATCAGGCTGGCGACAGAAGCAGCGTTCTGCAGGGTGACGCGGCTGACCTTGACGGGGTCGAGGACGCCCATCTCGATCATGTCGCCCCACTCGCCGTTGGCAGAGTTGAGACCCTGGCCGGCGGGCAGCTCGGCAACCTTGTCGACCACGACAGCGCCCTCAAAGCCAGCGTTCTTGGCGATGGTGGCGACCGGAGCGGTCAGAGCCTTCTTGACGATATCGACGCCAATCTTCTCCTCGGGGTCGTCGATCTCGACAGCATCGAGCGCAGGAGCAGCGTCCATGAAGGCGACGCCACCGCCGGCGACGATGCCCTCCTCGACAGCAGCGCGGGTAGCCTGCAGGGCATCCTCAACGCGGTGCTTGATCTCCTTGAGCTCGGACTCGGTAGCAGCGCCAACCTTGATGACGGCAACGCCACCGGAGAGCTTGGCCAGGCGCTCCTGGAGCTTCTCACGGTCGAAGTCAGAGGTGGTGTTCTCCATCTCGCCCTTAATCTGAGCGATGCGGGCGTCGATGGCCTCCTTGGAGCCAGCGCCGCCGACGACGACGGTGTTGTCCTTGGAGATAGTGACGGACTTAGCGGTACCGAGCATATCGGCGGTGATGTCAGCGACCTTCACGCCCAGCTCGTCCAGAGCAGCCTGGCCACCGGTGAGGACGGCGATGTCCTCCAGGATGCGCTTGCGGCGATCGCCGTAGCCCGGGGCCTTGACGGCGCAGACGTTGAGGGCGCCGCGGATCTTGTTGAGGACCAGGGTCGGCAGAGCCTCGCCGTCAATGTCCTCAGCGATGATGAGCAGGCCACGGCCGGCGCGCTGGACAGCCTCGAGAACAGGCATGATGTCCTGAACGCTGGAGATCTTCTGGTCGGTGATGAGGATGTACGGATCCTTCATCACGGCCTCCATGCGGTCGTTGTCCGTGACGAAGTAAGCGGAGACATAGCCCTTGTCGAACTGCATGCCCTCGACGGTGTCGATGGTGATGTCGAACGTCTGGGAATCCTCGACGGTGATGACGCCGTCCTTGCCCACGACCTCCATAGCCTCGGCGATCTTCTCGCCGACCTCGGGGTCACCGGCAGAGATGGTACCGACGGAAGCAATCTGCTCCTTGGTCTCGACCGGCTTGGCCTGCTTCTTCATCTCGGCGACGGCGGCGTTGACGGCCTTGTCGATGCCGCGACGGATAGCCAGCGGGTTGGCGCCGGCGGCGACGTTGCGCAGACCGTCGTTGACGATAGCCTGAGCGAGCAGGGTTGCGGTGGTGGTGCCGTCACCCACGGTGTCGTTGGTCTTGGTGGCGACCTCCTTCACCAGCTGAGCGCCCATGTTCTCGATGTTGTCCTCGAGCTCAATCTCCTTAGCGACGGAAACGCCGTCGTTGGTGATGGTCGGGGCACCGAACGTGCGCTGCAGAGCGACGTAACGGCCCTTGGGGCCCATGGTGACGGTAACGGCGTCGGCCAGAGTGTTGACGCCCTTGGCGAGCTTGGCGCGGGCATCGGTGTTGAACGTAATGTTCTTTGCCATGGTAGGTAATCCTCCAAAAGAAATGTGACTCGCGTCGCCGCTTCCGAGTCCTATGCGGCGGGCGCGTTCAAAGACGAATCAGAGATTCTGACGAGACTAGGCCTCGACGACGGCGTAGATGTCGTCGGCGCGCATCAGCAGATACTTCTCGCCGTCGACCTTGACCTCGTTGCCGCCGAACTTACCGTAGATGACAACGTCGCCGACCTGAACGTCCATGGGGATGCGCTCGCCCTTGTCGTTGACCTTACCGGCGCCAACGGCAACGATGGTGCCGCGCTGCGGCTTCTCTTGAGCGTTGCTGGCGATATACAGACCAGAAGCGGTCTTCTGCTCGGCCTCGTCGGGCTTGACCAGGACGCGATCTGCAAGCGGCTTCAAAGACGACATGCTTGTTTCCTCCTTTGTGGGCCGCGCGGTCATGCCGCGCGGGTTTCCCTACTTCGTTTGCGTACGCGTTGAATGGTACCCACGAATGGCGGGTTATACAACACGGAGTCAAAAAATCTTATTTTTTGGCACTTAGATTTTCTGAATGCCGGGGGATAACTTGTGCGCGGCCCCAAGGCGGACCGGAAAGCATGAAGTTTTAGCGCGGCAACTTTGTGAATCAGCTTCTCAAGACTACAATCCTCCAGATGAAATATGCCCAGATGAGAGGAAGGGAGGGCAGATGACTGATGAGCTGAGCACCTCGGCATGGCGAGATATAGCACCGAATCGCGATGCACGCGACTCCATGCCGTCCGTTCGCACTCGCCTGCTCGCCCTGGCTCTCGTCTTCGCCCTTCTCGCGGTAACCATCCTCTCCCCCATCGCAACCGCCCATGAGTTGCATCATGACTGCACCGGCGCGGGCTGCACCATCTGCGCCGAGCTCGCCGGCAATCTGTCGATCGCCCGTGGCGGTGACACCGTCCCCGTGGGCGCGACATCGTTCATCACCCTCTTGCTGATCTCCGCCCTAGCCGTCATCGGCACCGAGCGATCTTCATATGCCCCGGTCACCCTATTATCCCTCAGGGTCCGTCTGGACGATTAACGGCTCCCAATTGAATCAAATAGCTACCGCGTGCCACAGCGGCATCGCCTTCGGCCGTCGGCACCCCGACGCAGCCGTTTTCAATTCAGGAGCAATCTATGGACAACCGAATCTACCGTCGCCATCCCAAGCGGCGTCCTATTCGTCACCGTGGCCCCATGGCGGCGGCATATATGCCCCTTTTAAGTGCGGTCTTTGCTCTCGCCGTTTCTGACGACAATGCGTCCAGCTCGACCCCGTCGAGGGGCTCACTGACAAACAGCTTAAAGCCGGCGAGGATTACCCACCCATCATGAACGACAACCTGGAGAAGCTCGTGAAGACGCTGAACTAGGAGTAAGGAACAGAGACGATGAAGATGAGCATGAAGGATCTGAAAAGCTGGATGACCGACCATCCCTACCCCCGTACGCTGGCAACGATCGGCGGCGCATCGATATGCTCGATGCTCGCCCTCGAGCTGCCCTCCAACCATGAACTATGGAAGATGCAGGCCGGACCGGCACTTTTGGAGCTTTTGCTCATCTTCTGCTTCTTGTGCCTGTTGTTCTATCTGCCGCACCGCCGTAAGACCCCCGCAATCGTTGGCATCGTTGCGCTCGCCAGCATCGGTATCGCCGAGTACTTCGTAATCACGTTCAAATCGATGCCCATCCAACCCGGAGACCTGTTCGCCCTCTCGACCGCTGCGACGGTCGCCGGCAGCTACACCTATGAGCTCAGCACTTTCTGCTTCATGGGGCTTGCCGCCGCGGCCTTGGGAATCGCGCTTATCGTCCTCATTCCGCGTGATGCATGTGGGCGACCGCCGCGCCGCGCATCGGAAACGTCCCCCGAGTCCATCGACCATGCGATGTCTGCGTCCTTGAAATCGAAGGACTCAAAGGCGTCTCCGGCAACCGAGGGGACATCGACAGCGCCGAGGGAGCATCCAGTCGCAACCAAATCCAAACTCCCCCTCTCCGTCGACCGTCGTACCGCACTTGTTGCCGGAGCCGCACTGGGGGCGCAGGCCTTCATCAGCTATTACGACACCTTGGGCATCAAGCTTCATACCTGGAAGCCCCTCGAAAGCTATTACAGTCAGGGGTTTCTCCCCACCTTTATTTCGAGCGCGCAAAAAATGGTGCCGCCTAAACCCAAGCACTACAAGAGCGGTGAGGCCTCGGCGATCATCAAGCGCCTTGCCGCGCGCTGGAACGCGGGCACGAACGGCATCGCCGACCCCTCCCGTGCCGCTGCCGTCGAACAGTTTGACCAGCTCAAGCCCTCAGTCATCTGTATCATGAACGAGTCCTTCGCCGACCTTTCAATCTTTAACGAACTGGGCTGTGGCTATAAGGGGCCCGAGCGCTTCAAAGCCATCGATAACGCGCTTCTGCAGGGAGTGAGCTACATGAGCGCCTTCGGTGCCGGCACCTGTAACAGCGAGTTCGAGTTCTTAACCGGACACTCCATGGCATTCCTGGGCGCTGGCGTCTACCCGTTCATGAGCTACAACCTGGCCCCGAGCGAGAACCTCGCCCGTCAGTTCAAGAGACTCGGCTATCGCACCGTGGCCATGCACCCCAACCACGCCACCAACTGGAATCGCGAGAACGTCTTCGCGGACATGGGATTCGACGAGTTCCTCTCGATCGAGGACTTCGCCGGCGCACCCGAGCTCTGCCGCAAGGTCACCGACGCCGCCACCTACGACAAGTGCCTCGAGGTACTAAAGCAGAGCGACCAGCCGATCTTCATCCACGACGTGACGATGCAAAATCACTCCGCCTATGACACGGGCTTGGTGCCCACCGACCAGCAACTGCACCTTGCCGTCGAAGGTGTGTCCGACAAAGTTATCACCTGGACCAATGAATACTGCTCGCTCATGGAAGCGTCCGATGCCGCCTTCGCCGCCTTCCTGGAAAAGCTGCGTGATCTCGACCGCCCCGTCGTCGTGGTGATGTACGGCGACCACCAGCCGTTCTTCACCGACCGCTACAACGACCTCTACTTTACCGATGAGGACGATGCCACCCATACCGAGCGCATCTGGCAGACGCGCTATGTGGTCTGGGCGAACTACGATGTCGCCGGCAACGCACAAACGAGTGAGCAACTCAACACAAGCATCAATAACGTCGGTGCACTCGCACTCAATGCCATCGGTGCCCCGCTCACCGCCTACCAACGCGCACGCTTGCAAAACCGAGCGCACATGCCGGCGATAAACGTGGTGGGGGCGCAGGATGCGCACGGCGTTTGGTATACAGCCGAGGCCAAGAACGTTCCCGCCAAGACCGCTAATGCGCGCGATCGCCTGGACCGCATGCAATATCGTAAGCTCTTCGACCACGAAGGCTCGGTCTTTGCCACCCATAAGCAGGCGGCCGCCAACGAAACCGACCCCAACGCAGCTCCGGGAGCCTAGGGTTGACCAATCTCGGGCCCGGTATTCAGAAAAGTCAGTGCAGCAAAATGGCGATGCGGACAGCGACTTGGGCATGGTTTTCGCCGCTCGCACGGGTCCCCTGGGGAGCAGCGTGCATTTTTGGGAGTTTTCAGCAGGCCAGGACGGCTGCATACGCGCCGGACACACCATATTGGTCCCAAGAACGCCTTTGACCGGCGATTTGGGTCGACGGGCAAACCCCGTCAGGACAAAAAGGCGTGCCTCGCGCCGCACCGGACCCCAAAATGACGTCGATCTCCGCAATGCCACCCGACTGCAGCGGCACCGGCAGAGCTCACGGTGCTGAATACTCCATTTTTTGCACGGCCCAGGCGGGGGTACATCAGGACCGGAAAGAACGTCTCAACTTTTTTATGCAATCTGCAACTGGAAGTATGCAAAACGCTAAGAGAAAGCATCGCCGATGTCCCAATTGAGCGCGCGGAGCAGCAGCGCTTCCACCCTGCGCCCAAATCCAGCAGAGAGGGGACGCTCCTAACGAACCCCCATCGGCAAACAAACGCGGCTCGAGCGCCATCCCAAAATAGGCTGCCCGAGCCGCGTTTAACGGTACGGCATGAATATTAGCGCTCGTAGATTAAGTTGCCCGCCAGGTAGGTGGCCTGAACCTTGGTGGCTTGCAGCTCTTGGGGGTCGATGGTGAGCGGGTTTTGGTCCAGGACTACCAGGTCGGCGTATTTGCCGGGCTCTAGGCTGCCGAGGTTTTGCTCGTCGCCCGCTGCGTACGCGCTGCCAAGCGTGTAGTTGCGCAGGGCCGTTGCCGCGTCGATACGCTCGCTCGGCAACCAGCCGCCCTCGGGCCAGTGGCTTTTGGGGTCTTGGCGCATAATAGCCGTGTAGAGCACGTTCATGCTGGTAACGGCCGTGATGGGGCTGTCGGTACCGAAAGCTTGACGGATACCGCGCTGCTGATAAGTTGCGAACGGCCACATGATGCGGCTGCGTTCAAGGCCCAGGTCGCGCTCCGGGCCACCCGGGTCGAGCGTGATATGACAGGGTTGGCTCGAGGCAATGACGTTGAGCTTGCGCAGACGATCGATGTCCTGAGGCAGCAGATTCTCCAGGTGCTCAAGCGTATTGTGGCCGTGCTGGGGCAAGCCGTAGAGCTCTGCCGCCTCCTCAAAGATATCGAGCGCAGCATGGATGGCACCGTCGCCGATAACGTGGATGCGCACGGTGTGGCCGCGCTCGGCTGCCGCCAGAACCAACTTGCGCATGCGCTCGACAGGGACCGTCAGGCGACCCTGATCGCCTGGGAAGCGCGGGTTGGTATAGGGCTCAGTGAGGTATGCGGTATGCTCGCTCGACACGCCGTCGAAGAACTGTTTAAAGCCTGGCGCCGAGAGCAGCGCATTGTTCGCGTAGCGGGTCTGGAGTTCTTCCAAGCGCGATTGGTCATCCAGCAGCGTGGGAAACAGATGGGCGCGGATGCCCAGCTTGCCGGCGGCCTGCAGCTTGTCGTAAACATCGTCGCGAATAAAGTCGCAGCCCGGCATGGGCATGAGCGACATATCGCAGATTGAGGTAATGCCTTGTTCGGCCATACGCTTCATCTGGTCGGCGTAAGCGCTCGCGATGCGATCCTCGCCCAGCCACTCCAGGCAGCGCGGCAGCAGCTGCATAGCAGCCGCCTCGTGGGCGATACCCGTAAGCTCACCGTTTGAGTCTTTGTCGTAACTGCCACCCGCCGGAGGCTCGCTGTCGCGCGTAACGCCGAGCGCCTCGAGTGCGCGGCTGTTGAGCCACAGCGTGTGCCCGTCGCCCGAGTACATAACGCAGGGACGATCGGGAAATGCCGCATCGAGGGAGGCCTTGGTAGGGTGCTCGGGCGGATCCCAGCGGTAATCGCGCCAACCCTGGGTCACGACCCAGGCGTCATCTGGCAAGCCTTTGGAAAACTCGAGCGCATGCTGCACCAATGCTGCCTCGGACGTGCCCATATCCATGAGCATGTACGGCGAGGAGCCAACCGAAGTATGGAAGAAATGCAGGTGCGCATCGTGGAAACCGGGGCAGACAAACTGCTCGCCGTAATCGACCACCGGCGTGGCGGCAGGGGCGGCGTCAATCACGTCATCGGGCGCACCGACTGCGACGATGCGATCGCCCGCGATGGCAATCGCCAGCTCGCGGGTGGTATCGATGCCGTCTTGGGCAGTAAAAACGTTCTTGGAGCGGATAATTCGATCGATATGTTGCATGGGCATCCCCATCTCTGGCAGGAAATTCAACACCCCCGAGTGTACTCCCCCGCCCTTGTAACAAAACTCCAAGCGGCAAACGGCAACTTTACCAGCCCTAGCGGCAGGTGGCATACTGGAGAGAGCCTGTACGATTTTGCGATCGAACCAACAAGGAGCAAATCGACCATGACGAAGACCAAGGCACAGCAAATTATGGCGGCAACCGAGGTTCGCGCGGCAGACGACGTCACCGCGGCCATCCAGGATATCGCCGCCGAGTTTGAACCCTACATCATCAAGCAGCGCCGGCACTTCCATAAGCACCCGGAGCTGAGCCTCGCCGAGGAGCGCACGACCTCCGACATCGCCAACCAGCTCGACGCCATGAATATCCCCTACGAGCGTCCACTCAGGACGGGCCTGGTGGCGACACTCCGCGGCACCGCGCCGGATGCCTACCGCGAGGACGGCACGCCGCGTCGCCGTATCCTGCTGCGCGCCGATATCGACGCCCTGCCCGTCACCGAGCAGACCGGCGAGGAGTTCGCCAGCGTCAATGAGGGTTGCATGCACGCCTGCGGTCACGACTGTCATATCGCCATGATGCTCGGCACGCTGCAAATCCTGCGCCACATGACCGATGACATCCACGGCGAGGTCCGCATCGTGTTCCAGCCCAGCGAGGAAAACGGCCAGGGTGCCAAGCTCATGATCGGCACCGGTGTGCTCGACGGCGTCGACGGCGCCTACGCCGCACATATCTGGAGCGAGGTCGACGCCGGCACCGTGAGCTGCGAGCCCGGCCCGCGCATGGCCAATACCGACTGGTTCCGCATCGACGTCCGCGGCACCTCGTGCCATGGCGCCATGCCCCAGCGCGGCCACGACGCCGTTATGGTTGCCGCCGAAATCGTCAACGCCCTACAGACCATCGTCTCGCGCGAGATTAGCCCCTACGAACCCGCCGTCATCACCGTCGGCGAGCTGCATGGCGGCACCGCGCGCAACGTCATCGCCGGCACCGCCTACCTCGCCGGCACGGTGCGCACCTATGGCGACAAGACGCATGAGGAAATGCCCGAGCTTATGCGCCGCATCGTGGAGCACACTGCGGCGGCCCTGGGCGCCGAGGCCGAGCTTACCGACTACACCATCGCCAACTACAAGGTCGAAAACGATGCCGCCTCGAGCGAGCGTTGCCGCCAAGCTGTGCTCAAGTGCCTGGGCCCCGCGGGCGAGGGCCATTACCGCGGCACGCTTTCGGGCGAGGACTTCTCGGAGTACCTGCGCCGTGTGCCGGGCGTGCTCGCCTTTGTTGGCACGCGCAACCCCCAGATTGGCGCCACCTATGCCCAGCACTCCTGCTTCTACAAGATCGACGAGAGCGTACTCGCCAAGGGCTCCATGGTAGCCGCTCAGTATGCCATCGACTTTTTGGCCGAGCCCACGCAAGAAGAGCTCGACGGCCCCACGATCGCCGCAGTCGCCGAGACCAATCCCGACCTGGCGGCCAAGCTGCGCTCTGCCAAGGCAACGGCCGCCGAGGCCCGCGACGCCGTGCACGACGCCCGCACCGCCCGCCATGCCGCCATCAAGGGCATTCACGATGCCCGTGCCGCTGCTCGCCACGAGGAGAAGCGCGACGAGTAGCCGTCACGCCCACCCGTAACAACCTGGCTAGAGCAAAGCGGGGGCGAACGTTATCTCAACGTTCGCCCCCGCTTATGTGTCGACCGCTTTTCTAGCGCGTCCTCCGTCACGACAGGCAAGAGCGAAGGATGGTGAGCCAGCGTGGGGTTTCGAGGTGGATGATATCGGTGGGAACTCCGGCGGGAGCGTGCCCACCAAAGAGCAGGCCCGCGTCTGCCGGGTTGATAAGGCGCACGATCCATACGGCAACGACCAGCACGCACAGAACAATAACCGCAATGTCGATGCCACGCTTTAGCTTGCTCGATGCCACCTCCTCGCGCACGAACGCGAGCGCAAACGCAATCGGCACCGCCCAAAACAGCGGATGATAGGCGAAGGCAGCCGCAAAATCGAGGCGCAGTGCTGCCAGCCAGGCCCTTGTCATGCCGCATCCCGGACAGGGAATGCCCGTCATCAGGCGAAACACGCAGCCGATATCGAGCAGGTAGAGTACGAGCCAAGCGACAAAGAGCGCGCCGATGCAAGAAAGGGCGCGGCGAATGAGCTCCGCCGCGCCCTTATGTCCCTGGGAGCTGTTCACGCCGTTCTTATCGTTAGGCACGAGCGCCAAGACGGGTGTTGTAAGCCGTTGCCATGGCATTGGTGTTCTTGATGATGATGTTCATGGCAAAGATGGGGCCAAGGCCGCACAGCAGCGCGCCGACAATCTGCCACATAAGAACGGTAGTACCGTTCTCCTGGAACATCAGGCCATATCGAGGGGCATTAGCCTGCAGGCGGTTACCGATCTTGTAGTACCAGTAGAGTCCGTAGAAGCCGCAGGTCACGAACGACAGCAAGATGAATGCTGCCAGACCCGGCGTGGAATCGCCGTCATCCTGGCACATGACATTGATGTCGCGGGCAAGGCAATAGAGGAAGTAATACGAATAGATGCCGCAGGTCACGATGGAAAGCAGGAGCCAGCCGATCACGCCACGGTCGGTCTTAATCGGAGCATAGCCCATCGGGGCAGGTGCAGGCTGCTGAGCATATTGCTGCTGGCCGGCGTACTGCTGCTGCCCGGTGTACTGCTGCTGAGGCTGGGGCTGAACTGCCTGAACCGGAGTGGGCTGAATCTGCGTGGGCTGCGGAGCAGGCTGGGGCTGAGGCGCAGGCTGCGGCGCGGGCTGAGGGGCCGGAGCGGCGGGAGCGGCACCGATGGCAGAACCGCAAACAGGGCAGAATTTGGCATCATCCGAAATGGGAGAACCACAAGTGGGACAGAACATAAGCTTCTCCTTTTCCTAAGGCGTCGCACGCCTTCAAACCTTACACGTCTATGTTCTCAACAATAGCCGCGACGTTGTTGCGCAACATTGACCAATTTCCGAGAAATTTTGCTGCAACCGTTTTCCCAGGTATTTTCTTGCTTTCACAGTAGAAAAAGGCACCCTGGGCTCAGTTGCCCAGGGCGCCTCGACCGACTATTCGGTTTGATTGTTTTCGGCAGCAGGATTATCGCCCGGCTCATCCGCCGGCGTGGCAACGGCATTCCAGTCGGGTTCTGCAGGCGTCGCCTCGGGCGCGGGGGCCGGTGCCGGGGCAGACGTCGGCGCGGGCGACGTTGCAGGCGCAGGTGCGGGTGCCGGCTCAGGCACAGGCGCCGGCTCGGGTGCAGGCTCAGGCGCAGGCTCGGGCTCGGGCTCGGGCTCGGGCGCAGGTGCCGGCGAAGCATCCGGAGCACTGTAACCCGAAGGAGCAGACTTCTTCTCAAACGGCAGCACAAAAGTCAGGACGTCATCCTTGTCCTCGTCGGCCCACTCGCTTGCATAACGCGCAACCCAATAGCCAACGGCACGATGCTTGAGCATGTTGCCAAAGACCGTGAGGAATACCGTGACAAAAGCCGTCAGCACCAAGAACAATACGAGCGTAATGCCACCGCCGGTAACAAGCGCCTCAATAGCCGTAGGATGGTAGTAGTAGCTATACATACCGACAGAGGCAATGGTGCCAAAGACGAGCGTCAGGATCCATGTGATAACGTTGGCGACCAGACCCGTCAAAAACTCGGGAAGGAACGATGCGCAGAACAGCTTGGTCTTATTGTTCTTAAAGGCCGCCCAGACCTTATCGAGCGAAAACGCGCTCTCGACGCGACCGGTCACCGCAAAGTGCATCACGGCGATGTCGGCGAACATAGTAAAGAAGACACCCAGGACCGCCGTGGCAATCATAGCCAGAACAAACAGGCCCAGCGAGCCAAATAGAGCGGCCTCAAGCGCATAGGAGCCGAAATAAGAGTACGCACCCGCGGCACCAATTACCACGCTCTCCACCAGCGAAAGCGCTACACCAATAACGGGAATAGCCGCGATAACCTTGAGCACGCTCGAAATAACGCCCGAAAAGACGCCAAGGCCAAACGACGTGGAACGCATCAACGGACGATCCATGCCGTCATCGACCTTGAGCGACAGGTCGCGACCCCATTCGATGCCAAAGCCAGAACCGCACGCGCTTGCCACACAGGTAGCCAAAAAGCCGAAGGCAGCCGCGATACCGCCGATAACGGGAATGAAGAGCACGAGCACCGACACGACACAGATGAGCGCCGGCAAAAAGGCAATCTGGCACACGCGCTGCAGCACGCCCGGCGTCTTGGTCATGTCTTCAAACGCCTGAGCTACACAGCCCTTGGGCACGTTCACGTTAGGCTGAGGAACAAACTGCTGAGGCTGAGGCTGCCCCTGAGGAGCAGAGGTTGCAGCACCGGTATTAGGAGCGCCACACGCGCCACAGAACTTGTCGTTATCGCCCATGGGGGCGCCACACTGCGAACAGAACATCGAAATCATCCCTTCGTATCTAGAGCGAATCACCTGGATCGCAAACGATGTCTTTGGCAACATTATCGCCCAATGTGGGGACAAATACTCCAAGATGGCCGATTTGCAACGTAGGCGGCTTTATTCAATGATTCGAAGGGTATATCCGCGCTAGTTCGTGCCGCGGAAGCCCTTGCCCACAATCTCGGAGCTGTCAACGATCGTGATAAACGCATTCGGATCGATATCGCGGGTATAGCGGCGCAGTTGTACTGCCTCGCGACGGCTCAGCACGCTCATAATCACCGTGACGCACTTGCCCGAGAAGGCGCCGTAACCACGGCTGATTGTTGCTGTGCGGTTGAGATGCTTGACGATAAACTCCTCGACTTTGCGCGGTTCGGCGCAAATAATCGTACAGACCTTACGAAGGTGAATGCTCTCGATGGCCTTATCGACCACGAGCGTCTTGGCAAACAGGCCAAGTACGCAGTACAGGCCGACGCGCGGGCCATACAGGAAAGCCGCGACGGTCACGATGCCGATATCGACCAGCAACAAGGCGCGTCCGATCTCGAGCGTCGTACGACGTTTGAGGATCATGGCAAGAATGTCCGTGCCACCCGTCGAGGCGCCGATGTCAAAGACAATAGCGCTGCCGAGCGCCGGCAAGATGACGGCAAAGCACAGGTCGAGCCACATATCGCCCGTCATCGAAACATCCGTCGGAATGAAGAGCTCAAACAGCGAGACGTAGGCCGAAAGCGCAAACGAGGCAAAGACGCTCCAAAGGATTGCCTTGCGCTCCAAAAAGATAAAACCCAGGATGACCAGGACCGCGTTGATAATCCACATAAAGACGCCGACGGGCAGGGTCGGGAACAGCGTGGAAAGAATGACCGACACGCCCGAGGTGCCGCCGAAGGCAAAGTGATTGGGGGTTTTAAAGGCCACGATGGCGAACGCCGTGAGAATCAGGCCCAGATTGAGCTCGGCAAAAAAGCGCGGAAAGCCTGGCTCCTGGCTGCGCTTGCGGCCGGCGCGCTCGCCGCGTTCGATATCCTCGCGACCGACCACGCGCTCCATCGGAACCACAGGCGGGCGATGCACTTCTTCGGCGGCACGCGACGCCGCCTCTGCCGCAGCGGCTTCAATCGCCCATGCCTTGCTTTCGGTCTCGTGTTCGTCGGCCATTACGGCAACCCCTCGTTAACAATTTGGAAACAATGCGCCCATTAGGGTAACGCGGAACGCGAAGATTGCAACCCTTAGTTAGACGAGCGGTATGACTACATCGGGTGCGTACAAAAACGGCCGGCCACGCTTTTGCTTACGCGGTCGGCCGTTTAACGTTTTCGCAGATAAAACCTGCCAAAACAAACCTGTCCCTTTTTGGAAGGTTATTCGTGCTGGCTGGTGCGGTGCTCGTACTCCTCGGGGGTGATGACGTCCTCGATGCGCAGGTTGACGCCCGCCACCTCAAGGCCAGTCATCGCAGCAAGGCGCTCGGTGACGCGTGCCTTGACATCGTCGAAGATCGCGGGCGCATAGGCGCCGTACTCGATGATGACGGAGATGTTGACGACCACGCGATTGTCATCGGTGACCTCGACCGTCACGCCCTTGGTCAGATTCTCGGCACCAAACTGCTCCTGCACAAAGTGCATGAGGTTGCCTTTCATGCCCAGGACGTGCGGAACCTCGCGAGTGGCCATGGCAACGATCTTCTCGATCACGCCGTTGGAATAGGTCAGCGAGTCCTCGGACTCGTCCGCTTCCTCGTCATCCTCATCCACATCGGGCTCGGCCTCGACGAGCGCCTCATCCTCGAGCGTCACATCCTCGGCTTCGGCGACGACCGCCTCGTTCTCCTCGAGCTCGGTATCGGCTACATCGACCTTCGTATTAAAAGCCATGGTTCCTCCTTATGCCTGCCGCGGATGCGACAGTCGAATACATATTAGCGGCCGCTAAACAGACGGCCGAAGAAGTTGACGATCCCGTTCTCGCCGTCGCGAATTTGGCCGATCACAGCGCCGATCAGCACGAAGAATGCAATGACGAGCGTGTCCCACAGGCCCAACGTGAGCACCAACAC
>USAX01000037.1 GCA_900552705.1 uncultured Collinsella sp. | reverse complement strand
GACAACATCCGCAAGGTCATCCAGTTCCTGCTTTCGGCCAACCTTGCCGAGGTGTTCTCGGTGTTTATCGCCACGCTCATCGGCTTTACCATCTTCCAGCCGGTGCAGCTGCTGTGGGTGAACCTGGTCACCGACTGCTTCCCCGCGCTCGCGCTTGGCATGGAGGATGCCGAGGGCGACATCATGAAACGCAAGCCGCGCAACGCCAAGGACGGCGTCTTTGCCGGACATATGGGTCTGGACTGCGTGGTCCAGGGCCTAATCATCACCGTGCTGGTGCTGGCGAGCTTCTTTGTGGGCGTGTACTTTGACATGGGCTACATCCACATCGCCGATATGATCGCCGGCAATGCCGACGAGGAAGGCGTGATGATGGCGTTCATCACGCTCAACATGGTCGAGATTTTCCACTGCTTCAATATGCGCAGCCGTCGTGCGTCGCTGTTCACCATGAAGAAGCAGAACAAGTGGCTGTGGGCTTCCGCCGCGCTGGCGCTGGTGCTGACGGTGATCGTAACCGTGCAGCCGACGCTTGCCGAGATGTTCTTTGGCCCCGTGACGCTTGAGCTCAAGGGTGTTCTTGCCGCGCTGAGCCTGGCCTTCCTGATCATCCCGCTGATGGAGATCTACAAGGCGATCATGCGCGCGGTCGAAAAAGAGTAACGTTCCTGTCCGGGCCCGACCGCCTGCGGGGTTTCCACGGGCACGTCCTCGCCGCTTTGCGGCTGCGGGATGTGCCCTTAGGAAACCCCTCCCGGCGGGCGGGCCCTGCGGTATCCTTGCTGGCTTTTCTCCCGTGCGGATGAAAAGGGCTGAGGGAAAGTTTGTGAGCTGGTCGGGCTTTGCCCGGCCAGCTCTTTTTGATTTAAAATACCTGCTCAGTTGTGATTTATGGTGCTGGGAGGCGTTTGTGGCTAAGGCTAAGGCTAAGGCGAAGAAAAAGACGACGGGGGCGCGGGCTAAGCGTGATCGTCGTCGGAAGCTCGCGACCGAGGCTCCCGCATCTGCTGAGGAGTTGCTGGCGAGTGTACCGGGGCTTGACGCGCTGCGGGACGTTCCGGCGTTTGATGACCTGCCGGTCGATGAAGCCCAGCAGGCTGCCTTTGATGATTTCTGCGCGCATGTCGAGGAGCCCGAGCAGATGCAGCTGGGTGCTGTGGTGCGCCTCGACCGCGGGTTTCCGCTGGTGGCGACTGCCGACGATACCTTCCGCGCCGAGCATGCCGTGGGATTTGCCAAGTCGCGCGGTGGGGACGAGGTCCTGCTGCCTGCCGTGGGCGATCGTGTGGCGGTGCGCCGCGCTCCCGGGCACGATATGGGCGTGATTGAGTGCGTGCTGCCGCGCCGTACGAGCTTTGAGCGTTGGCGCGGCCGTGCCCGCGGAGAGTGCCAGGTGCTCTGCTCCAACGTGGATAGCGTGCTAATCGTGCAGGCGCTCGGTGCCGGCGAGGTGCTGCTCGACCGCGTGGCGCGCTCGCTGGTGTTGGCGCTCGACTGCGATGCCGAACCGGTGGTGGTACTCACCAAAGCTGATCGCTGCGATGCCGAGGAGCTCGAGCGCGATCTGGACCGCGCGCGCCGCCTGGTGGGTCCGGACGTGCGTGTGATCGTGACGTCCTCTGCCGAGGGCCGCGGCCTGGACGAGGTCCGTTCCTGCGTGCCTGCCGGGAGCTGCGCCATGATTCTGGGCGAGTCGGGTGCCGGCAAGTCGACGCTGCTCAATGCGCTGCTGGGCCACGATACGTTGGCGACCGGCGGTGTGCGCGAACGCGACGACCAGGGCCGTCACACTACCGTCGCGCGCGTGATGGTGGCGCTGCCGGGCGACGCCGGCGTGATCGCCGATGCCCCGGGTCTGCGCAGTTTGCCGCTCGTGGGACATGAGCGGGGTCTGGCGCGCGCCTTCCCCGAGATTGTCGAGGCATCGCGCGCGTGCCGGTTTGGCGATTGCACGCATACCCATGAGCCGGGTTGCGCCGTTCGCGAGGCCGAGGACGCCGGGCAGATCGATAGCCTGCGTCTGGAAACGTTCCAAAACCTGGCGTTATCCATGCGCGTGAGTGCTCAAATGCTCGATCCCGATGTCCATCTGTAATTGATTTTTCCTATGACAGCCGTTTCCCAACTGTTCGGGAGACGGCTTTTTGCTGCGGAAAAGCCTCGAAACATGCAGTTTGCTGACGTGCTGACCAAAACCTTGCCACGAGCTTGACGGGCTGGTCAGCTTTTGGTCAGCGATTGGTTTGACATCGAAAACCAAGATTGCGATTGCGCCGCTTTGCACTCTGACCGCCCAGACAATGGTGGTACGGGCATTCGCCCGGCACTGCCATGAGAGGAGCGGCCGTGAACAAGAGCAAGCGCATCGCCATCAGTCTGGTCGCGGGCGTGCTCGCTGCTCTGCTCTGCATGGTTTACGGCTCATCGATCCGCTCACAAGCCGAACAGGTCCAGGCTGAGACCTTGGCCAAGTACGGTGGCGATCGCGTCGAGGTATGCGTCGCGGCGCGCGATGTCGATGTGGGCGAGACCCTCGATGAGACCAATGTCATAACCCAGGAGTGGCTGACGAGTCTGCTGCCGCGTGACGCGGCGACCGAGCTGCGCCAGGTGCGCGGCGACGTGACGACTTCGCGTATTCCCAAAAACGCCGTGATCTGCAATGTCTACACCAAGGTCGAGAGCCGCAAGCTCGAGGTGCCTAAGGGCAAGGTCGCCGTTTCGGTGGCGGTCGATGCCGAGCACTCGGTCGGCGGTGCTACGGGCGTGGGCAGCTACGTGGATGTGTATGTGCAAAAAGACGGCGTGACCGATCGGCTGTGCGGCGCGTACGTGATCGATACCAGTGAGGATTCCGGTGCCACGCGCGAGGGCAAGATCGAATGGGTGACGCTGGCGGCTGACCCCGAAGACGTCAAGGAACTGCTGGGAGCCTCGGGCAAGGGAACGGTCAGCTTGACGATTCCCGCCACGGCGCGCGGCAAAAAGAGCGGAGGCGACGAGTGATGAAGGCGATCTGGCTTGCGTGCTGCGCGTGCGGCGATTACGGGCTGTTGCAGCGGGAAGTCGAGGGCCGTGATGCGGGTGCACAGGTGCTTCGCGTGGGTGACCTGGACGGGCTGGTTTCCATGGCGCGGGCGTTTCCGTCGCGCCGCGGGGCTGCCATCATCGCGGCGTCTCTGTTTGATACCGAAGATGTGCGCAAGACTGTTGCGCGCCTGACGGCCGAAGGCCGCGTGAGTCGCGTGGTCGTGTTGATAGAAGCGCTCGATCCGTCGGATATCGAGGGGCTGTTTCGCGCGGGGGCGACCGAGGTCATCGCTGCACACAGTATATGCGGCAACGGGCGCGCGGGCGAGGGAGCGGTTGATTCCGATCGGCGCATGACGATTGAGCCCGATGCTTTTGTTGATAGGGAACCCGGGGCGCCTCGCGCTACAAGAGGCCCGCGTGTTGATGATTATGGAAAAGCGGAAGCCGAGCATGGTCGGCGCCCCCGGAACCCCCTTGTATACGATGACGCTGGAGGGCCGGCGCAGCATGCTGGCGATTCCCCGGCTGTAGATATGGGATACGTGCACGGCGTGAATCTGGCGGATGAACTCGATGAAGTTGAGGGCTTTGCCGGGTGCGGCGAGTTGTCGCTGATGCAGCATGAGCAGATTGCGCAGAACGAGCCTGCCTCGCAGACCGAACAAGCTGCCATGCCGGCTTGGACGCAGCGTGCGGTTGCGGCGGGGGAGACGGGGACGCTGTCACCGACGCCCGCCCCGCCGCCTCCGATGCCGCCGGCAGACGCTGTCGCTTCGCCGCATCGAGCTCCGGTCATCTGCGCCATTTCGGGTTCGGGCGGTTGCGGCAAGTCGACGATCGTTGCCACCATGGCACACACGTCGTCGCTGTTGGGCTTGCGTGCCGCCGTGCTCGACCTGGACCTGATGTTTGGAAACCTTTACGACTTGTTAGGCGTCGATGCTCCGCGCGATATGGCGGCACTTATCGAGCCGTCGGCGGCGGGCACGCTCACCGAGCCGGATATCGTAGCCACATCGATGCGCGTGGCGCCGGGCGTTACGCTCTGGGGTCCCGTCGCGGCGCCCGAGCAAGCCGAGCTCATGGCACGTCCGGTGGAGCTACTGCTTGATGTCCTGCGTCGCGAATCCGACGTGGTCTTTATCGATACCTCGGTCTTTTGGGGCGACGCCGTGGCGGCTGCGGTGGCGGCGAGCGACCGTTGCCTGGTCGTTGGCGATGCGGCGGTGTCGTCCGCGACATCGGCGTCGCGCGTCATTGAACTGGCAAGTCGAGTAGGTGTGCCGCGCACGCGCATGAGCGCCGTGTTCAACCGGTTCGGTGCGCGCGGGGCAGACGAGGACGTCGCCATGCGCTTTGAGATTGCCTGTGCGTTGAGCTCCAAGATTCGTATCGCCGATGGCGGGCAGGACCTCGCCGCGCTCATGGCGTTTGGGCGCGCTGACGAGGCAGTGGGGCAGACCAGCGCTTTTGCGACTAGCGTGCGCGAGGCCACGCGCGAGATGCTCGTGGAACTGGGGTGCGCCGTCGGCCCTTGGAGCGATATGGTCGCCGACCGCGCAACGCGCACCGAACGCCCGCGTATCCGCCTTCCCTGGTCGCGCGAGGGCGATCAGCGATGAGCCTGCAAACGAGGATTAAGGCTGCCGGCGCTGCGGCGGCGGCAGCGCCTGTAGATGCGGGGCGTCGCCGCGCCGTGAAACGACGCACCAAGCGCGCCGTGATGGACCGCATGGGTTACGACGAAGTGGCGCGTATCAGCGCCTATATCGACCCGGCACTTGCCCGCTCGGAATTGCGTCCTGCGGTGGAGGCGGCGCTCAATGTTGAGGAGCCGACCGATCTCGCGACGTCCGAGCGCGAGACCATCATCGACGAGATTTTGGATGACGTGGTGGGCTTGGGGCCGTTGCAGCCGCTCATCGAGGACGACACCGTTACCGAGATCATGATCAACGGCTGCCGCTCGGCTTTCTTTGAACGCGGCGGCGTCTTGTACCCCATCGAGCATGCGTTTGAGGATGATGAGCAGATCCGTGTGCTTATCGACCGCATTATCTCGCCACTTGGCCGCCGTATCGACGAGCGCAGCCCCATCGTCAACGCCCGCCTCAAAACGGGCTATCGCGTCAACGCGGTGATTCCGCCTGTGGCGATTGACGGACCGATTCTCACCATCCGAAAGTTCTCGGACCGTATCTGCTCGCTGGACGAGCTCGTGGGGTTGGGATCGCTGCCGCTTTGGTATGCGCAGCTGCTGTCGTGTGCGGTGTCGCTGCGACAGGACCTGGCGGTTGCGGGAGGCACGGGATCTGGTAAGACCACCCTGCTCAACGCGTTGTCATGTGAGATTTCCACCGGCGAGCGCATCGTGACGATCGAGGACTCTGCCGAGCTCAAGTTTGCGCATCATCCGCACGTGGTGCGCCTAGAGGCGCGCGAGGCTTCAATTGAGGGCGAGGGCGCGGTGACGATCCGCGACCTGGTGACTAATGCCCTGCGCATGCGCCCCGACCGCATCGTGGTGGGCGAGGTGCGCGGTGCCGAGTGCTGCGACATGTTGCAGGCCATGAACACGGGCCACGACGGGTCGCTCACCACGCTTCATGCGGGTTCAGAACAGGAGACCGTGGTGCGTCTGACGTTGCTTGCACGTTATGGCATCGATCTGCCGAGCGAGCTCATCGAGGAGCAGATTGCCATGGCACTCGACGGTATCGTGATGTCCGAGCGCCACGCCGATGGCAGGCGCTTCGTCTCCTCGTATTCGGGGGTGCGACGCGCCGCATCGGGCGGCGTAGAGCTCGAGCGCTATGTGACGTTCGATGCCGCCGAGCGCACCTGGACGCTTGACCGCGAGCCGCCGTTTATCGCAGAAGGCCTGCGGTCGGGGACGCTCACACAAGAGGAGGTGGACGAATGGAGATCACTGTGCCCCTCGTCGTAGGGGGCTTGGCAGGGCTTTCTGTCGCGACGGCGTGCGGGGCGGAACCTCGTGTGCCGCAGGTACCGCCGGCGGAGCTGGCACGTCAGGCGCTCGAGACGGTGGCAGAGAAGCTGCCGCGTGAGCTGGTGGAAAACGATCTGCTGAAAAAGATCGCCCGTTCGTGGGCATCGCTGGCTCCGGCGCATCGCCTTGGCCTCGTGATCGAAGATGCTTCGGGACGTTTGGCGTTTCTGCTGCTATCGAGCGGTGTCTGCTGCGTATTACTAACGATGGTGTCGTTATCGCCCCTCGGATTTGCCTTGGGACTTGTTGCTCCGTTTGCCGTTGGTGCCGCTCGGGATGGCTTTGAGAGCCGGCGCGAGCAACACGATGCAGAAGAGGCAATGCCCGAGGCGTTTACCGCACTTTCCATGTCGCTTGCCTCGGGACATTCGCTGGCCCAGGGCATGCGCTTTGTGGGCGCTCATGCGCAAGAGCCAGTGCATACCGAGTTTTTGCGGGTGGCGGCGGCGATCGATTGCGGCATCTCGGCGACCGACGCGCTCGATGACTTGCTCGTGCGTATCGACGCCCCCGGTCTTTCGCTTGTGACCTTGGCGCTTAAGGTGTCTCAGCGCACCGGCGCTCCGCTTGCCGACTTACTGTCCGAGGCGTCGAGCATGGTGGGGGAGCGCATTGAGCTCAAGCGCCGCCTGGATGTTAAGACGTCGCAGGCTCGCATGTCTGCGCATATGGTCGCGGCGATGCCGGCGGGCATGTGCGCGGTGTTGGCGCTGCTTTCGGCAGATTTTCGTCGCGGTCTTGCGACGCCTGCCGGCGCGGGCGCTGTGGTGCTGGGTCTTGCCCTCAACGCCGTTGCCCTGGTGGTTATCCGGCGCATTATGCGGGTGGAGCTATGAGCGCCCCGGTTGCAGCTGCGGCTTGCCTGTGCGCCCTGAGTGTATTTGTCGCGACGGGTTTTGATCGGGCGGATGCACGCAAGATCGCAGGGGCCTGCAAGCGCGAGGCGGTGCTGGTCGCTGCCGCGGGTCGCTCGGTGGTCGATGCTCTGACCGCGCGAGTGAAGGGCGCGGTTGGAGCGGGCGGCCCGGCGCGAGTGTCGCTCGGCGAAGTGTCCGAGATGATCGATGTTGTGCGCTTGGGTCTTTCGGCCGGTCTTTCGTTTGATGCGGCGCTTGAGATTTTCTGCGCCAACCGCCGGTCAGTGCTCGCTCTTCGCCTTGAGCGCGCCTGCATGGCGTGGCAGGTGGGCGTGGGCACGCGTGAGGACGAGTTGTTGGCCGCCGCGCGCGACCTGGACGTGCGAGCGCTCGAGACCTTTGCCATCACGGTGGGGCAGGCGCTCGCCCTGGGTGCCCCACTTGCCGAGACGCTGGCCGCTCAAAGTCGCGAGATCCGTGCGGCTCATCGCGCCGCGGTCGAGCGCGAGATCGAGCGTGCGCCCGTCAAGCTGCTGATTCCCACCGGCACGCTCATCTTGCCGGCGTTGCTTCTGTCCATATTGGGCCCGCTGCTGGGAGCAGGCGGGATGATGTAGGGAGGAATACATGAACACGATGACTGACGCTGCTGGCAAGGTCCAGGGCTGGGCGTTTTGCCGGGCGGCACATGTTCGTCAGCGCGCCAAGGAACTATTGCAGGAGGAGAGCGCACAGGGTACCACCGAGTATGCCATCTTGGTCGGCGTGCTCGTGGTGATTGCGATTATCGCCATCGTCGCATTTAAGGGCAAGGTCCAAGATCTATGGAACGCTATCAGCGAGGGCATCAACAGCCTGTAGAGGGCGAGCGCCCCATCGGGATGCTGCTGGTGTTTGCTTGCCTGACCGTGGCGATAGCGGCGGTGCTTTGGGGGCTTAACGCCGCGCGGCAGCAGCGTCCTGGGACCGCCTCCGATTTGGGCTCAGATTCGGCGGTGGCGTCTCAAAAAGATGAGATGCGAGATGCGGACGATTCGGATGTCGCTGTCACGGCGCAAACCTTTCTGCGGACGCTCGACAAGCGGTCTGGCATTGCGACGGATTCGCCTGAGGGCAACGCGATTGCGGTCCGGCTTGCATGGTCCGAGGACCGACCGATGACCGAAGCGGCGGCGGATATGCTGCGCGCCTATCGCGAGGTACCCACGGCGCAACTTGCTCTGAGCGGCTATCTCGACATCAAGGGAAACGTGTGGGGTGCCATCGTGCGCGACGGACGCGGCTGGGTCGATATGGTGACAATTGCCGCGGATGCTGGCGATGCTTCGTGTCGTCTGCGCGCCGTGCGCCTGAGCCCGCAGGCAACGGACTCAAAGGAGGGATCGTGAAATGCATGATGTCCTGTGTGAGGAATCTGCCCAGGCGACGGTCGAATACGCCATCGTCACGGTGGCGCTGTTATCGATCGTGCTGGCGATCGCGGGACTTTGGCGTGCCGGCACCGATGGGCGCTTGGAGGCGCTGGTTGAGCGGGCGGCATCCCATGGCGTTGCCTCGACGTCGGTTATCGACGCCGCTGCGGCCGCTAAGGACATCGCGTTGTATTGATGCCGCGCGCGAGGACCGGGCGCAGTCTACGGTCGAGGCCGCTTTTTTGCTGCCGACGTTTCTGGCACTCATCCTTCTCGCGCTGCAACCGGTGTGCCTGCTCTATACGCGCGCGGTCATGGAGTCTGCCGCCGCCGAGACCGCGCGGCTCATGACCACGACGACGGCGGAGGACGACGATCTTAAGGAGTTCACCCGCCGCCGACTTGCCGCAGTGCCCAACGTTTCGATCTTTCATGCCGGCGGGCCGTTGTCGTGGGATATCGAGCTTGGCCGGGCCGGTGCGGGTGGCGTCTCGTCCGTGTCCGTTTCCGGCGAGGTCAAGCCGTTGCCTGTGATCGGTGCGTTTGCGCAGGCTATGGGTGGTACCGCCGAGGGCGGCTACGTTGAGCTCAAAGTCGATGTCTCGTATCAATCGCGTCCCGAATGGCTGGAGGGAGATTATGATTCGTGGATTGCTGCATGGGATTAGGCGCTGCCTGTTGCGGGTGACGCAAGGGTTTGCGGCCCGCCGTCGACCAGGCGCTCTCCGCAAACGAGGCGGCTTTATGGGTCGAGCCGGTATCGACCTGTTTATCGAAGACGGTGCCTACACCACGCTCTCCTCTGCGGTGGTCATCTTGGTGGTGCTCACGCTGCTGTTTTCGTCGACCGCGGCGATATGGAGCATGTCGCGTGCCGGGGATACCCAGGTGGCGGCTGATAGCGGCGCGCTGGCGGGTGCCAACGTAGTGTCGTCCTATCACACGGCTGCCACGGTGGTTGATGCGAGCATCTTGAGTCTGGGGCTGGCGGGGTTTGCCACGATCGGGACGGGCCTGGTCGCCATCCTCATCCCGGGTGCCGAGCCGGTTGCCGGCAATATGGTCGACACCGGGATTGAGATCATTAAAACGCGCAACAAGTTTGCCAAAAGCGCATCGGAAGGCTTACAGAAAATCGAGACGGCCCTGCCGTATCTGATCGCCGCGCGTGCCACGCAGGCGGTGTCGGCGCAGGATACCGATAGTGTGACCTATACCGGTACGGCGCTTGCCGTGCCCAGGACATCCGAGTCTGACTTCGCTGCGCTCGAGGGGTCCGAGATCTCGACCGATGCCATTAAAGACACATCAGATGATTTAGAGTGTGCGGCCGAGGAGCTGCGGAAGGCTTCTGAGGACACGGCGAAGGCTAAAGAGCGTGCTTGGCTGGCGGATTGTGGTGGGTCTGACAAGGGCTCGGTCGGCAGCTGTTCTTGCATGTGGGAGCGTGCGAAAAGCCTAACGGATCTCTCCGGTGTTCAAAATCCGCATTACTCATCGAGCGTTACGTGGGAGCCCCAAGTTGCCCTTGATCGCGCGAAGGACTACTACCATTGGCGTCTGACAAATGAGAAGCCCCACGGCTCGAGTGTCGAGATGAAGGCAGAGTCTGCGGCGCGTAAGGCGTTTTATACCTATGCGAGCGCGGAGGTCGATCGGGCACATATAACCGAGAACGGAGACAGGGTTTCCTCCTATATTCCGCTGCTGCCGCGCAACTCTGATGAGGTTCGGGCGACGGAACTCTATACCGATGCGGTGTGGCCGACTAGCGTGAACGATGACAAGGCGTATCTGCATTACGGGACGACCTGCCCTAACTATAAGAAAGGGACGCCGAGCGGATTTGCTTCGGTTGCCGATTACGATGGACAGGATAAATGCAGCAAATGCCATTTTGGCGTTTTGTCGCTTGGTGCTGTTGCGGCGCCTTCAACCTCTATCGAAAACGGCTTCGAATATCACTTCGACGAGTTCAAAAAGGCCTTGGAGGAATACGTCAAATGTCGGAACAAAGAGCTTGAGCTCATGCGTCAGACCGAGGATGAGGCCGACCGTGCGAGCAATGCGTTTGACCAGGCCATTAAAGCGCTTTCGGGCGAGCGTCCGCGTATCGCTCCGCCCGGTCGCAACGGCGTGGTTGCCTTTGCGGTTTCGGGTGCCATCTCGAGCCCCGATGAGCTCAACTCTTCGTTTAACACGGCAGTCAGGCTTGGCGATCGCGGTGCCATCTCTGCCGCGGTGCTGGCGCCCGATGAGGCGACGGCGCAAAACAACGTGCTTTCGCGATTTTTCTCGACATTGAAGGAACGCTCGGGTGGCGTTGCCGGCGTACTCGATGGCGTCATGGATGTTTGGGGGCGGCTGCTTGTGGGATACGGAGACATCCAAGGTTCGGCCGACGAACTTATGGGCGAGATGATTAAAGGCCTAGGAGGGGGCAGCGGCGCGTTGGGCTCCATCGCATCGTGGCTCGGCGATACCGTTTCGGCGTCCGTGGCGGCGCTGGGTCTGGAACCGTGCGACTTGCGCCTGCGAAAGCCGGTGCTGACCGATTCCGCCAACGTCATTAAGAGCCCGGGGTCTGACATTGCTGGTTTCTTTCAAGCGCAAGACAAGCTGCGAAGTATTCCGTTGGGCGTGACCGATCCCAAGGCGCTTTGCGAGGCGTTGGAATATCAAGTCGAACGCACCATCAGCGGCACGACGTTCACGCTTGCGGAGATTCCTCTGCCCGGCGGCGGCTCCATCCCGCTCACCGTCGATGTCGCCACGCTGGTTGGCGCTCTGGGCGGTGGGTCGTAATGAGTATCCGCATGCGTCTGCGCGAGGAGCGCGCCCAAGCGACGGTGGAGATGGCAGTGGTTACGCCCGTTTTGCTGGTGCTGGCACTCATCGTGTACAACGTCATGATCTATGCCAGCGCTGTCGCGCGCTTCGACCGCGTGGTGCCCGACATCGTGTTGGCGCACGCCGTGGCGTCGGAGGGGGAGGGCGACGAAAGCTCTGTCGATGCCTCGGCGACGGTCCAGACTCAAATTCTGAATGCCATGGAAGGCTATGACTTGCAGATCGAAGTGTCGAGCGAGCAAGGCGCGGAGGCATCGGATGGTGGCCTGCTCTCCCTATCCGGTACGTTTAGGACCTACACCTGCACCATGCACTATGAGCCGTGGCCGACTTCTCTCAGCATCGCTGGCGTTCCGCTGGGGGCGCCGACAACGTTGTCGCACGAGCGCGCGGTGACGGTCGATCCATGGCGCCCGGGGGTGGTCATGTGACCGCGGTCTCGTCCTACATCGCCTACGCGCGGGCACTCAATAGGCTGGGTTGGACGCCGGCCGAGTTTGCGGTGGCGGAGTCGTTTGTCGTGCGCCTGCGCGGCATGCTGGGACGGCGTCCGGTTGCCGCCAACGGCCTGCCGCTCGTCATGGCGTTTCCACGCTGCTCTTCGGTCCACACGTGTTTTATGGCCTATCCCATCGACATCGCCTTTATCGATGCACGTGGCTATGTCCTCGTATGCTACGAAAACGTACGTCCCTGGCGTATGTGCTCCTGCCCCGGCGCCTGGGCCGTACTAGAGCGTCCTTCAATCATTGTTTCGACCCCTGCTCTCCAACGCGTGCCGGCTTAAGAATTGGCGACAGCGGACTTTCGTCATACGAAATTGGGTAAGATGGAGGAGAAGATGCATGGATGTTGAGATCCATCCCAACGCTAAAAAGCACCTGACAGAACAGCAGGTGCTTAGCGCTTGGCTTGCGGTTACTGAGTGCATTCGTCGCGAGTCGAAGGACGAGCCGCCGAGATGGCTTGCGATTGGATGGCTCCCAGACGGACGAAGCGTGGAGCTTGTCGCGGTCGAGCTTCTCCGTGGGTGGCTTATCATTCATGCCTTGTCTCCAGTCCAGAAGAAATTTTGGCAGGAGATTGAACAGGCTCGGCAAAGGGGTCGATGATGGGCAAGACGTATACGGCCGCTAATGGTCAGGTTGTAACGGATGAAATGATTGACGCGTGGTGCGAGTCGTACGAGCGCGGAGAGTTTCCGGATGGCGAACACACCGTTGGTGGGATCGTGCATGGACGGCCCCCACTCTCAGGTGAGGGGACGGCAACGCTGTCGGTCAAGATTCCTCTGGGAATGAAGGAGGCCATTCGTCGACGGGCGGCTGCCGAGGGGATGACGCCAAGTGAGTTTGCCCGTGCGGCTCTGAGCGAAAAACTTCTTGCTGCCGGCTGATGCCTCTGACGTGCCGATTTAAAGAACCGAGGCTGTGCTCAAAAACTTTTTTAAAATTCTCGGTTGACCGGAACGCGTCCTTGGTTATACTAATCAAGCCTTGAAACAAGGCACACCTCAAATGGCTGGGTAGCTCAGTTGGTAGAGCAGAGGACTGAAAATCCTCGTGTCAGGGGTTCGATTCCCTTCCCCGCCACCTTGAATTGACTAGGACCTCTGCAAAGGGGTCCTTTTCTTTTATGCAGCCCCCACATGGAATCGAACCCCGTGAGGGCGCGGAGCTGAGTAAACGCGTAAGCGTTTGCCAGCGCAGCTCGCAAGGCGCGTAAGCGCCGCAGCGGTCCGTCCGCGCAGCGCGCGGACGCGATTCCCTTCCCCGCCACCTTGAATTGACTAGGACCTCTGCAAAGGGGTCCTTTTCTTTTATGTAGGGTTCTGCGGAAACTGCGTCCCAGAATAAGGGCTCAGAACGGGACACACTTTCCGGTGCCTGCCTCCGGCGCGCGTACACACCTCGTCGCACCATTCCGAGCCCGCCCGCCCCAGACATTCCTCCCACTTTCGCGTCACTTTACAGACCGTTCGGTCGCCTGTCCGCACACGCGGGTATACTCAAAACGATACTTATCCTATGCAATACGATGCGGGTTCGACCTGCATGATCCGAAGGGGGCAGTGATGGAGAGGATACTCGGCGTTAATCTCTCTGGCTGGTTTATTCCCGAGCCTTGGGTGACCCCGTCGCTGTACGCGGCGACCGGTGCATCCAACGCGGCCGAGCTACAGGAGGCCATGGGTACCGCCGCCTATAACGAGCGCATGCGCCGCCATTACGAGACGTTTGTGAGCGAGGACGATTTTCGTCGCATGGCGCAGATCGGTCTCAATGCCGTGCGTCTGCCGGTGCCCTGGTATGCCTTTGGCTCACAGGAGTCCGATGCCTCCTACATATCGGTTGTCGATTACATCGACCGCGCAATTGAGTGGGCTGCCAAGTACGACATCCGCGTGCTGCTCGATCTGGCAACCGTGCCCGGTGGCCAGGGCGATTCCAACGATTCGCCCACCACGCCGGAGGCTGTTGCCGAGTGGCATTCGTCCACCAACGGCCGTCATGTCGCACTCGACGTGCTCGAGCGCTTGGCCGATCGCTATGGCGAGGCCGAGAGCCTGCTGGGCATTGAGCTGCTGGACACGCCGCAGATGAGCGTTCGCAAGAGCCTCTTCACCATGACGGATGGCATTCCCGCTCACTACCTGCGCAATTTCTATCGCGATGCCTACGAGCTCGTCCGTTCGTATATGCCCGAGGATAAGATCGTCGTCTTCTCGTCGTCGGGGCATCCCAGCGAGTGGAAGCATTTTATGCGCGGCGCCAAGTACAAGAACGTCTACATGGACCTTCACCTGTACCATTACCGCGACGAGTATGCGCTCGACATCACGAGCCCCCGCGGGCTGACGACGGCGATTTCGCGTAACAAGCGCGAGCTTAAAGAGGCGATTTCGACTGGGTTCCCCGTGCTGGTGGGCGAATGGTCGGGCGCGGCGATCTTTGCTAACTCGTCGGTTACGCCCGAGGGCCGCAATGCCTACGAGCGCGTGTTTATCGCCAACCAGCTGGCTTCGTTTGCGCCGGCTGCTGGTTGGTTCTTCCAAACGTGGAAGACCGAGAAGCGCATTGCAGCATGGGACGCCCGCGCGGCGCTCGGTACGCTCGAGCGCGGCATGATTGAATAGGTTGATATGACGCAAAACAGCGCCCATACGGGCAAACTCTATGTGGTCGGCACGCCCATCGGCAACCTGGGTGACCTGTCCCCGCGCGTTGGCGAGGCTTTTGCCGCCGCCGATGCGATTTGCTGCGAAGACACGCGTGTGACGTCAAAGCTGCTGATGCACCTGGGCATTTCCAAGCCGCTTGTCCGTTGCGACGAGAATGTGATCGCTAGCCGCGCCGCCGGCCTGGTCGACCGTCTGCTGGCGGGGGAGACCCTCGCCTTTGCCTCGGACGCCGGCATGCCGAGCGTGTCCGATCCCGGCCAGGCGCTGGTCGAGGCGGCGCGTGAGGCCGATGTGCCCGTCGAAGTTATTCCCGGGCCCTCTGCTTGCGTCACGGCGCTTGTTTCGTCCGGCATTCCCTGCGAGCATTTTTTCTTCGAGGGCTTTTTGGGCCGAAAGCACGGCGACCGTGTGCGCCGTTTGCAGCGCCTTGCCGTGGTGCCCGGCGCACTCATCTTCTACGAGTCTCCACATCGCATCGTGGCGACGCTCGAGGCCGTGGC
>USAX01000036.1 GCA_900552705.1 uncultured Collinsella sp. | reverse complement strand
CGGAAGACCGGTACGCCGATCTCTCCACCGAGCGTGGCCAGCTGGTCGGCGGCGGCGGGACGGTAGACGTCGCACGCGGCGAGCAGCGGCGAGCGGCCCTGCTTCTTGAGCAGGTAGGCCAGCTTTACAGCTGCCGTGGTTTTACCGGAGCCCTGAAGGCCCACGAGCATGATGACATTGGGAATGCGGTTGCTAAAGACGAGCTTGCTCTCGGTGGAGCCGAGCATCTCGGTGAGCTCGTCGAGCACGATCTTGACGACGTTTTGCGCCGGCGACAGCGACTCCATGACCTCGGCGGTCATGCAGCGCTCCTTGGTCTTGGCGACGAACTCCTTGACGACCTTGAAGTTGACGTCGGCCTCGAGCAGCGCCATGCGAATGTCGCGCATGGCAGAAGTAATATCGGCCTCGGTCAGCTTACCCTTGCCACGCAGGCGGTCAAATGTGTCGTTGAGGCGATCGCTCAGAGAATCAAACACTAGTCACTCCTTAGTTGGACTCGCCCACCAGGGCGCGGCAGAAATCTTTGGCATTGAACTCCTGCAGGTCATCAACCTGCTCGCCCACGCCCACGCGCAGGATCGGGAGCTTGAGCTTCTCGGCCACAGCCATGGCGATGCCACCCTTAGCCGTGCCGTCGAGCTTAGTCATGATAATACCGTCCAGGCCCAGCGCCTCGTTAAACTCGAGCGCCTGGTTCAGACCGTTTTGGCCTGTTGCGGCATCGATTACTAGGACGACCGAGACGGGCATGGGGCCGGCGGCCATATTGGCGGCGCGCTTACGCGTCACGTTGACCACCTTGGCAAGCTCGCGCATGAGCTCGGGGCTCGTGTGCAGACGGCCGGCAGTGTCGATAAGCACCAGGTCGCTGCCGCGCTTGTCGGCCTCATCGAGCACGTCATAGCACACGCTCGCCGGATCGGAGCCGCGGTCGCGCTTGATGACGGGAACGCCGGCGCGCTGGCCCCACACATCGAGCTGCTCGATGGCGGCGGCGCGGAAGGTATCGGCCGAACCGATCACGACGTTCTTGCCGCGGGCAGCCATAGCGCTCGCGATCTTGCCGACCGTCGTGGTCTTGCCGGCACCGTTAATACCCACAAACAGCACGCAGCTCGGCGTGTCGGAGAACGGATCGCGCTCGGCGGGCACAAAATGCTGCTCGAGCTGCTCGGCCAGGGCGCGACGGAGTTGCGGAGCGGTCTTGAGGTTCTTCTTGGCCGCGGTATCGCGCAGGTCATCGGAGACCTGAATGGCGACCTCGGCGCCCATGTCACCCATGACGAGGGTGTCCTCTAGATCCTCCCAAAAATCCTCATCGACCTCGCCGCCAAAGTAAAAGACCTCGTTGAGGGCCTCGCGGCTGCGCTCAAGTCCGCGCGAGAGAGCATCGAAGAATCCCATTATGCATTCACGACCTTTCCGGTTTCGCGATCAAGTTTTTGCGAGACGACGCGGCTGACGCCGTCGGCTTGCATCGAGACGCCGTAGAGGACGTCAGCGTCCTCCATAGTACGGCGCTGATGCGAGATAACCAAGAGCTGCGTATCGGAACGCAAAACATCGAGCGCGCCGATGAGCTTGGACAGGTTGGCGTCATCGAGCGCCGCCTCGACCTCGTCCAGCACATAGAACGGCACCGTACGCGTGCGATACACGGCAAAGAGCAAGGCGAGCGCCGTCAGGCTCTTCTCGCCGCCCGACATGAGCATCATCTTGGTGATGCGCTTGCCGCGCGGCTGCGCCACGACCTCGATGCCCGTCTCGGCAGGATGCTCGGGGTCGGTCATCTCCAGATGCGCCTGGCCACCCGGGAACAGCATGGCGAAGATCTCGCGGAAGTTCGCATCGACCTTCTCAAAGGTCACCAGGAAGGCTTTACGCATCTTACGGTCAATGGCCACGGTAATCTTGGTGAGCGCCTTGCGCGCGCTCTCCAGATCGGCCAGCTGCTCCTCGATATAATCGGCGCGGCGCTTGAGCTGCTCGTACTCCTCCATCGCAACCTGGTTCACAGGGCCCAGGTTGTTGATCTGACGCACGAGCTGGTTGAGCTCGCGCTCGGCGGCGTCGCGGTCGGTGGGCGCAGGAAGCATGAGAGCTTCCTCGAGCACCGTGGTGCCATCGGCGGTAATGGCCTTGATGGCCGCCTCTACCTGCACCTCGAGTTTGCCGCGTGCGACCTTGAACTCGTTTTGCGTCGCCGTGGCGGCATCGACCCGCTCCTTGGCGCGGGAGACCTCGGCCTTGGCGTCCTCGATGGTCTTCTTGAGCGAGGCCGAGTCCGCCTCCTCGAGCGAAGCCTGGTCACGCAGGCGCGCGGCCCAATCCGACGCGCGCTCCAGCAGGGCCGAATAGCGCTCGTGCATGGGGTCGACGCGCAGGCGCAGCAACTCGAGCGAGCGCGAGGCCTGGCGTGTTCCGCGGATACGGCGGTCGATGCCCTCCAGACGATGCTCAAGATCGGGCACGCGGCCCTTCAGCGAACGCAGGCGCTCGCTCGTCTGAGCCAGGCGGACCTTGGCATCGGCGAGCTTACCGGCTGCCTCAGAATCGTCACGGCGCACGCGATCGAGCTCATCGTTGGCTTCGGCAATCTGAAGACCAAGGTCGCTTGCCTGCGCACGGGCCTCGTCGCGCGAACGGGTGAGCTCGTCAACGCGCGGACGCGCAGCGCGGACGGCCTCGGCGGCCTGCTCGCGGCGCTTCGAGATGCGCACGCGCTCGACCTCGGCATTGTTGGCGCTTTGCTCCAAGCGGCCGATCTCGGAAAGCAGCGAGCGGCGCTCGCCCTCAAGACGGGCGATCTCGCCGGCGGCATCGCCCTCGGCGGCACGCGCCTCCTCGACGGCCGCATTGGCCTCGACGACCTGGTCTGACACATGCTCAAACACGGCAGCCAGATCGGGCTCCAGGCCCTCTAACTCGCGAATGCGACGCTTGCGCTCCAAGGCACCCGAAGCCTCGCCGGCATCGAGCCCCACGCGCACCAGGCCGCCACAGCTCACGCGGGCGCCATCGGGAGTCACGTAGGTCACACCGTCAACGACTGGTGCCGCCAGCGCGGCGGCCAAGTCATCGACCACGTAATAGCCGCCGAGCAGGGCCTCGACAACCGGGCCATAACCGGAGCGCACGGACAGACGATCGACCAGACGCGAACCGGCAGCACCCTTAGCAGCAGCACCGCCGCTCACGCCGCGCGCCATCAGCAGCGCCTCGCCCGAGGCCTTCTTTTGGTCCAGAGCCGCACGACCGGCGCGCTCAAGCGTAGCGGCATCATCAAACAAAAGAGCATCGATATCGCCAGAAAGCAGCTGCTCGACCAGGCCCTCGAGCTCACGAGGAGCCTCGAGCACGTCGCCCAGACGACCCGGGACATCATCGCCCAGCGCACCCATCAGACGGCTCACCAGCGGCGAGCTGTCTGCCATGCGGGCATCGAGCTTCTTTTGGCTCGCGAGCTCAGAGCGAACCTCGGACAGTTTGTTGCGCGCCTCGCTCTCGCGATTACGCAAGTCCTTCAACGCCGCACGAGCGACCTCGGTGGCCTCACGCGCATCGACCTGGGCTTGACGGGCCTGATCGAGCGCGCCTTCGAGCTCCTCAGCGCGGTCGCGACGGCTCTCGAGCGAGGCCGTGACCTCCTCGAGCTGCTCGTCGATCTGCTCCAGGCGCGAGGCGTACATGTTGTCCTCGACCTCGGCGTTGCTCAGCGAGTCCTTCACCTTGGCAAGCTCGAGCGCGGCGTTGTCGGCCACACGCTGCACATCGCGCTGCTCGCGCGTGAGCTGCGAAATCTGATTGTCAAGCGCAACGCGACGCTCGTGGAGCTGGGCGGCAGCAGGACCGGCGGCGTCAACGTCGGACTGGGCCTGCATGTGCGCACCGGTCACCTCCTCAAGCTGGGCACGTGCATCCTCGAGCTCCTCGACAACGCGACGACGCTGATGCTCGGAGCTCGAGATCTGGCCGCGCATGTCGGACAGGCGCGACACCATGTTGTGGCCCTTTTCCTCGAGCAGGCGCATATCGGAATTGATGCGGCCGACCACGTCTTGCATATGGCGGCGCTGCTCGCCCAGATCGCCCACAAACAGGCCCTTTTCCTCGAGCATAACCTGGAGCTTCTCGAGCTCGCGCTCTTTCTCACCCAGGCGGTACTGCGCGAGCTCCAGCTCGGCGGCGCCCTCCTTAGAGCGGCTCTCCAAGTCGTTCCACTGCGACTGCAGCGAACGAAGCTCGTCGACGGCCAGCATCTGCGTAAGCTCGTTCGCGCGCGAGGACAGCTCTTTGTACTTGCGCGCGCGATCGACCTGACGCTCCAGCGGCCGCAGCTGGCGGGCGATCTCCTTATTGATGTCGCGGGCACGGGTCAGGTGCTCGTCCATCGACTTGATCTTTTTGAGCGCACGCTCCTTACGGCGCTTGTGCTTGGAGATGCCGGCAGCCTCCTCAATAAGAGCGCGGCGCTCCTCGGGGCGGCTCTGCAAAATGGCATCGAGCTTGCCCTGGCTGATGATGGAATGCGTATCCTTGCCCAGGCCCGAATCGTGCAGGATGTCCTGAATGTCCATCAGGCGGCACGGGCTCGAGTTGATGAGGTACTCACTCTCGCCCGAGCGATACATGCGGCGGGTGATAGCCACCTCTTCAAAGTCGACGGGAAGCATATGGTCCGAGTTGTCGAGCACCAGCGTAACCTCGGCCACACCCACCGGCTTGCGCGCCGACGAGCCCGAGAAGATGACATCCTCCATGGCCTGGCCGCGCAGCTGCTTGGCGCTCTGCTCGCCCAGGACCCACAGAATCGAGTCGGAGATGTTCGATTTTCCCGAGCCGTTGGGACCGACGATGACGGTCAGGCCAGGCTCAAATGACATATGGGCGCGGTCGGCAAACGACTTGAACCCTTTGAGCGTGAGGGACTTGAGATACACGGTTCCTCGCTTAAACAGGCTTCTTGTTGAGAATCACGCCGTTGGTGGTGTAGCCCATGCGGTCGAGCGCCTCGAGCGCAGCGGCTCCCTCGGCCTCCTTCTTGGAGGAACCAGTGCCGCGGCCTTGACGAATACCGTCGATGAGCACCACAGCGGTAAAGGTGGGCGCATGCGCGGGGCCCTCGGAGCCGACCAGCTTATACGCGGGAGGCTCGTGGCCGTCTGCCTGCACGCACTCCTGCAAGAACGACTTGGGGTTCGCGGGGTGCTCGGCACGCTCGGAGGCCAGGTGCGGCTTGAGCGTACGGTGGATGAACTCCGCCGCCGCATCCCAACCGGCATCCAGATACAACGCACCCACGAGCGACTCGTAGACGTTCTCGAGCGCCGAATGCAGGCCGCGGGCGCCGGTACCGGTCTCGGAGGCACCAAAGATGATGATGTCGTCGATACCCAGTTCGTGCGACACCTCGGACAGCGTAGCGCCCGAGACAAGGGACACCTTCAGGCGCGTGAGCTTACCCTCGTCAAACTCGGGATAGGACTCAAAGAGCGAACGGGCCACCACGGCGCCCAAAATGGAATCGCCCAAAAACTCAAGGCGCTCATAGCTGGCAGAGACCGGCTGACCCTCGACGGCCGAGGGATGCGTGAGCGCCGCGCGCAGCAGCACCTTATTATTGAACTCATGGCCCAGAATCTCCTGGGCGCGCGTGAGTCGTTCAGACAAAGCCAAGACTTAGGCCTCCTTGGCGTTTTCAATAGCGTCGACAGCGTCGGCGACAGAGTTGAGCGACAGCAGGGTCTCGTCATCGATCTCGAGGTCGAACTCGTCCTCGATGGCCGTCACCAGCTGCAGACGCTCGAGCGAATCGGCATCGAGATCGTCAAAAGTGGTCTCGTCGCTAATGTCGGCGACATCGACACCCAGCACGTCAGCGGCGACTTCGGCGATCTTATCGAAGATTTCGGAGCGATCCATAGCGCTTCCTCTCGTATGTCATGGAACACAATACAACACGGCAATCGGAGCCGCGTTGCAATACGGCTCCGATTCTACCCCACGCGGTACAGGTTGAGCCACGTAACGCGGCCTTTATAAAACGATACCGTCCATAGAATTGGCAACGTCCTGGACAAGCCCGGCGCGCACGGCCTGGGCCGCGGCAAGCGTACCGTTCTTGACGGCCTCGACCGACGTGGCACCGTGGCCGATCAACACGACGCCGCGCAGGCCCAGCAGAATCGCGCCGCCCTTGGCGTCGCCCGAAAGCTTGGCCTTAATCTGGCGCATCTGCTTTTTGATGAGCAGCGCGGCGATCTTGGTGCCGAGCGAAGACATAAAGGCACCCTTGAGCTCCTGCAGCAAAAACTTGGCAGCGCCCTCGGTGGCCTTGAGCGCAATATTGCCCGACATACCGTCGGCGACCACGACGTCAAAATTGCCCGACGTAAGATCGGTGCCCTCGCAGTTGCCCACAAAGCCGGGAACCGCGGCCTTCATGGCCGGGAAGCACGCCTTGGTAAAGTTGGAGCCCTTCTCGTCCTCGGTGCCGTTGGCAAGCAGGCCCACACGCGGATGCTCAATGTCCAAAACCACGCGGGCATAGGCAGCACCCATCTGGGCGAAACGCACCATGTCGTCCACCGTGACATCGGGATTGGCGCCCATATCGCACAGCACCGTCAGGCCGCCGGCGCGATTAGGCAGTGCGTTAGTCAGGCACGGACGGACCGGCTGCTTCTTGCCCTCCGCCAAATACCTAAACGGCGTGACGTAGGCCGTGGCGGCAGCGGTCATGGCACCGGTCGAGCCGGCCGAGAAAAACGCGTCCGCATTGCCCTTCTTAATGGCACGGCATGCAAGCACGATCGAGGACTTGCGCTTAGTCATCACGGCGCGGATGGGATCGTCCTCCATGCTGATGACGTCGGGGGCCTCCAAGGCCTCCACGCGGGCATGCGCCGCTGCAAAGGGGTTGACGATTTCAGCGGGACCGACGGCCAAGACCTCAATCTCGGGATCTGCCGCAAGCGCAGCCTCGATACCGTCGAGGACAACCTGGGGCCTCTCGTCTCCGCCCACAACGTCTACACAAACGCGAACGTTACTCATTTCATATGCTCCTTATACAAAAATGGCCGACTCATTGAGCCGGCCATTGTGGTTCCAGTTGGAACGGCATCGTATCCAGAGTATACAGTTACTCGGTAACGATAACCTCGCGGTCCTTGTAGAAACCGCAGCTGGGGCACACGTGGTGCGGGAGCTTAACAGCGCCGCAACGGGGGCACGTGGACTGAGCCGCAGCCGAGATCTTCATGTTGGCGGAACGACGGGTATGGGTGCGGATACGACCCTGCTTTTGTTTAGGTACGGGCATAGTGACCTTCCTTATGAACTATCCAGTGTGGCGATTACGCGCAAGTAGCGATACTACCACAGTTTTACTCGTCAAGCTTGAGATTCTTCAATGCTGCAAATGGATTTTCCGTGGCAGCGGCCCATTCGGCCTCCGCCTTGGCGGCGCACTCACATTGCTCGACGTTGAGATTGTTGCCGCAGGTGGGGCAAAGGCCGCGGCAATCGGGCTTGCACAGGACAACGAACGGCGTGTCCATGACGACCGCGTCGTTGATGGGCTCACCCAGATCGACGATGCGATCCTCGCCCAGCAACTCGTAGCCGTCTTCGTAGGCCTCGGGGTCCTCGGGCTCCTCAAAGAGGTAGAACTCCTCGATCTCGCCTGCGATATCAAACGAGGCGGGCTCCAGGCAGCGATCGCACTCGCCGGTGGCGTGAGCGCGGACCATGCCCGAAAGCAGAACACCGGTACCGGCGTTGGTAAAGACCACGTCGTAGGCAATGCCGTCCTGCAGCTGGTACTCCTTCTCGCCCACCGTGTAGGTGGCGACATCGACCTTGCCGGTCAGCGGGTATGAGTCTCCGGGAAACTCGAGCTGCTCGGAAAGATCGACGGTTACGCTCGGGAACTCGGCCATTACCACTGACCGTTCTGCTGAGCGGCGCCCTCGTTGAGCTGCTGACGGCAACGGGTGACGGTGCCGGTCAGGCTCTTAAGGTTCTCCTCGAGGTGCGTAAAGACCTGCTCGGCGTAATCCTCGGCGGCATAGCGCGTCTCGCGCTCGTACTGCTGGGCACGGTCGCGGATGTCGTCGGCCTGCTGCTGTGCCAAGCGGACAATTTCCTGCTCACCGGCAATGGTGAGCGCCTGCTGCTGAGCATCGGCAATGATGGAATCGGCCTGAGCGGCGGCGGAGGCCATAAGCTCCTCGCGCTCTTTGAGGATACGGCGGGACTTCTGCCACTCCTCGGGATAGCTCATGCGGATCTCATCGAGGATGTTAAAGAAGACGTCGGCGTCGATAACCTTCATCTGGGCGTTCTTGCCGAACGGCGTCTTAGCCTCTTCGATGAGCCCCTCGAGCTCGTCGACAAGACTCACGATCCTGTCGCCAGGAAAATTCTCGCCCGGCATCCGGTCTCCTTTCATAGGTAACATATCATCGTGTTAGTTTACCACATGCCACCAGGCAATAAAAAACGTCACGAAAAGCGATGTTTGAGCGCTGCGACCACGTTGGGCGGCACAAACGTCGATACATCGCTGCCAAGCGAAGCGATCTGGCGCACCACCGAGCTCGAGATGTACCCGTACTGCGGAGCACTCATGACAAAGATGGACTCCAGCTCGCAATCCAGGCGATAGTTGAGGTCGGCCTGCTGCAGCTCGTATTCAAAGTCGGTCATGGCGCGCAGACCCTTAACGACGGCACCTGCCCCCTGCTCACGTGCAAAGTCGACCAGCAGGCCGGTGAAGGGCAGCACCTCGACGCCGTCCAAATCGCCGAGGGCCTCGCGGGCCAGCGCCACGCGCTCGTCGAGCATAAAGGTGGTGCCCACGCCGTTTTTACCCTGCGATTCGGCCACGGCGACGATCACGCTGGGAAAGATGCGGCGGGCTCGGCGGATCACGTCAATATGGCCAAAGGTGATGGGATCGAAGGTGCCCGGGACGATCACGCGGTTGATGGTGTCATTCATGGGTGTCCTCCGAAGGCGCATCCTCGTCATTTTCGTTCTCGTCAGCATGGTCGCTCTCGTCCTCGGTCACCCAGTGCAGCAAGTCAACCGAGGTAATGCCGTAGCGCTTCTCTCGTACAGTCTCAAAACCAGCTGGATGAGCGCCCGCATCGGTTGCGGCATGCTCAAACAGGGCAAAGGCCCCGGGCGTCAGCAGTCCCTGCTGGGAAAAATTTTGCAGCAGCTCCTCGACCGGCTCGGCGCCAAAGGCATACGGTGGATCGAGCAGGACCAGATCAAAAGGACCACCTGGCACGCGGCCGCGCGAAGCGCTCGCCAGCACATCGCCGGTAACGACGCGCCAGCGCGAGCGGTCGCGGCACAGCGACTCGATATTCTTGGTGATCAGACGAGCGGCATTGCGATCGATCTCGAACGTGGTGAGCGAGCGGGCGCCACGCGAGAGCATCTCGATTCCCAGGGCGCCGGAGCCGCCAAAGGCATCCAGCACGCGGACCTCGTCCAAATCGAAGTCGAACGCCGACATGACCATGGAAGCACATGCCTCGCGCACGCGATCGGTCGTGGGACGGGTGACATCGCGCCCACGCGGCTCTTCGATCTTGCGGCCGCGCCATTCACCGCCGATGATTCTCATCCTCCGCTGACCTCCTTAAAGATATGTCGATAGCGTGTGGCGACCGCGTCGCGCAAGGGGCGCGTCGCCACGGAGTCAAGGTTGCAAGCATACCGCAAGAGCTCGACCGCGTCCAAATGGGCCCATTCGATAAGATCCTCGTCGGCGTCCAGGTCCACAAAGCGCAAGGTCACGCCGCCGTGCTGACGGTAGCCCAGGATTTCGCCCTCGTGGCGCAGGCGCAGGTCCATCTGGGCGAGCGTAAAGCCGTCCGAGGTCTTTTCGAGCGACTGGAGACGGTCTTGCGCCGCCGATGCGCCGCCATTGCCCTTGGAGTGCGTCATGACCAGGCAGGTGCCCGACACGCTGCCACGGCCCACGCGACCGCGCAGTTGGTGCAGGGCCGCCAATCCAAAGCGCTCGCCGTTCTCGATGACCATGACGGTGGCGTTGGGCACGTCGACGCCCACCTCGACCACCGTGGTCGAGACGAGCACATCAATCTCGCCACGCTTAAAGGCATCGATGACCCGGTCCTTCTCCCCCGCCGGCATGCGGCCGTGAAGGCGCTCGATGGTAAGTCCCGGCAGGGCCAGACGCAGTCGTTCGAGCTCGGTTGCCGTATCGTGCAGCGGCACGGGGACGGTCACGCGGCCCTCGTCGTCGCGGGCGATACCGGGCACGTCTTCCAGCTCATCGGCCGAGTCACTCGGCTCCACGAGCGGGCAAATCACGTAGGCCTGCTGGCCCTTTTCGCGCGCCTCGCGAATGGCGCCGTAGGCAAGGTCGCGGCTCGACTCGGTGAGCACGCGCGTCGTAACGCCCGCCCCCGGAACAGGCCGATGGCGGATGATGCTCGTGTCCAGGTCGCCGTAGACCGAGAGCGCCAACGTGCGCGGAATCGGTGTCGCCGTCATAACAAGCAGATCGGCACCCGGGCCCTTGGCACGCAGGGCATTGCGCTGACCCACACCAAAGCGGTGCTGCTCGTCGATGACGACAAGCGAAAGATGCTTAAACGCCACGTCATCCGAAAGGACCGCGTGAGTGCCAAAGAGGACGTCAAGCTCGCCCGATTCCAACTGCGCATGGATCTGCTCGCGCTCGGCCGCCGGCGTGGCACCCGTCAGGAGCGCCCAGGACATACCAGCCTGCGAGAGCAAGGGACCGGTCTTATCGGCATATTGGCGCGCCAGCACGCCCGTTGGCGCCATAACGCAGGACTGGGTGCCCGAATCGGCCGCGACAGCCAGCGCGCAGGCGGCGACGGCCGTCTTGCCGGTACCGACGTCGCCCAGAAGCAGGCGGTTCATCACGCGCCCGCCATCACGCATATCGTTCAGGATGTCTTGGAACGCGCCCTCCTGCTCGTCGCTCAGCGAAAACGGTAGGGCTTCCCTGAGCGCCGCCAGGTGCTCGCCCGCGGTATGGGCGTAGGGAGCGACTTCGACCAAGCCGCCGTCGTTGCGCAGGCGCAGCGCCAGCTGAAGGCAGAGGCACTCCTCATAGGCAAGGCGGCGGCGCGCGATATCGCGCTCGGCCATGCTCGAGGGAAAGTGAATTGAGCGCAGCGCGCGGGCATTGCTCATCAGGCGGCGCTTGGCGCGTAAGCGGGCGGGAATCGGGTCGAAGGGATTGCCGACAACCTCGAGCGCACCGCTAACGATGCGGCGCATCCATGCCTGGCTCACGCCATCGCTCACGTAATGGACCGGCAGGATAGTACCCGCGGCACGTCCTTCCTCGAGCTTTTCGAAATGCGGAGAGGCCATCTGCTTAAAGCCGTAGGCAAACTCGACCTTACCCATCACGGCCAGGCGGTCGCCCTGCTTAAATTGCTGGGCAATCCAGGGCTGACGGAAAAAGGCGACTTGCAGCACCCCCGTCTCGTCCACCAGCGAGACCTCGGTCACCTGCATACGCGGACGGGGCTGCTTTTGAACGATACGATCGACCGTGGCGACAATCGTGCACACGGTACCGATGGGCGCCATCTCAATGGACCAGGAGCGCGTAAAGTCGAGATATCGGTGAGGGATATGGAGAAGGAGGTCCCCCACCGTCCGAATTCCCAGACGGCGAAGGGCCTCCTCACGTTTACCCGAAACATATTTGAGTCGCGCGATATCCTCGTCGAGCGCATTGCTCTGGGCAAAGCGCTCCGAGACGCGCGGCACGGAGCACAGCTCGGACATGGGCAGATGCCTACTCGATCGAGAAGATCACGGGATAGAGCGGCTGCTCGCCACGATGAGCGTCGATCTCCAAGTCGGGCTGAGCCTCCTCGATGGCGTCGACGATCTCCTGGAAGGCCTCATCGGACAGCTCCTCGCCGGCCAGAATCGTCAGCGCATCGCCCTCCTCTTCCTCCTGCATGCGGTTGATGCAGTCGAGCGTGACCTGCTTAACATCGGAGCCGACCACGTCGATGGAACCGGCAATGATACCCATGACGTCACCGGAGTGAATCGGAGAGCCGTCAGAGGCACTGGAATCGCGCACGGCACGGGTAACCTCGCCATCGCGAACTTCGCTGATGGCGTCGACCATAGCGGCAACGGCGTCCTCGAGCTCGGAATCGGGCAGGACCGCGAACAGTGCGGAGAACGCCTGCGGGACGGTCTTGGTGGGAACGACGGCGACCTTCTTGTCGGTGCAAGCAGAAGCGGCGGCCTCGGCAGCCATGCGGATGTTGCCGTTATTGGGCAGGATAATGACCGAGGTCGCGTTGACCTGGTCCACCGCGCCCAGCAGGTCGGCGGTCGAGGGGTTCATGGTCTGGCCACCCGAGACGATCACGTCGACGCCGAGGGACTTGAGGATATCGGCCTCACCGGAGCCGGCGGCAACAGCGACAAAGCCCAGCGCCTTGGCGGGCTCGGCGGCCTTTTCCTGGTCCTCGTGAATCTTGGCGGTACGGTCGTGGGCCTCCATCTCCATGTTGTGGATAAAGACCTCGTAGATCTGACCAAGCTGCAGCATGTGCTCGAGCACCAGGTTGGGGGTGTTGGAGTGCACGTGGATCTTGTAGTCGGGGTAGGCACCCACGAGCAGCTCGCAGTCGCCCATGGAGCCCAGGAACTTAAGGCACTCGTCCTCGTCAAACGGGGCGTCGGCCTTAAAGAGGAACTCGTTGCAGTAGCGGAACTCCGAGCCCTCCCAATCGTCGTTGGCCTCAATCTCAACGCGACCGAGGGCCGCGTCGCGGGCAGAGCCAGCGGAATCAAACGTGGCGGAGAAATCCTCGACAACGGTGCTGCGGCCAAGCGCGGCGGCGACAAAGTTCTCCAGGAAGATGGCAAAGCCAAAGGCGCCGGAGTCGACCACGCCGTTCTCCTTCAGAACGGGCAGCAGGTCGGGCGTGCGGGCGACGGACTGGTAGGCCTCGACGACGATGGCGTCGAGCGCGTCCTCGGCCGAGAACTTCTTCTTTTCGCACTCGTCGGCCTTGGTCGAGACATCGCGCAGGACCGTGAGAATCGTGCCCTCGATGGGCTTGCGGACGGCCTGGAAGGCGACCTTGACGGCGCGGCGGAAAGCGAAGGCGATGTTGGCGGACGTGATGGGCTCATCGGCAGAAACGAGACCCTCGGCAACACCGCGCAGGATCTGCGAGGTGATGACGCCGGAGTTGCCGCGGGCGCCCATCAGGGAGCCGTGGGTGATGGCGCCGGCGATGGCCTCCATATCGGCATCGGCGGGAAGGGCGGAAAGCTCCTTGGTCACCGAGGCGAGCGTGAGCGACATGTTGGTGCCGGTGTCGCCGTCGGGTACGGGGAAGACGTTGAGCTTGTTGATCTCCTCGGCCTTGTCGGAAACGGCAGCCGCAGCGATCGGAAAACAGGTGCGAATGGTCTTTGCAATCATGGGTATTTGAATCTCCGTTTTCGGATGCTAGTTCAGACGGCTCTTGAGCGCGTCGATGTGGATGCCGATCTTAAGGCTGGCGGGATCGATCTGGGCGATCTCCTGCAGGGTGAAGGCAACGGAGCTCGAAAGATTGTGGCAGACGGACTTCATGTTGACGCCGCTCTCGAGCACGACGTGAAGATCGACCGTAAGGCCGTTCTCGTCGGCGGAGACAAGCACGCCCTTGCGGAGGCGCTGACCGGCAAGCAGGCGCACGCTCTCGGCGCCCTGGAGCTGTTCGGCCATACCGACGACGCCGTAGCACGTCATCGCGGCATAACCGGCAATATCGGCAATAACGTCGTTCGAGACGCTCAGGCTGCCGTTAATGGTCTCAGACACAAGAATCTCCTTATCTGGTGCTCGCGGCACCATCTCGTGGGAGCAATCATTGCAATATTCTACAACGACCGCGCCGTGTTGAGGTGGTGGGCCGCGGGATTACATCCTCGACACGAAATGTTGATATGGCAACGTTCGCGCTAGGAGATCGCGGCATGAAAAAACCCGCCGCATAAGCGACGGGTTTTACAACCTGGCTCCCCGGGTAGGACTCGAACCTACAACAGCGCGGTTAACAGCCGCGTGCTCTACCATTGAGCTACCGAGGAATTTAAAAGCCCAACGGAATGGGCTGAAAAATCTGGCTCCCCGGGTAGGACTCGAACCTACAACAGCGCGGTTAACAGCCGCGTGCTCTACCATTGAGCTACCGAGGAATAGGTGCGTGCTCTCAAGCAACGAAGTTTATTATACGGACGAATCAGCTTAGGGCAAGAACTTTTTTGAGAATTTTTCCGACCTAGTCATTGGGGACGTCCCCAATGACTACATGAAAGCGCCCCCAAGCGGATGTGCTTGAGGGCGCTTCTTGCTTGCGAGGTTAAGACTCGATGTAGTCCTTAAGCTTGCTGGAACGGCTGGGATGGCGGAGCTTGGCCAGAGTCTTGGACTCGATCTGGCGGATGCGCTCGCGCGTGACGCCAAACTCGCGGCCGACTTCCTCGAGCGTACGGGGATGTCCGTCGACAAGGCCAAAACGTAGCTCGATAACCTTGCGCTCACGATCGGCAAGCGAGTCGAGCACCTGGGTGAGCTGCTCCTGCAGCATGGAGAAGCTGGCGGCATCGGGCGGAACGATAGCCTGGGAGTCCTCGATGAAGTCGCCCAGCTGGGAATCCTCTTCCTCGCCGATGGGGGTCTCGAGCGACACGGGCTCCTGCGAGATCTTCTGGATCTCGCGGACGCGGTCGGCACTCATGTCCATCTCGGCACCGATCTCCTCGGGGGTCGGGTCGCGACCCAGGTCCTGAAG